>JBBQJG010000372.1:0-4707 GCA_038325725.1 Polyangia bacterium | reverse complement strand
AACGCGTGGCGCTTGGTCCCCGTGTCGGCGACGTAGGCTCTGACCTCGTCGAGCGTCGCGCACGCGCGGGAGTCCGGGTGCGTGCGCAGGCCGAGCTCGCGCAGGAAGGCGAGCGTCTCGGAGTACGAGGCGAGGGCCTTGCCGTCGATGCGCACGAGGCCGTGAAAGTAGATGCTGAGCGGGCGCCCCGCGGTGACCTTGGGATCTTTTTGGCGCAGCATGCCGGCCGTCGAGTTGCGCGGGTTCGCGAAGATCGGTTTGCCCGCTTCGCCGAGCTCGCGGTTGAGGCGCTCGAAGTCCTCCTTGCGCAGGAACACTTCGCCGCGCACCTCGAGCCAATCGGGCGGCGCGCTCGTGCGCAGGCGCGGCGGCACGGCGCGGATCGTGCGGACGTTGGGCGTGACGTCCTCGCCGACGTCGCCGTCGCCGCGGGTCGCGCCGCGCGTGAGCACGCCGCGCTCGTAGGTGACGGCGATCGAGACGCCGTCGATCTTCGGCTCGCACACGAACGTCGGCTCACGGCCGAGCCCCTTGCGCGCGCGGTCGACCCAAGCCGTGAGCTCGTCGTCGTCGAAGGCGTTGTCGAGCGAGAGCAGACGCGACGAGTGGCGCGCGGGCGCGAACAGCTCGGAGGCTTTGCCGCCCACGCGTTGGGTCGGTGAGTCCGGCGTCAGCAGCGCCGGGTGCTTGTGCTCGAGCTCGCCGAGCTCGCGCAAGAGGGCGTCGAAGGCGGCGTCCGAGATCTCGGGGGCGTCGAGGACGTAGTAACGGTAGCTCGCGTGCTCGAGGCGGGCGCGCAGCTCATCGACCTGTTTGCGGGCGGAGGACAGCTCCTCTTCCGAGGCGTCGTGCATGGCGCCCTTCGTCTATCACGGAGGCGCGCGCGGCGCCGCGAAGCGCAGAGGGCGAGGTCAGTGGGCGAGGCGGGCCAAAAGGAGGATCGCCGACATCGAGAGGAGTAGCGGCACGACCATCCACGCGGCGGAGAGGGACCGCGTCGTGGGACGCACGGGACCGCCCGCCGTCTTCCGCGTGAGGTCCTGCTCGTCGGGCCCCGGCAGGCTCGTGAGGCGGTCGACGAAGCGCAACGCGAGCTCGGCCGTGCGGCGGCCCCGACGGCGCGGCGGCGCCGACAGCTCGACGGGCGCGCCCGCGACGAGGTCTGTCGCGAAGCGCTCGGACAGCAGCACCTTGGGGAGCGACGGGCGGTAGGGGCGGGGCAGCGCGGTCGGCGGCGCGCGACGCGCGAGGTCGTCGTCGAGCGCCTGCTGGTCGTCGGCCTCGTCGACGCCGTCGATGTCGACGTCGAGCGCGAGGCGCGGAACGCCGTCCGTCGCGTTGGGATCGACGCTGATGCGACTGATGTGGCCGCGCGATTCGGGCGTCGCGTCGCCGCGCGTGACGCCCACGCCGCTGTCGAGGCGCAGGAACGGAGGCAGCGCCGTCGTCACGCGCATCGTGCGCTCTCCCACGAGCGCCTCGCAGCGCAGCTCGTGGTCGAGTCCCGGCACGCGCAGCTTCACGGGCTCGGTGGCGCCCAGGCGGCTCGCGACGAGGCGCTCGATGACGACGCGGTCGGCGTCCTTGATGTCCGTGAACGCGACGGCGATCCCGATGGCCTTCGGCATCGCGATGAGCCGCACGACGCGGCCGCGCAGGCGCCTCGGGCCGCCGGGCAGCAGCACCGTGCACACGAGCTCGGTGCCGATCTCGCACAGCTCGGCGCATGTCACGTAGATGCCGCTCGGGCCTAGGTCGACAGACCGCCCGAAAAGACGCCCGCGTCCGTCGACGCGCGTGAGGCACACCGCCTCGTCATATCCGATTCGCGGAGAGACACGACGGGACTGCTGCATCGCCGACCTCCCGCGGAGATTGTCCCACGCGTCCCCGCCGCTGGGGCCTCCGACGCGCGACATCCCCTCATTTTCGGGGGATTTCCCACGACATGTGGGCCCGGGACTCCTGTACCATCATCAGCCCATGGCTGACGCCCCCGACGAGACGACCCACAACACAGTCCCGACGCTCGGCAGACCGAAGTCGGGACCGGCCGGCGCGAGCGCCTACCTCGTCGTCATCGCCGGTCCGAGCTTCGGCGAGACGTACAAGATCAAGGCTGATCGCACCGTCCTGGGACGCGGCGATCGCACGGACATCCGGATCGTCGACGATGGCGTCTCGCGCGAGCACTCGGCCGTGCAGCGCGAGGGCGGCAAGATCGTGCTCGTCGATCTGGGGTCGACGAACGGGACCTTCTGCAACGGCGCGCGTGTACCGGCGAAGAGCCGCGTCGATCTCGTCGACGGCGACAAAATTTCGATCGGCGCGTCGACGATCCTGAAGTTCACGTATCAGGACCACATCGACGAGCACTATCAAAAGCAGCTCTTTGAATCAGCGCTGCGCGACGGCCTCACGAGCACGTTCAACCGGCGCTACTTTCTCGATCGCCTCCACGGCGAGCTGCGCTTTGCCGTGCGCCACGGCAAGCCCATCGCGCTGCTGTTCGTCGACATCGACCACTTCAAGAAGGTCAACGACACGTACGGGCACCAGGCGGGCGATCAGGTGCTGGCCGCCGTCGCGCGCATCATGATGACGACGGTCCGCGCCGAGGACGTTCTGGCCCGCTACGGCGGCGAGGAGTTCGCCATCATCTGCCGCGAGATCGAGCTCGACGGGGCTGAGGCGCTCGCGAAGCGCCTCGTCGCGGCGGTCGCGCTGAAGCCGCTCGAGTTCGGCGGGCAGCAGATCCCCGTGACGATCAGCGTCGGGGCCGCCGTCGATCACGGACGCAGCGAGGCCCAGGCCCTCATCGCGGCGGCCGATGCCGCGATGTACGAAGCGAAGCGGACGGGCCGAAACCGCGTCTGCCTCCACAAGACGCCTTGAGGGCGCTGCCCGCGAAACATTCAGTTCTTCGCGTCTCGCGCCGCCCGTTGCTATGTTGGTGCGGTCGATGACCGGGGGACATCGCAGCGCGTGGTGACGAGCTCGCACAATGACCAGCCGCGCCGGCGCGCGCGGGTGCTGGTCGTGTCGTTTGGGGTGACGCTGGCGCTCGGCGCCTGTCGCAGCTCGACCGTCACCGGCTCGGCTTCGTCCGGTCATCCCGGCGAGGGTCGAGGCGGTCCGCCCGGCGCGGGGCCCATCACGGCCGAGGTCGCGCCGTCGGGCGCGGCCGGCGCGGGGGCGGAGGGCGTGCTCGTCGCGCCCGCTCCCGAGAGCGCGGACGACCGGCGCGCCCTGGTCGTCGCGGGCGGCCGCGACCAGTGGATGGACGCGGCGGCGGCGACGGCGGCGGGCTACACGCTCGTCGACCTCTCCGACGACTGGACGCCGTACATCTTCGCGCCACAGGCGGGCCCCGACGGTCAGCCGATGGTCAACCGCTACCGACGCATCTTCATCGGCCTCGCCAACGATCAGCTCGACGAAGACGGCGAGCCATTGCCGCCGGGCGAGAAGAACTACCTGGAGCTTTACGGCATCTTCCCGTCGCTGTCCGTGCTGCGCGCGCGGTTCGTCGCCGACGAGGCGCACGCCTGTCAGGACCAGGAGAGCGCCGACGCGATCGCGGCCGTCGAGACCGTCACCTACGTCGCGCCCGCCGACGTCCCCAAGGAGAAGCGGCGCATCGCGAAGATCGCCGAGGAGCTCGAGAAGGCGCGCGCGGCCGCCAACGTCGAGACGCTCGACGAGCTGGCCGCGCGACAGCCGGCGCTCGCGCCCAAGGTGAAGCTGGTCGCAAAGCGCGCCGCCGAGAAGCCGGCCATGGCCGCCGTCGAGCGTCGCCTCACGTGCGAGGGCCTCCTTGGCGGCAAGGGGCCCGCGGCGGGGCACCACACGGCGGGCGTCTACGACGACGCCATGCGGGTCGCCGTGCGGCGTTTCCAGCAGAAGCACATGATCTACGAGTCGAACTACCTGCGCGAGAAGACCGTCGCGGCCCTCGCGCGGCCCTTGCTCGACAACGACTACGACGGCTTCCGCCGCGCGCTGCGCGAGCGCGTCGTCGCGGCGGCGACGCTGCTCGAGGACGGCTCGACGAAGGCGGGCGATCTCGTCGAGTCCTTCACGGCGGCCGCGATCGAGCAGACGGGCCTCACCGACGCGGCGGCCGTGCTGGCGTTCTTCAAGCGGCACCCGGCGACCGAGTTCAAGCGGCTGCGCCTGGCTGTCAAGCTGCCGCCGCGGCCCGCGTATTACGCCGATCACATGGACCTCCAGATCGTCGTCGATCGCGGCGACATCTGGTACGACCTGCCGTTCGACGACAAGGGCAAGTTCCACTACCAGACGCGCAAGAAGTTCCCGATGCTCAGCGTCTACGCGCGCGTCGACGGGAAGCTCACGGCGCTCGCGCGGTGGCGCACGACGATCGGCGGCTGGCGCGCCGAGCAGGCGAGCGACGGCTACGAGTACTACCGTTACAAGCAATCCGACGTCGGCCCGCGCGTCATCCGGCAGGTCGTCTCGGGGCCCGTGTGGATCGCGCCTTCGTCGACGCCCATCCGCGCGCTCATCAAGCACAAGGCCGTCAACGGCAAGTGGATGAAGATCGTGAACTATGACGAGCTCGGCCCGGGCTTCCTGTCGGCGTATGGGCTCGTCGCCGGCTACTTCGTCGTGCCGGGGCAAGCCGGTAGGCCCGATTGGGACAACGGCGTCCGGGCGCACGGCTCGTCGGACTACCTGTCCATC
>JBBQJG010000371.1:0-4736 GCA_038325725.1 Polyangia bacterium | reverse complement strand
TGGCCTTGACGATCTGCGCGGGCTTGGACGGCCGCCCTGCCCTGCCCGCCTTCGCGTTCTTGGCTCCGGCCACGGTCCGAGACTAACGCATTTCGGGGCCGGCCGGGGTTTCGGCGCGGATGCCCGCACCGAGCGCGCCGCGACGACCGGCAAGACCTCGCCGACGCGCCCGCCATGCGGAGATCGGCCAGCTCGGGGTGCCGGACTCCGTGCTGCACCCGGCCCCGGTGAGGGCGACGAAGCGGCGGCCCGCGAGGAGCCCGATCAGATCGTCACGTGAGCCCTGTATTTCGACCGTCGGATTCTCGGGGACAAAGCGGCCTGGATCCGGCGCGTGGCGAAGGTGCTACGCTGCGCGCCATGATCGACCACGTCAGCGTTCGAGTTGGGGACCTGTCGAAGCTCGTCGCCTTCTACCGCGAGGCGCTCGCGCCCATCGGGTACAAGGTCATCATGGAATATCCCGGCGCCGTCGGGATGGGCAGCACGATGCCGGACCTCTGGCTCATGCAGACCGAGCAGCCGTTGAACCCGACGCACATCGCGCTGTCGGGCGCACGCGACGCGATCGACGCTTTTCATGCGGCGGCGCTCGGAGCGGGCGGCAGCGACAACGGTCCGCCCGGCCTGCGCGCCGACTACCACCCGCACTACTACGCGGCGTTCGTGCGCGATCCAGAAGGCAACAACATCGAGATCGTCTGCCACGCGCCCCCCGGCGCCCCGAAGGCGTCGAAGAAGGCGACGAAGGCGAAGAAGAATCTCTCCGCCAAGCCGGCCAGGAAGGTTGCGAAGACGGCGGCCAAGAAGTCGCCGAAGAAGTCGGCGCGCCCCCTCGGCAAAGCCACGTCGAAGGCCAAGGCCAAAAAGGCAAACAAGAAGCGGCGCTGATTCTCAGCCCCCCCCGCGCGGGCCCGGCCGCGTGCGGCGCGTGGCTTGCTGAGACGGTCCACGGAGGCTCAGCCCATGGATCAGTCCCTCGTCGGCACGGTGCTTCTCGGCGTCGCGTTCTTTCCCTGGATCGTCGAGGTGCTTTGGCAGGTGCGGCTGCAGCCGCGCGTGCTCGCGTCCTTGCCCGAAGCGACGCGGGCGACCCTGCCGCCGCACCCGCGACGCCCCTGGCTGGTCCTCGCGTCGTCGGCGAGGTTCCAACTCGCGTTCTGGCGGCTCGCGCGGCGCGAGGACCCCGACGATTCGCCGATGGTTCGCGAGCTCAAGCGCCAGGTCCGCGCGAGCCTGCACCGCGAGCTCATCTGGGCGTTCGCGGGGCTCGGGACCCTCGTCGCGCTCCTCGCGCGCGGTTGGCGCCCCGGCTGGCTCTAGCGCCCGCGGACCCTCAGCCAGGCTCCTTAACGAGAAGCGAGCTCGAGGCCAAGGCAAGATCTTGATGGCAAGATCTTGATGGCAAGATAAGACGTGTTCCTCTTCTAGTTATAGAGACGCGTCGTTTGGATCGCGAGAACACGCGACGAACGGCGTTGACGGTCGGGCGCGACCGGGCCAGGCTGCAACGCCTGCGGCGCGACGGAACTTCTTCGATCGCTTTCGGGCGCCTCTTCGCGCGACGCACGCTCGCGCTCGGCGTGGTCGCCGTCGTCTGCGTCGCCACGGGTCGAGGCCGCGTCGCGCGCGCGCAAGGGGCGGGCGACGTGGCCTGTCCGTCGACGCGCGCCGTCTGGTCGAACGTCGCATCGCTCATCGGGCGCGAGCGGTTGCCGCAGGTCGAGCCGCCCACCTCCCTCGCGACGCGCGATCTGGGCGAGCGCTACGTGGTCGCGATCGGCGAGCGGCGCCACGAATACACCGACGCGGCCCGCGACTGCACGCAGCGCGCGCAGGTCGCCGCCGTATTCGTCGCGCTCACGCTCGTGCCGCCCGAGTTCCTGCTGCCCGCGTCGCCGTTAGCGCCTGTCCCGACCCTCGCGCCGGTGCCCCGAGAGCCCTGGCTGCGCGTCGAGCTCGGCCCCTCGCTGGGCGTCGTCGCGCACGCCGCGGGAGAGGTGAACGTGCTCGTCGGCGGTGCGCTTCGCGTCGCCGTCGGAGGTGGCCGCGTCGTGGCGGTGGGCGGCGCGGGCGCGAGCCTGCCGACGACGAGCACCATCGGTGGCGTGCGCGTGCGCGAGCAGCGCGTCCCCTTCGAGCTGGGCGCGCGCCTCCGCTGGCGCCGCCCCGCGGCGACGCTGCCCTGGGAGCTGGGCCTCGAGGCGGGCGCCGTGATGACAGCGCTGCGCATTAACGCCCTGGGCGGGTCGACGAAGACCGTCGTCGACTGGGGCGCGCGCGCCGGTGCTATCCTGAGCCTCGGCAATCGCCGGTTGGTTCCCTTCGTGGGTGTCTTTGCGGACATGTCCTTCGCCCCGCGCGGCGTGGCCCTCGAGCCCGACGGCGTCATCGGCCACGCGTCGTGGCTGCGCGCGGGCGCCACGGCGGGCGTCGCTTGGCGTTTTCCATGAAGGTTTGGCGACCCTCGCGTCCTTTGACGGTTGTGCCCGCCATCGCGCTCGCCATGTCGTCCCTCCCGGGCCCCGCCGGGCTTGGGGACCTGCGCGTCAGCCCACGGGGGGTGGGCCCCGTGAACGCGCGCGGCCTCGGCTCGACCGACGCGCCCGAGCGCGCCGACTTCGCGTCGCTTTACGACACGTGGTTCGATGACGTGCTCAAGTGGCTGCGCGCGCTCGGCGCACCGCCGGCCGATCAGGAGGACCTCGCCCAGGAGGTGTTCTTGGTCGTGCGTCGGCGCCTCGTCGACTTCGACCACCGCAACGTCGCCGGCTGGTTGTTCCGCATTGCGAGCCGCCAGGTCGCCGGCCACAAGCGGCGCAAATGGTGGAAGGCCGTGCTGGCCCGCCGGCCCGATCTCGAGCTGGACGAGTTGCCCGACCGCGACGCCGGTCCGGCCGTGGCGCTCGAGCAAAAGGAGCGCCGGAAGATCCTTCAAGACTTACTTGATAGATTGCCCGAGAAGCGCCGGACGACGTTCATGCTGTTCGAGCTCGAAGGCTACAGCGGCGAAGAGATCGCCCGGCTGCAGAGCATCCCCGTCGCGACGGTGTGGACGCGTCTGCACCACGCGCGCAAGGATCTGTTCGGGTTCGTCGAGACGCTCCGGCGCGAGGGAGGTGTGCCGTGACGAAGGCCGACGGCGAGCTCGCGCGCCTGCGAGACCTCGAGGCCGCGCCCGGGACGACCGAAGCGGACCTCGCCGCGCTCGTGCGCGCCGGGGCCGGCGGTGGCCCGCGGGCGGGCAGCAAGGCCCGGGTGCGCGCGGCGCTGTTGGCGCGGCGGGCGCCGAGCCGCGCGGCGTGGCTGCGGCCCGTCGTCGTCGTCTCGCTGCTCTTGCTCGCGGGCGCGGGGGCGCGCGCGGCGCGCGGACCGGGCCTCGGTCAGACGCTTCGTCAGAGGCTTCGTGGTCTCATCGCTTGGGTGGCGCCCGCCCCCGTCGTGCCGCAGGCGCGGCCACCCGAGCCGAACCCGCCGGCCGCGGTGGCCCCGGAGGCGCCCGCCGCCGCGTTCGTCGCCCCGCCCGCGGTCAGCGCGGCGGCGGTCACTGCGTCCGCGGGTCATGACGATGTTCGTCCGGCGACGCACCCCGCACACCACGTCGGTCACGTCGTGCCCGTGACGGGCACGCGCGCCGGCAGCGACGAAGAGCCGACGCTCGTCGCGACGGCCGTGCGCGCCCTTCGACGCGACCACGACGCCGCGCGCGCGGGGGCCCTGCTCGACGAGTATCTGCGGCGCTGGCCCGACGGCGCGCTCGCCGAAGAGGCGATGGCGCTCTCGATCGAGGCGGCCCAGGCGAGCGGCGGCGACGCGCGCCCGCGCGCGCTCGCGATTCGCTACCTGCAGCGCTTCCCGAGCGGACGTTTCGTCGAGACCGCACACCGCGCGCTCGTGCCCGCTCCGCCCTCGACACCATGACCGGCAAGACGACCGGCAAGACGACCGGCAAGACGACCGGCAGGACGCTCATGCTCGCCGGTGCCCTCGCCGCGCTCGTGGGCTGCGGCGCGGCGAACGATCCGGTCAACCTCGGCACGGACCCGGCGTTCCTCTGGTGGACGGATCACGAAACGGGCGACCTCGGCGACTGGACGCGCGGGGGCGCCACGATGGGCGCTTCTTACGAAAACGGGGGCGGTACGATCGGCGTCGTCGAAGGTCCCCCGGCGCGCAGCGGTCACTTCGCGTTGGTGTCGACGATACCGGCCGCCGCCGGGGGGACGCCCGCCGCCCAGGTCACCCGCAAGGGCCTCGGAGCGCCCGACGGATACTACGGCGCGTGGTTCTACGTGCCGGCGGTCGCGCGCCCCGCGACGTACTGGGTGTTCTTCTCGTTTCATACTTCGAGCGGCGACGCGGTCCTGTGGGACCTCAAGCTCGCGGCGAACGACGCCGGCGCGTTGACGTTGCAACTGCTCCACCAGGGAACGGGCGACGTGACGCCCTTGAGCGAGGTCGTCGTGCCGCTCGGACGTTGGTTCCAGGTGCAGGCCTACTACCGGGCGACGGGCGACGCCGCCGACGTGCTGCGCGTGTGGCTCGACGATGCCCTCGTGTTCGAGATCGCGGGCCCCGACGCCGCGGGGGCGGCCGGCATCTCGTGGACGCTGGGCTCGATCACCGACGGGCTCACGCCGGGCCCCGTGGCCCTCTCCATCGACGACGCGTTCATCGCGACGCGCCGAATCGACCCGCACGCAGACGCATTCTGGCGCGCGCCCTGACGAGTCGTC
>JBBQJG010000370.1:0-4740 GCA_038325725.1 Polyangia bacterium | reverse complement strand
TGTTCAATTCTCTGTCGGGCTTCTCGAAGAAGTCGCGCTACCGCCAGCTCGCCGTCGCGCCCGCGACCTTGTCCGACGCGTTCCTCGCACACATCGCCGAGCAGGAGGCCCGCGGCGCGCGCGGCTACATCTTCGCGAAGCTGAACTCGCTCGTCGACCGGCCCGTGATCCAGGCGCTCTACCGGGCGTCTCGCGCGGGCGCAAAAATAGACCTGTGCGTGCGCGGGATCTGCTGTCTCCGTCCCGGGGTCGCGGGCGTGTCCGAGAACATCCGCGTGTTCTCGATCGTGGGGCGCTTCCTCGAGCACGAGCGCATCTTCGTGTTCGGCGCGCCTGGCGACAGCGAAGGCTACTTTCTCTCGTCGGCGGACTGGATGCCCCGCAACCTGCACCGTCGCGTCGAGGTCCTCGTGCCCGTGCTCGCCGAGCCGCTGCGCGAGCAGCTGCGGCGCGAGGTGATTCGCCCCGCCCTCGGCGACAACAGCCGCGCCTTCGACATGAACGCCGACGGCAAGTACACGCGCCGCGTTTGTCCGGCGGGCGTCAAGGCGCGCGCCGCTCAGATGGATGTCCTCACGGGCGACCTCGACGTCCCCCCTTCCGACGAGCTGGCGGCGGCGCGGAAGCCCCGCGAGGTCGTCGTCGAGGGAGCGCCCGTCGACGCGGCAGCGCCTGACCTCGCCCGCAACTGAGCGCCGCAGCGCGTACGCGCGCCGACATGAAGGTCGGGTGCGCACCCGGCATGTTTTCAATCCTGTCGCACGGGCGCCTGCGCCACGGCCCTACGCTGGTCCGGCTCGGCAGCGAATGACCACGGAACCACGATCCCCGCGCCCCGAGCGTCACGACGCGCTTCTCCGGATCACCGAGCGCGATCTCGTGACGTCACATTTTCAGCCCATCGTCGATCTTCACCACGGTTCGACGATCGCGTGGGAGGTCCTGTCGCGCGGGCCGTCGTTCATGCCAACGCCGACCGAGATGTTCGACACGGCCGAAAGCTTGGGCCTCGCACACGAGCTCGAGACGTGTTGCCGCCGCGTCGCCTTCCGAACGATCGCGGCGCTGCCGTCGGCGCTCTCCCGGCGTCGGTTCTTCCTCAACGTGAGCCCCTACGTCATCAGCTCGCACAGCCCGAGCGACGGGCCGCTACCGACCGAGCTCGCGCGCTACGGGCTCGACCAACCGAACTTCGTGATGGAGATAACCGAGCGCGAGTCGATCGTCGACTACGAGGGCTTCGAGCGACACCTCCGCGACTATGTCCAGCAGGGCTTTCGCATCGCGCTCGACGACTTCGGCGCGGGCCATTCGGGGCTCGTGACGCTGGTGACGTGCGCGCCGCACTTCCTCAAGCTCGACATGTCGCTGTCGCGCGACATCCACCGTCACGCGTACAAGCAGCACCTGTTGAAGTCGCTCGTCGCATTCGCGGGGAGCGTCGACGCTGCGCTCATCGCGGAGGGCGTCGAGACGTGGGAGGAGCTCGAGACGCTCGCGCGCTTCGGCGTCCGTTACGCCCAGGGCTACCTGCTCGGTCGCCCCGTGCCCTCGCCCACGGAGCCCGCGACGAACGTACGGTTGCAACTGCGGCAGATCATGCGGCAGTTCAACTACCGCGAGGCCGATCTCAACGAGGCCGTGGGCCCGCTCGTCATCGGGTGCCAGACACTGCGCGAGCACGAGAAGCGCGGCGAGGACCTCGATCGCATGTTCCGCAAGGAGCCCACGCTCGACCACGTCGTCATCGTGCGCGACGAGCGACCCACGGGTCTCGTCACGCGGCGCGCGTACTACGCGAAGACGGGCGGCCCCGTCGGCTACCACCTTTACCAGTGGAAGCCGGCCGAGGAGGCCGCCAACCCGAGCCCGCTCGTCGTCGAGGACTCCATGAGCATCCCGTCGCTCGCGAAGCTCGCCATGGAGCGGCCGCCTGACGAGATCTACGACCCCGTGCTCGTCGTCAACGGGCAAGGCGTGCTCATCGGATCGGTCACGATCCGGCAGCTCATCATGCGCTCGACGTCGCTCGAGGTGCAGTCGGCGCAGAGCTGCAGCCCGCTCACGGGGCTGCCGGGCAACCGGACGATCGAGCGCTGGATCCTCGAGGCGATCGCCGAGCCGGGCGCGTCGATCGTCTACGCCGACCTCGACCGCTTCAAGGAGTACAACGACTGCTACGGCTTCCTGCGCGGCGACGAGATGATCCGCTGCGCGGCGCGCGTGCTGTCGCGGACGCTCGCCCTGCTCGCGGGTACGGCGCGCCTGGGCCACATCGGCGGCGACGACTTCGTGATCGTCTCGCCGACCGAGGTCGGCACGGAGCTCGCGCAGGCGATCTGCTCGCAGTTCGATCGCGAAAAACGCGAGCTGTTCGAGGCGGGCGACCTTCAGCGCGGCACCTTCGTCGCGATCGACCGCATGGGCAACACCGTCAACGTCCCGCTCGTCACCCTCTCCGTCGCTGTCGTTCAGGGCGAGGTCGTTCAGGAGATGGAGCACCCGGGCGCGCTCGCGCAGCTCGCATCGTCGCTCAAGCGCAAGGTCAAGGAGAACACGGCGCGGCAGGGCGTGAGCGGCTACTTGTTCGAGCGGCGGCGCTTTTCGGCGAGCGTCGAGACCCTGGATCCGTCGTCGCCCACGGGGCCGATCCTCGTGCCGCCTCCGTGAATGCTCACAGCGAGTCGAGGAACTTCAGCGTCGCCGCCTTGTCGGCCGCTGACAGCGCCACGTAGGCCGCCTTCGACTTGGCGCCCTCGCCGCCGTGCCACAGGATCGCCTCTTCGAGCGTGCGGGCGCGGCCGTCGTGCAGGTAGTCGTGGTGAGGCGCGCAGACCGCCTTTTGGAACGGACCGACGACGCCGCCCGTGACGCACGCCGAAAGGCCGATGCCCCACAGCGGCGTCGTGCGCCACTCGGCCCCCGTCGCCACGCCTTCGCCCAAGTTGTCCGCGAGGCCCGCGCCCATGTCGTGGAGCAACAGGTCGGTGTACGGGTGGATCGTCTGGTCGCGCAGCTCGGCAAACGGCGCCAGCTTGCTGGTCTGCAGCGTCGCGACGTGACAGCTCGCGCAGCCCGCCTGCGCGAACAGCGTCTCGCCGCGCAGCGCATCGACGTCGGTGAGGTTGCGCCGGGCGCGCACGCCGAGCAGGTGGTTGTACTTCACGAGATCGTCAAAGGCCGCATCGCTGAGCTCGGGTCCCTTGTCGTTGCCGCAGCCCTGCTGCAGGGCCCCGCAGTCGGGCGTCGGAAAGATCGACGTCATGACGCCCATGTCGTTCCGCAGCGCGCCCGCGATCTGGTGCCGGAGGCTCGTGGCGCCCGCCTTCCAGCCGAAACGACCGAGGCGCTTCTGGCCGGTCACGGGATCCGTCCCGACCTGCGGCCTGCCCGAGATGCCGTCGCCGTCCTTATCGCCCTCGTCGGCGAGCGCGAGAATCGTCGACTCGGGGACGGCTTCGAGCAGGCCTAGGCCGATGAGCGGCGGCGAGATCCGCGCCGAGAACAGCGCGGGCTTGCCCGTGGCGAAGGCGTACTCGGGCGAGCGCGTGCCATCCGCGTTCTCGTTCCACTTGGCGATTGACACGGTGCCTTCGCCGGGCGCGCCGTTGAAGCCGAACGGCTGGAGCACGCTTCCGATGAGCGGATCCTTCGTGCCGTCGGCGGCGGCGACCTTGAAGACCCACTTGTCGAGCGGCACGCCCACGGCGGCGACGGGCGCGCGACCGTTGCGCTTGTGGCAGCTGTCGCACGACACGTTGACGTAGTTTGGCCCCGAGAGGCCCTTGAGCTCGGTGAAGATCCCGTTCTCGGGGCCTTCGTCGTGGCTGCCGTCGGTCATGTGCGTGTGGTGGACGCGACGCCCGCGCACCCAGGGCTGTCCGTTCAGGTCGGACAGGTTGGTCGCCATCTGCATGTAGTTGTTGTCGGGCTCATCCGAATACTGATACGGCAGCGTCGTGCGCCCGCCCAGCCAGCCCTTCGGGTCGAGCTTGTGCGAGTTCTCTCGCTCGGAAGACTGGTCGTGGAAGTCGCCGACCGCGTACCAAGGCACCATGCCGCCGTTGCCGACCTCGTAGAGGAAGACGGTGCCGTAGTAGTTGTCGCGCGAGCCCGCGGGCGGCGGCGTGTCCAGGAACTGACTCGCCTCGATCTCCATGAATTGACCGACGGCGAGCGGCACGTTCGTGCCGTCGAGGTTGATGGCCTTCGTGATCGTGTACGTGAACTTGTACTGCTCGCCGTCGCCGATGCGGTTGAAGTCGTCGTCGTAGGTGCCGGAGCCGACCTTCGTGATGTTGGGTCCGTAGTTGCCGGTGTACTGCGCGACGCTGCCGCGGCCGTTGTACCAGGCGCGAAACTCCGGGAGGTTGTCGAGCTTCCACAGCGTCACCCACGACAGTTCAATCGTAGAGCCGCCCTTGGCGACCTTGTCGACGAGCATGTAGCGCGCGGTTCGGTACTCCCAGTAGTGCGCGAGGAAGTGGTCGTAGCTCTGGAACTCGTTCTCGCGACAGTGCCGATCGCGCCCGCGATCGCTCCAGCGCGTGACGATCGCGTCGCCGCGGTCGAAGTGCACCTCGCGCTCGAGCTTCGTCGTCGTGTCGTAGAGCGGCACGATGTCGCCGAGCGCGACCACCCCACCCGTCCCCGGCGCGACGCCGCCCGCGCCCGCCGTGCCCGCCCCGGCCGCACCCGCGGTCCCCGCGTCCGGATCGCCCGCGGCGCCCGTCGTGCCTC
>JBBQJG010000369.1:0-4742 GCA_038325725.1 Polyangia bacterium | reverse complement strand
TCGGCGTCGTCTCCAGACGGCGCGGGCGCCGCCTTGTGGGCCGGCGCGGCCCCCGAGCCCGCCGCGCCGTCGAGGACGATGACGGCCTGGATCCAAAGGGCGATCGTTTGGTCGGTGCCGCTCGCGACGGCCGGCTGCGCGCCGCTCGCGTGCGTGGCGATCGAGTAACGCCGCAGATCGAAGCCCCCGCGCGCCTCGAGAAAAGACAAGACGCGGTACCCGAGGCCGGCCGTGACGTCGAGGCCCGTGATCTTCGCGTCCGGGAAGAAGCTCGGCCCCTGGAGCAAGTAGTTCGTCTTGCCGCCGTTGAGGACGTAGCGATACCCGCCCCCGACGACCGCCGAGAGGTTGGCCGGAAGCGCGATGCGAAAGTCGAGCCCCACGCGTGCGTAGGTGTAGGCGACGTCGGGCAACGTCGCGAGCGTCGACCGGTCGGAGCCGCCGCCGCTGCGAAACACGAAGGCGTGCTGCCCGCCGCCGAGCGTGAGCGCGCCCTCGACGGGGCCCAGCGGAATGCGTCCTCGGAGGCCTCCCCAGTAGTCGTTTTCAGGCGTCGGGTAGGCCTTGCCGTCGCTCTTCGTCGTCGACTTGTAGCTGGGCAAAAACTCCGCGGAGGCGGCGAGGCCGAGGTTCGACGCCCAGCCGCCGTGGAAGTGCGCCACCGGATACCAAGCCAGCGTGAGGCCAATCGCCGGCGAAAGCGGCATGTCATAGCCGGTGACGTTCGTGTTCGCCCACGTCAGCGTGCGCTTGATGAAGCGCGCGCCCACGCCGAGCTCGAGCGCCGGCAACGCCGCGGCCCCGGCGCCGTCGACCTCGTCAGCGTCGTCGTCCTTCTTCTTCTTCGACCGTTTGCTCTTGCGGGACGATCCGGCGTTGTCGTCGGCGTCGCTCTTGGAATCGGTCTCCTCGGAGCGCGAGTACGAGGACTTGTCCTCGGGCTCCGCCGACTTCTCTTCGGGCGGCTCGGCCTTCTCGGCCTTGGATGATTTGGACGGACGCGCGTCGCCCTCGCCCGCTTTCGCCTTCGACAGCGCGCCCCCGACGCGCGCCCAAAGCGTGCGCTCGATGTCCTTGGCCAGCTTCTTGGCCCCACCGTGCTCCGTCCACGAGCCCTCGCCGATGAGGTCGCCGCCCGCCGCGTAGACGCGGAGCTTGGCGCGCTTTCCGCCGTCGCGGACCTCACCGACGATGATGGCCGCGAGCTTGCCCTTCTTGGCCGCGCCCGCGATCGCATCCCCCGAGTCACCCGACAGGTCGGCCGACGTGACCTCGTAGCCGTGGTGCTTGAGGACGTCCGAGATCGCCGCGCGAATCGGGCCCGCGGGCGAGCCGTTCACGTCGACGCCGACGCGCCGCTTGCCCGCCGCCAACGCGTCTCCGGGCGCGAGCCCGACGAGCACGAGGCCAACGACGACGCCAACGAGGCCGGATGCCCGGACCGATGCCCGAAACGATGCCTTTGTCATGAGCGCGTCGGACCGTTGCAGAGTTCGAGGAAGACGGCAAGCTCTCGCGGTGGCGACCGTCACAGTCCGCGGTCGCACTATGCCCTACACGTGCGTTTTTGACGTGCGCCAGCGCCCGCGTCGGCGCACCCACCTTTCGGCAGTTTTGCTAGACTGCCGCCCTTGTACTCCTGGCAGCTCCGGAGGGCGACTTGACGGAACGGAGTCGACAGTTTGCGCGCGTCGCGGCGGGTGTGCTCGCCTTCGCATTGCCGATCGTGGGATCAACGCGCGTCGCGTGGGGGCAATCCACCATCCGCGATCAGAGCGGAACGCTCACGACGACGAGCGACGCGGACCAGAAGAAGAGCTGGCTGCAACAGCGCTTCGGGGGATCGTTCGCCGACCTTTCCACCTACGTCGGCAGCGGTAGCTTCTATTCGTCGGGCTACAGCGACCCGTACGTCTCGAATGCGCTCTTCTTGAGGCCGACTTTCAGTCTCGGCACGCGCTTCAAGCTGTCGCTGAACGCGCGCTCGTATCTCGAAGAGGAGTACACGAAGTCCGACCTGCCGAACGGCCGCAGCTTCTCGCCGTCGGACACGTGGCTCTACTTGCAGGCGAAGAATCTGTACACGATACCGCGCGCGAAGGTGACCTTCGGGGGCACCGTGCGCGTCGTGTTGCCGACGTCCTACGAGAGCCAATACGCGCACCTCGTGACGGGATTGGGCGTGACCGGCACCGTGCGCCGGTCCTTCGAGTTCGGCGCGCCCAACGCGCAGGGCAAGCGGTGGGAGCTCACGCTCGCCGGCGGCACCGGCATCGTGAAGTTCATGCGCACGAGCCCTTTGCGCGGCGGTCACCCGGGAGATTCGACGGGTTGTCGCGACGGCGCCGGCCCCTCGGGCAGCGCGAGCGCCGGCGGCCCTTCGGAGACCGACCACTGCGGCGGTCCGCTGAGCACGAGCTACGCCGTCACGTCGCTCGGCACCGCCGCGCTCTCGCACGGGCGCTACAGCCTCTCCGTCAGCCTCAGCATCATCAATGAGTTCAAGTACACCGTCGAGGCGAGCGCCTTTTCGCAGGCGCTCGCGACCAACGAGCTCAACCAGGTGCCGATGGGCCGCGCCGATCTGACCTGGGGAATCATCGCGCTCGGGTACGAGCTCACCGATCACTGGTCCTTGTCCCTCGGCGTCGCGAGCTTCCAGCCCGCGCTCGACTCTCGTTATCAGCACCTGCGCTTTCCCTTTTTCGATTTCTCCGGCCCGAACGCCAACAACATGACCCAGGCGTTCCTAGGCGTGTCCGGCACCCTGTAGGAGGCACTCCGATGACCAGCTCCCGCATTGCGAAGCTTTTTTCCCTCCCGTCTTTGTCGTCTTTGTCCTTGTTGACCGCGCTCGCCCTCGGGGCGGCGGCGGGCTGCGCCGGACAGGGCGACGTCGACCGCACGCAACCGGACAAGGTCGAAAAATCGATCTTCTTTCAACCGGACGGCACGGCGAAGACCTTTTACTTCCGGCAGACGTGGGTCGGCGTCCCGCCCACCAGCAACTGGGCGTTCGACGGCACGCAGGGCGACCTTCAGAAGGTCCGCTTCGACATCACCGAGAAGTACCTGATCGCCTACCGCGCCTACGACTACGCGCCGGGCTCGCAGAACGCCTTCCAGGGCGCCGCCAACAACAACGACACGCCGTTCTTGATCTACGAGATCAAGTCGCACTTCGACGTCAAGCGCGAGTACAACGCCGGCACCGGCGAGCAGACGAACGTCATCGCCGAGAACACGACGGACCGGCCGTGGGACCAGCGCCAGTACATGCGCATCGACTGGTCGCACCAGGTCAACGAGAGCCCGCCCGTCGGCTACCTCGATTGGGCCGGCACGACGCACGGCCTGTGGAGCGTCAGCGACACCGACTACGCCAATCCCGACTTCGAGAACCGGCCCATCATCACGCCGAGCTACATCGACTTCGTCGAGAAGCAGGTCACGACGCCGGACTACGACGCCTGCTCGAAGCTCTATCCCTTTGTCGACGACGGCGGTCCGTGGAACTGTGGCCCCGCGGAGCTCGAGATCCGAAACTCGTTCCTCGAGGTGAAGCCCTCGAGCTACGAGGCCTTCAACTACCCGGACAACTTCCCGATCACGGACGCCCAGGGAAACACGATCGAGGTCCTCCCGACGGGCGCCCGCTGCTCGGCGGGACAGCTGTTGCAGGCCGGCGGCCAGTACAGCGGCGACGACTGCGGGCCCGCGCAGACCGGCGCTTTCAAGAAGTTCGGCTTCTTCCGCACGATCACCCAGAACTACGACCGCAAGTACGGCGCGACCGAGGCCGGCCGCACCTACTACGCGAACCGCTGGAACATCTGGGCCGACGTCGACACGGACGGCAAGGCCGTCCTCGATCCCGCCACCGGCAAGCTGCGCACGGACCTCACGCTCAACAAGCGCGTGCCGAAGCCGATCGTCTACTACACGAACGTCGAATTCCCCGACGTCGACACCGACCCGGATCTGACGATCTGGAACGAGGCGCAAGAGGTCGCAAAGGACTGGAGCACGGCGTTCACGAAGACGATCGCCGGCATGCTGCTCACCGATGGCGCCACGAACGCCGTCGTCGCGCCGGCCGACCTCGACAAGAAGGCGGCGGGCCTCACCGACCCGAGCGACAAGACGAAGCCGCTCCAGATGGTCATCCTCAAGCGCAACTCGTGCAACCTCGACGCCATCAAGACGTACCTCGCCGCGAACGCCGACATCGACACCCTCGTCGAGAGCGGCACGGGCGTCGCCGGCGCGAACATGGACAAGGCGCACCTCACGCACGCCTGCAGCATCATGGAGGCGGCGACGCAGACCCTCGCCGACACGGACGCGAAGAAGTTCACGTGGCAGCGCAACGGCGACCTGCGCTACTCGTTCATGCACTGGGTCGATCGCCCGGCGCCCGCGGGTCCGCTCGGCTACGGACCGTCGTCGGCCGATCCGCAGACGGGCGAGATCATCTCGGCGTCGGCGTACCTCTACGGCGCCGCGCTCGACACCTACGCGCAGTTCGCCGTCGACTCGCTGAATCTGCTCAACGGCACGATCTCGGCGGACGACCTCCTGTCGGGCAAGACGATCACGGACGTCCTCAAGCAGACGGCCACGGCGCACGCGGCGCGCGACGCGCAGGTGATCACGCCGGCGGCGCTCGCCAAGGCCAAGGCGCTCGTCACCAAGGGGGGCACCACGCCGGACGGCTCGCCGCGCCTCATTCCGATCCCGGG
>JBBQJG010000368.1:0-4773 GCA_038325725.1 Polyangia bacterium | reverse complement strand
GCTGATCAGCGTGCAGCCGTGAGCGCGCGGCGGATCAGATCGCGTGGCACCTCGGGCGCCGGCAAGCGCGGGGCGCGGCGGCCAGGGCCAGCGGCAGCCGGCTCGCGGAACCACTGGCGCACGTCGTCCTGCAGGCCGAGGCCGTGCATGTAGTTGTAGACGGCCTTGCGCAGGCCGTGGCCGAGGCGCTCGTGGTCGCAGCCCGTGGGATCCTCGAAGGGGAGCTCGTTGCGCGCGAACGTGACGGTGGGCTCCACGCGCAGGCGGATGCCGTAGACGTCGGGCTTCTGGCCGATCGGGCTGTGCGCCGTCGCGGCGAAGCGGTGCCAGAACGCCGACTGGACGCAGCCTTCTTCGAAGAGCTGGCGCACGCGCTCGAGCGCGTCGATGGTTTCTTGCTGCGTCTCGGTGGGAAAGCCGTACATGAGGTACGCGTGCACCATGATGCCGGCGTCGGTGAAGGCGCGAGACACGCGCGCGACCTGCTCGACGGTGACGCCCTTCTTCATCAAGGCGAGCAGGCGATCCGAGGCGACCTCGAGGCCGCCGCTCACGGCGACGCAGCCCGAGCGCGCGAGCAGCGCCGCGAGCGCGGGCGTGAAGGTCTTCTCGAAGCGGATGTTGCCCCACCAGGTGATCGTGACGTTGCGGGCGAGCAGGCGCTCGGCGAGCGCGCGCAGCGCCGCGGGCGGCGCCGCCTCGTCGACGAAGTGGAAGCCGGTCTGGCCGGTCTCGGCGACGAGCGCGACGATGCGATCGACGAGCAGGTCGGCCGCGAGCGGATCGTAGCGGGAGATGTAGTCGAGCGTGATGTCGCAGAACGTGCACTTCTTCCAGTAGCAACCGTGCGCGACGGTGAGCTTGTTCCAGCGGCCGTCGGACCAGAGGCGGTGCATCGGGTTCAGCATCTCGACGAGCGAGAGGTAGCGGTGAAGGGGCAGGCCGTCGTAGGTCGGCGTGCCCGTGAGCGCGTGGGGGATGTCGTGCAGCGTCGGATCGCTGCGCAGCACGACGCGACCGGCCTCGAGGCACATCGTGCGCAGCAACGGCTGTTTCGGATCGCGGAGGTGCTCGAGCAGCGCGAGCAGAGGGCGCTCGCCGTCGTCGAAGGTGATGTAGTCCACGTCGGAGAAGACGCGCGGGTCGGTGAGGCCGCGCAGCTCGGTGTTGACGTACCCGCCTCCCAGCGCGACGACGGCGGCGGGCCGCGCGCGCTTGACGACGCGCGCGATGCGGAACGCGCCGTAGACGTTGCCGGGGAACGGCACGGTGAGCGCGACGACGTCCGGCGCGTGGCGCGCGACGAGCGCGGCGGCGATCTCGTCGAGCCACCCGTCGATGAGGCTGGGCGGCGCCTCGATCGCGGCGTGCAGGTCGTCGAAGGTCGCGGCGCTCGCGGCGAGGCTCTCGCCGTAGCGCGACAGCGCGAAGCGCGCGTCGATGCCGTCGCGCACGACGTCCGCGAGATCGTCGACGTAGAGGCTCGCGAGGTACTTCGCGCGATCGGCGACGCCCAGCGCGCCGAAGGCCCACGCGAGCGTGTCGTCCGCGTCGGGATCGACGCCCGTCGCGAGCGGCGCGAAGCGCGGGCCTTCGGGCAGGAAGGTCCGCCCCGCGATGCGCAGCGCGAGGCTCGGATCGCCGCCCTGGAGAAACCGTACGGCGGCATCGACGGTGTCGAGGTACCGATCGGCCTCGGCGAGGAAGAACGTCACCGCGGCGGGCTCCTCGGCGCGCCGCGCCTTGCTCCGGCGCGCTTCGCGCGCGCGCTTCGCTTCGAGCTCGGCGCGCACCTCCTCCAGGCCCGCCCGCGACAGCAGCCGCAGCACGAGCGTGAGCGCCGGATCGTCCTGAACGGCCTCGACGCCGAGCGGCCCTCCGTGCTCGCGCAGGAACCCGGTCAGGTACGCCGTCGCCGGATACGGCGTGTTCAGCTGAACCATCGGCGGCGTGAGGAGCAAGACCTTCATGGGCGCGCCGCGCACTGGGAGATCGTCGCTCAGATCGTCACGAGCTCGCGCACGACGTAGTTGCCGTCCTTGTCGACGCCGAGGCGGCCGCCCATGTGGTCGCGATCGTGGCCCCACAGCAGGAGCCAGTTCTCTTGCACGGCGCGCTCGAACAGCGCGCGCTTCGTCTGCAGCGTACGCGCCGGATCGAGGTCGTAGGCCATGACCCACGGCAGGCGCGTGTGGACGGCCGTCGGCACGACGTCGCCCAAGAACAGCGCCTTTTCGGCCCCCGGGTCAGGCGCGCCGACGAGCACCGATTGATGCCCGCGCGTGTGCCCCGGCGTCGGCAGGACGCGGACGCCCGGCGCGATCTCGGTCTCGCCGTCGACGATTTGCAGCAGGCCCGCGTCGCCGAGCGGGCCGATGCTCTCGGCGAGGTAGCTCGCGCGGTTGCGCTCGTGCGGGTGGGTCGCGTCCTCCCACTCGAGCTTCTGGACGACGTGTTTGGCGCGCTTGAACACGGGCTCGAGCGCGCCCGAGGCCGTGCGCTTGGTCGTGCCGCCGCTGTGATCGAAGTGCAGGTGGGTCATGACGACGGTGTCGATCGCGTCGGGCTCGAGGCCCGTCTCGGCAAGCGCGTCGCCGATCGACCGATCGTGGTCGATGCCGTAAATGTCCTTCAGCTTCTGCGGGAACTTGTCGCCGTTGCCCGTCTCGACGAGGATCAGGCGCGCGCCGACTTCAATCAGCAGGCAGCGCGTCGTGTACTCGCAGCGGTTGTGCGCGTCGCACGAGACCAGCTTCGACCACAGCGTCTTGGGGACGACCCCGTGCATGGCGCCGCCGTCGAGGCGGAAGTTGCCGCCGTTGAGCATCGTGAGCCGCGCGTCGCCGAGCGAGAGCATGGCCGCAGCCTACGGCGTCGCCGTCGAGGGCGTGGGCGGCACGCCGACCGGCATCGTCACGGAGCCGGCGCTCACCGTCGGCGGGCTCGGCTCCGGCGCCGGGGCGGGCGCCGACGCGACGGTCGGCGTGGGCGCCGAGATCGTCGGCGGGGGCGGCGTCGCCGCGACGATGGGCACGGCCCCGGCCGGCTCTGGGCCCCGGGGAACGCCGATGGGCGTCGGCGTCGGCCCTTTGGGCTTGTGGCTCGCGAGCCAATCCGCGACGCGCGCGACGTCGCCGAAGCGCGTGAGCTTCCCCTCGTTCGAGAGGAACGCCATGTAGTAGGGGCGCTGGTCGATCTTCGTCGCGACGACGAGGCAGTAGCGGGCGACGTCGTTGTAGCCGGTCTTGCCCGCGAGCACCTGGATGTTGCCGCGCGCGGCGGCGTGGTCGGTGTTGATGTAGCGCAGCGGCGGCTTGCCGACGGGGTGGGCGTCGTATTCGACGCGCTCCATGATCGACGCGAGCAGCGGCTGCGCCATCGCGGCGCGCAGCATCTTGATCGTTTCGCGCGGCGTCGACACGTTGTTGGGCGACAGCCCCGTCGGCTCGAAGAAGCGCGTGTTCTTGAGGCCGAGCGCGTGCACCTTCGCGTTCATCGCCGCCGTGAGCTGAGCGGGGTTCAGCTTCACGGCCCGCCCCAGCGCGGGGATGGCCCGGTTGTCCGAGCCCATGAGCGCCGCGTGCAGCAGGTCGCGGTTCGACAGCGTCATGCCCGTGAGCAGCCGCGACCGCGCGCCCCCGCGCGCGACGTCGAGGTCGCCTTTCTCGATCGTCGACAGCCCGTCGAGCTCGATGTTCTTGTCGGCGACGACGAGCGTCGCCGCGAGCTTCGAGATCGAGGCGATGGGCCGCTCCTTGTCGGCGCTGCGCGAGAAGACCTCGTGGCCCCCGTCGTCGAGCACGAGCGCGCCCATCGCTTGAACATTGGGCTGCCCGCCCCGCGTCGCGGCGACGTGACGCTCCAAGAAAACGTGGCCGACGTGGCCCTTCTTCTTGTGGCTCACTGTCTTCTTCTTGGCCGTCTTCTTGACGGCCGCGATCGCCGTCGCCTCGTGCACGGGCGCGGCCGCCAGAGTGAGGGCGAGCGCCACCGTCACGATCGACAGGGCTCTTTCCAGGATGCTGCGGCGTCTCACTCCGGAGACGTTATAGGGGACGACACCCGCCCGGCAAGTTCGTCAGAGGTCGTGACCGAAGGCGGCGAGCGCCCTACGTGATGACGAGCAGGTGCAGATCCAACAAATTTGACGTCCCGGGCCCCGTGACCGTCGCGCCCACGGCCGCGAGCGCCGTGTAGCTGTCCCAGCGCTCGAGGGCGCGCTGCGCGTCGACGCCCGCGGCGGCGATGCGCTCCCACGTGTTGCCGTCGACGAGGCCGCCCGACACGGGCGTGTCGCCGTCGCGATCGTCCGTGCCCGCCGCGAGGAACGCGACGTGCGCGCGCCGCTCGGGCGGCAGCGCCGCGAGGCCGCGTGCGATCACGAGCGCGAGGTGCGTC
Source organism: Polyangia bacterium (assembly GCA_038325725.1). GTDB lineage: Bacteria > Myxococcota_A > Polyangia > Fen-1088 > Fen-1088 > DASZFV01. The sequence continues at coordinate 375 of JBBQJG010000368.1, read as the reverse complement.
GAGCGTCCGCCCTTGCCTGCGCCCGCGCCCACCTTGATCGTCGGTTCCCCGTTTCCAATGAGGACGCGCGCCGCGCCGGGCGCGCTCGCCTCATGCGCCGCGCGGTCGAGGTACGCCGCCGCGACCGTCGCGACGTCATCCTCGACGTCGCGCGAGAGCACGCCCGTGCGCAGCCCGCGCGCCTCGGCGGCGCGCCGCGCCTCGACGGGCACGTGATCGGGGCCCGCGATCGCCGTCCACGTCACGTGCGCCAACCGCGGGTCGCCCGGCTTCGGCGTCTCGGGCACCTCGCCGCGCGCGCCCGCCTCGAGGTGCGCGCGCACGACGTCGGGCACGGTCGCGCCCGTCTGCGCGACGACGCCCAGGGCGTCCGCG
>JBBQJG010000367.1:0-4819 GCA_038325725.1 Polyangia bacterium | reverse complement strand
GCGCTGCCGGCGCTGCCGGCGCTGCCCGCGCCGCCGCCAGTCGTGCCAGCGGTGCCTCCCGAGCCGGTCCCGCCGCCACAAGTCGCTGCCCCAAAAGTGGAGACCAACAGGAGCAGCCCCCCCCGCGACAAACGATGCGTCATCTTGAATTCTCCGACAACAAAGGGGTTTCCTGGCTCCCGGGCGGATGGCGCAGAAAGGTACCTTGCCCGTCAACGAGATGGGTCGTTAAAAAAAGGAACGCCAGGTTCCTATATCGAGTGATTCCTTTACGGTCCTCGGCCGATGCCCCGCGCCGGGAGCGGTCGCCACGCGGCATTGTCGTTGCACTTCGGAGACGAACTTTTCCGGAGGTACGACCACGTGAAGATCGCTCTCGCTGATTCCTCGAAGGTGTTTCGCATGGGACTGCGCGCGGTCCTCGCCGACGCGAGCGACCTGACGGTCGTCGCCGACGTCGGTGACGGCGCCGGGATCCTGGCCGCCGCCGCGTCGCAATCGATCGACGTCGTCGTCTGCGACCTCGACCTCCCGGATCGGAGCGCGATCTTGCTCGCGAGCGCGCTGCGCGAGGTCGCACCGGCGACACGCATGCTCGTGCTGGCGGCCGGCGCCAACGACTCCAACGTGAAGCAGACGCTGCTCGCGGGGGTCGTCGGCTACGTGCTCAAGTGGCAGACGCCCGCCGAGATCTTGCAAGCCATCCGCGAGGTCGGCGCTGGGCGGCGCGTGTTGCCGATCCGCAACGACGACGGCCTTGGCGCCTCCGCGGGGATCGCGCGCTCGACGAACGGGGCCGGCGCGCTCGACCGCCTCTCGGCGCGCGAGCGAGAGATCTTCGACCTCATTATATGGGGTCAGACGAACAAGCAGGTCGCCGTCAAGCTGGGCATCAGCGTGAAGACCGTCGAGACCCACCGCAGCCACATCAACGGCAAGCTCCAGGTCCACAGCGCCGCCGAGCTCGTGCGCCTCGCATCGCTGTGCGGGGTTTTGACCTCGCCGAGACCGACGATCCCAATGGCTTCGCCGTCGGTGGAGGCGTCCGTGGTTTCGAGCGGCCCGAGACTTGGCAACCTCGGTCAGATATCGTCCCCAGTCCGCGCGCCCGCGCTCGTCGCCAAAACCGGCTGAAGCGTCTCAGTCGCCGTCGTCCGTGCCGGCGGCGTCGGCGCTGCCGATCTTCTTGTGCAGCGTCTGGCGCGTGATGCCCAGACGCTGCGCCGCGAGCGTGCGGTTGCCGCCGCAGATCTCGAGCACGCGGCGGATGTGCTGAAGCTCGATCTGGTCGAGCGTGGGGATCGTCGCGCCGGCCGCGCGCGCGCCTTCGAGCTTCCCGATGACGGCGCCGGGCCCCGCGGCAAGCGACGCCGCCACGAGCTCGGCCGGCAGGTGCTCAGCGCGCAGGACGTCGTCGTCGTGGAGCAAGACGGCGCGCGCGATGACGGCGCGCAGCTCGCGGACATTGCCGGGCCAGGCGTAGCCTTCGAGCAGCCCGACGGCCTCGGGCGCGAGGCCGCGGAAGCGGCGGCCGAACTCGCGCGAGGAGTGCTCGAGGAAGTGCTCGGCGAGGGCGCGCACGTCTTCGCGTCGGTCGCGCAGCGGCGGCAGGTGCAACGTGATGGCGTTGAGCCGGTAGAACAGGTCCTCGCGGAAGTCGCGCCGCGCCACCATCGCCGCGAGATCGCGGTTCGTCGCGGCGACGACGCGCGCGTCGACGCGTCGCAGGGCCGTCGCCCCGACGCGCCTGAACGTCCGCTGCTCGAGGAACGTCAGCAGCTTGGCCTGCGCGGCCGCGCCCAGGTCGCCGATCTCGTCGAGGAAGAGCGTGCCGCCGTCGGCGATCTCGACGAGGCCGAGCTTGCGATCGCGCGCGTCGGAGAAGGCGCCGCGCTCGTGACCGAACAGCTCGCTCTCGACGAGGTTCTCGGGGATCGCCGAGCAGTTGAGCTCGACGAACGGGCCGCCGGCGCGCGCCGAGCCGTCGTGGAGCATCCGCACGAGCGCCTGCTTGCCCGTGCCGCTGTCGCCCGTGACGAGCACCGTCGGCACGGGCGAGGCCGCGATGACGGCGACGTCGTCGAGGATACGCTTCATGCGCGGCGACGCGTGCACGAAGGCGACGGCGCTCACGCGCTTGCGCTCCTGCGCGGCGAGGTAGGCGACCCGCTGCTCGAGCGAGCTCGTGCGCGCCGCGTTGCGCACGGCCGCGACGACCTCCTCGAGCTCGAACGGCTTCTTGATGAAGTCGTAGCCACCGAGCTTCATGGCGGTCACGGCGCTCTCGATCGATCCGTGCGCCGAAATGAGCAGCACCTTGACCTCGGTCGACTCGGCGCGCATGCGGCGCAGCAGATCGAGGCCGTCGGCGTCGCCGAGCACGAGATCGAGCAGCACGATGTCGGGGCGCTCCTCGCGAAAGCGCGCCCACGCCTCGGCGCCCGAGGCGGCGACCGTGACGTCGAAGCCCTCCTGCACGAGCACCATCCGGATCGATTGGCGGATGAGCGCCTCGTCGTCGGCGATGAGGACGTGCGCGCTCACGAGGCCTTCGCCCGCGCCCGCGTCGTCGCGACGACGGGGAACTGCACCTCGAAGATCGCGCCCGGGCCGTCTTGCACGGGTCGGTTGCGCGCGAGGATTCTTCCGCCGTGCTCAAGCAGCACGTTTTGGCTCACGGCGAGGCCGAGCCCGTGGCCCTCGGGCTTCGTCGTGAAGAACGGCTTGAACAGCTCGGGCGCGTGCTCGGCGGAGACGCCGGTGCCGTTGTCGGTGACGCGGATGACGATCTGTTCGCGCCCGTGGACCATCGCGCGGGTGGCCTGCACCTCGACCCGGGCGACACGACCGGTCGAGGAGGCCGCCTCGGCGGCGTTCGCGATGAGATTGACGAGCGCCTGGGTCACGAGCAGCGGATCGACCTCGACGCTCGGCAGGTCGTCGTCGACGCGCCTCACGATCGCGGTGCCCGTGCGCGAGAGGATCGTGTGGGCGCCCTCTTCGGCCGCGTCGATGAGCGCGCCGACATCGATGTTCTCGAAGCGCGGCGCGAGCGGGCGCGAGTAGTTGACGAGGCGGCGCACGAGGCCCTCGACGCGCGTGATCTCTCGGTTGAGGGCCTCGGCCGTCGAGAGCACGGGGCCGCCGCCCGGCGTGGCGGCGCCTTGGCGCGCGAGCAGCTGCACGGCCGCCTTCATGCCCGCGAGTGGGTTCAGGATCTCGTGGGCGAGCTTCGCCGCGAGCTCGCCCACGGCCGACAGCTTTTCGCTCTGCACGAGGTGGCGTCGGTGCTCGGCGAGCGCGGCGTCGGTCTCCTCGAGCCGCTCGACGAGCGCGCTCACTTGATCGCCGAGAGCCTGCAGGCCGGCGCGCCCCGGCGCGACCTGGATGCGCGTTCGCTCCGCCGCCGATTCGACCTGCACCTGCAGCTCGTAGATCGGTTTCGTGATGCGGCGCGACCACATGAACCCCAGCAAGAGGCTCATGACGGCGCCGACGACGCTCGTGACGACGAGGACGAGGGCGAGGCCGCGCAGCGTCGTCTCCTCTTCACTCAACTTGAGCTCTGCCTCGCGGCGCGCGCTCGCGCCAAGCTCATCGAAGAGAGTCCGCATGCGCACGCCGTGACGGGCGCGCTCCGACAGACGCGCCTTGGCCTCGTCGACGCGTCCGGCGTCGTACAGGGCGAGCGCGGCGCGGCCGCCTTCGTCGTAGGCGGCGTACTCGGCGCCGATCTCGGCGAGGACGTGACGCACCTGGGGCGTCGCCGCCGTGGCGTTCGCGTGCGCGAGCCACGCCTCGAAGTTGGGGTGCGGATTCTCGCGCTCGGCGAGCCACTTGCGATCGCCCGTCATGATGTACTGCCCGATGAGACCCTTTTGCGACGAGAACGCGCGCATGGCCGAGGCGTCGTCGATGAGCGACAGCTGGCGCGTGACGGCCACGCGCGCGACGGCCGCGGCGTTGCCGAGCGACTTCACTGCGACGACACAAACGATGCCGATCGCCGCGGCGGTGAACACCGACGCGAGCGCGAGGCGCCCTGACAGCACGGCCGATCGCACACGTCGCTGCTTCTCGGTCATTCGCCCCTTCACAGTGTCCCGGCGGGACGTCGCGATCAAGCGGCCGATCAAGGCAACGCTGAACGGCCGTCATCCGTTCGACAACCCATGGCCGTGAAATAAGAATCGCATTCTCTTCGCATCAGGCATGCTGACCTCGTGGGTCGCACGCTGATCATGCTCGCGCAGCAGCTGGAGACGATCGCTCTGCGCATCGCCGCCGTTGGCCTCGTGCGCGCGGCGGCCGATCTGCGCAAGGTCGCGTCCGAGCTGCGTCGGCTCGAGGTCTCGGCGCCCGAACACCGGGTGTAGCGGACGATGTCATCGCCTTCCAGCGACGGCAACGTGATCGAGCGTCGCTGGGAGGACCACTACGCCGAGGCTTCGCGCCGTCGACGCGAACGTGGGTGGCACCGACGGGAAGAGGGTCCGAAGCGGGGTGGCAACGCGCGTCGGGTGGCCTACGCGATCGGCGCGGCGTTCTTGCTCGCCGTCGCGGCGCTCATCATCTGGAAGTGAAGTGGAAGTGAAGACGCCGCGCGACGACGCGGCGCGGGCGTCACGTCTTTGACGGAGCCGCGCTTGCCGTCGGGTTACGACCTTCCGACAATCTCTTGACCGACTGGAAACGGAGGGCGCTCTAGCATCGTCCTCGGATGTCGACGCAAACGAAGCTGGTGGTCGTGGGGAACGGCATGGTCGGTGACCGGTTCCTGCAGCGCCTGATCGCGAGCGGCGGCGCGTCGCGCTTCGCC
>JBBQJG010000366.1:0-4933 GCA_038325725.1 Polyangia bacterium | reverse complement strand
AGACGCGGCGCCCGGCGCCGTAGAGGACCCCGACCAGCGCGCGCCCGCGCGCCAGCGCCTCGGACGAAAGCTCGGGCCGCTCGACGCGCGCGTCGAGGAGGCGGCCCATGTCCTCCTTGCCGAGGAACGAGGGCAGCCGCTTGGCGCGCTTGGGCGCCCGCAGCGCCGCGACAGGGCTCGACGGCGTGAGGCGGCGGCGCACGGACAGCTTGAAGAAGGCGCGCAGCGACGACAGCTTGCGACCGATCGTCGCCGCGTCGTTCCGCCCGTGCAGCGATGCCAGGTACGACCGACACATGATGAGGTCCAGCTCGCCGAGCGACGCGGGATCCCGGCCGAGCGCCTTGCGCGCGAAGGCGACGAGCTCGTCGACATCGTGCAGGTAGGCGCGCTGCGTGTGCACGGACGCGCGCTTCTCCGACGCGAGGTACTGCCGAAAGGCCGCGAGCGCCGCTTCCACGCGCGCGATCGTAGCGCAGCGGTCCCCTTCGCGCGAATGTGCGGGCTCGACGCCATCGGCACGCGCGGGCAGACTGCGCCGATGCTCGAGGTCGCAGAAATTGGCGAGCCCACCCCCGCCGACGCCGAACCCGAATCCGACGCAGGCCGGCTGCCGACGCCCACCCACCCCGTCGAGCCGCGCTGCGCGCTCTTCGGCCGCTGCGGCGGCTGCCAGCTCCAACACGTGCCTTACGACGAGCAGGTCGCCTGGAAGACCGCCGAGGTGAAGCGACTCCTCACGTCGGCCCTGCCGGAAGACACGACCGACGTCGCCCCGTGCGTCGGCTCCCCGCGCGCCTACGGCTACCGCTCGAAGATCACTCCCCACTTCGCCCGGCCCCGAAACAACCAGGTCCCTCCCATTGGCTTTCTGCAAATCGGATTCAAACAGCGGGTGATCGACGTCGAGGCGTGCGCGCTCGCGACCGACGCCATCAACGCGCGCCTCACCGAAGCGCGCGCCGACGTCGCCGCGAATTTGGGTCGGTATAGGAAGGGCGCGTCGCTGCTGCTGCGCGACGCCGCCTCTGGCGTCACGACGGACTTTGGCGCGACGATCACCGAGGTCGTCGGTGACCTGACTCTGAACTTCCGCGCGGCCGACTTTTTCCAGAACAACCCGTTCCTGCTGCCTCGCCTCGCGGCGCACGTCGCCGCCGAGGCGCGCGCGGGGGGCGCGCGCTTCCTCGTCGACGCCTACTGCGGCAGCGGCCTGCTCGCCCTCACGGCCGCACCCGGGTTCGAGCGCGTCGTCGGCGTCGAGGTCAGCCCGTCGAGCGTGAAGTGGGCGCGCGAAAACGCCGCGACGAACGCCCGCGACAACTGCACGTTCACGGCGTCCGACGCGACCCGCATCTTCGGCGATCTCCCCGAGGACTTCCGGGGCGCCGACAGCGCCGTCATCGTCGACCCGCCCCGCAAGGGCTGCTCGCCCGAGTTCCTCGAGCAGCTCGTCGCCTTTGCGCCGCGCACGATCGTCTACGTCTCGTGCAACCCCGAGACGCAGGTGCGCGACCTCGCCGTGCTGCGCGCCGCCGGGTGGGTCGTCACGAAGGTGCAACCCTTCGACATGTTCCCGCAGACGCGCCACCTCGAGTGCGTCGCGACGCTCGCGCGCGCCTGAGCGCCGGCGGGTCGCTCAGGCGCACAAGCGCGCGCACTTCGCGAGAGTGATCGACGCGGCGACGAAGGGCAGCCCAGCGAGCGCCGCCGGAGGCGCCGCCACCGCGACGAAGAAGTTCGCCCACCCCGTGACGGCGTAGCCCTGTTGCACCCGCAGCCTCCCTGCGGCCTTCTGTCGCAGGGCTGCAGATCGAGCCTTCTCGTTCTTTACAGATCCGCACCGAACCCAGAACATTCGAGTGCTCTCTCGACGAACACCATAAGGAGACGGACCATGAAGCGACTCGCGATTCGATCGAACCTGAAGGCTGGCGGCATGAGCATCCAGCACAACCGGCGCCTCAAGGTCGCTTCCGGCGTCAAGGCTGGCGGCATGAACGTTCAGCACAACCGGCGCCTCAAGGTCGCTTCCGGCGTCAAGGCCGGCGGCATGAGCGTGCAGCACAACCGTCGCCTCAAGATCACCTCCGGCATCAAGGCCGGCGGCTTCAACGTCCAGCACAACCGTCAGCTCAAGGTCTCCGCCGTCGTCAAGGTCGGCGGGATGAACCCACAGCACAACCGCCGCCTCGCCTGAGCGCGCAGCGCGCGCGAGCCCGAACGCCGCGCGCGCTCTCTCTCAGGCGGGCGACGTCGTTTCGACGAGCCCGAACGCCGCGCGCACGCGCTGCCAATCCGCCGCCGCGCCCGCGACCTCGCGCGCGCCCGACGCGCGCAGCGGCCCGGCGTCGGCGCGCTGGACCAGGAACGCGCGAATCGTCGGTTCGTTGCCGGCGAGCGAGGGTCCGGCCGCTGCGCGGGCTCGTCCTGCTCGTCCTGACGCGCCGGCTGCTGCTCGACCGCGCCACCGCGCTGCGCGCGTGAGCTACGCGGCGTTTTGGGGCGGCTCGCCGCCCGTCGTTTTTGCGTTGTCGGCGCCGGCGCTTTCGGGGTCGGTGGCCTCGCCCGCCTCGGCGGCGTCGGCCTGATAGCCGCACCCTTCCTTGTCCTCGCAGTACAAGCGCGTGCCGGACTTCGAGACCTTCTGCAGCAGGAACGGCTTGGCGCACTTCGGGCAGGGCTGGGGCAACGGGCGATCCCACGACACGAAGTCGCACTTCGTTCGCTGGTAGTTCGAGCAGCCGAAGAAGACCTTGCCCCGCTTCGAGCGCTTCTCCGTCAGGTAGCCGCCGCAGCCTTCCTTCGGGCACGTCACGCCGAGAGACATCGGCGCCGTCGTCTTGCACTCGGGGTACTTCGTGCACGCCTGGAACTCGCCAAAGCGGCCGCGACGAATCACCATGTCGGAGCCGCACGTCGGGCACTTCATTTCAGACGGTCGCGTCGTCGACACGATGGTCAACGTCCCGTCCTCGTTCTTGACGTACTCCTTCGTGTTGCGGCACTCGGGGTAGCCCGTGCACGCGAGGAAGTGGCCGTTGCGCCCCCACTTGATGACCATGGGCTTGCCGCACTTCTCGCAGACCTCGTCGGTGGCCTGCTCCTCGGCCTTGACGTTGCGCATCTCCTTCTTGGCGAGCTCGACCTCGGCCTTGAAGGGCGTGTAAAAGTCCTTGAGGATCTTGACCCAGTCGGCCTCGCCCTCCTCGACCTTGTCGAGCTGAGCCTCCATCTGCGCCGTGAAGTCGCTGCTGACGATGTCCGGGAAGCTCTTGAGGAGCAGCCCGTCGACCATGAGGCCGAGCTCCGTTGGGTGGAGGCGGCCCTCCTTCTTCTCGACGTAGCCTCGTCCCTGGATCGTCGTGAGGATCGCCGCGTAGGTCGACGGACGGCCGATGCCCTTCTCTTCGAGCTCCTTGACGAGCGTCGCCTCTGAAAAACGCGGCGGCGGCTGCGTGAAGTGCTGCTCGGGCTTCGTCTCGAGCAGCTTGAGCGTCTCGCCCTCGCGCACCTCGGGCAGCGCGCTCGTCTCGTCCTCGTTGGCGGCGTCCTCGACCGTCTCGGCGTACACCTCGAGGAAGCCGGCGAACTTCATGACCTGACCGCTCGCGCGCAGCTCGACGCGGCCCGCGGAGATGTCGACGCTCGTCTGATCGAACACGGCCGGCACCATCTGGCAGGCGATCGTGCGGTTCCAGATGAGCGTGTAGAGGCGCAGCAGATCGTCGGTCTCGCGCTCGTCTCTCCCGCCGCCCTGCCCGGCCGCCCACAGCTTGCGCACCGTCTCGGGGTCGTACTTCGTCGACGTCGGGCGGATCGCCTCGTGCGCGTCCTGCGCGCCCTTCTTCGTCTTGAAGACGATGGGCTCGGCGGGCAGGCGATCGGCGCCGAAGCGCCCGCCGATGTACGCGCGCACGTCGGCGATCGCGTCGTCGGACAGACGCGTCGAGTCCGTACGCATGTACGTGATGAGACCGACGAGTCCGTCCTCTCCGACCTCGACGCCTTCGTACAGGCGTTGCGCGAGGCCCATCGTGCGCTTGGGCGAAAAGCGCAGCTTGCTCGAGCCTTCCTGCTGCAGCTTCGACGTGATGAAGGGTGGCGGCGCGTTCTTGCGGCGCTCCTTGCGCTCGACCTTCGAGACGACGAGCGGCGAGCCCTTGATGGCGTCGACGACCTCGCGCGCGCCGCCCTCGTTCGTGAGCTCGACCTTCTTGCCGTCGAGCCGCGAGAACTTCGCGGTGAACGGCGGCGGCGCGTGGCCTTCGACCGTCGTCTCGACGGTCCAGTATTCCTGCGGCTGGAACGCGGTGATCTCGCCCTCGCGCTCGGCGATGATGCGCACGGCGACCGACTGGACGCGACCCGCTGACAGGCCGCGCCGCACCTTCGTCCACAGCACGGGGCTGATCTGGTAGCCGACGATGCGGTCGAGCACGCGCCGCGCCTGCTGCGCCTCGAACTTCTTCACGTCGAGCGTCGTGGGCCGACTGATGGCCTCGAGGATCGCCTTCTTCGTGATCTCGTTGAAGAGCACGCGCTGGATGTTCGGGTTCGAGGGACGAATCTCCTCGGCGATGTGCCAGGCGATGGCCTCTCCCTCGCGATCGGGGTCGGGGGCGAGGTAGACCTTGTGGACGTTCGCCGCCGCTTCCTTGATCTCGGCGAGGACCTTCACCTTCGTGTCGATGACGACGTACTCGGGCTGGAAGCCGTGCTCGATGTCGATGCCCATCTTCTTCTTGGGCAGATCCTTTACGTGACCGACCGACGCCTTCACGATGTAGCCGGGGCCGAGGTACTTCTTGATCGTCTTCGCCTTCGCGGGCGACTCGACGATGACGAGCGCCTCGCTCATGCGGCGCGCGCGGGGGACCGGCGTCCCGGCCTCGTCGGTGGACGTCTCCTCGGCCTGCGATGCCTTGCCCTT
>JBBQJG010000365.1:0-5040 GCA_038325725.1 Polyangia bacterium | reverse complement strand
GTTGGGGTTGGGGTTGGGGTTGGGGTTGGGGTTGGGGTTGGGGTTGGGGCGGTGAAACCAGAACGGCGCCAGGCCCTTGCCGGGCCACTCGAAAAAGCCATCTGTGATGACGGCGCACCGTCGGTCAGAGAAGCCGTCGCGAAACTTCGCGCCCGAACCCACGGTCTCGCTCCGTAAGTTGACGAGCGGGCGGCCGCCCGAGACCAAGTAGTTCCACGTCGCGGGGCGGACGACGCGCCGGTCGGCGCCCCACTCGATGACCCACGCGAGGTCCGTCGGCGCGACGTTGTACCTCGGGCGATACAGCGGTTCGTCGTCGGACGAAAGCTCGGCGTCGAGCTCATCCGCGACGTCGCGGATCCTTCTCTTCTTCAGGGTGAACCGAGCGCACACGAACCGAGTCTAGCCTGCCGTCCTGCCGCGAAAGCGGTCGGGATTTGTGGGTGCGTCGTCTGACCTCCCCTCAGCCGCCCGCGCCCGCTCGCTGCTCATCGAGGCGCGCCGCTGGGTCCTGAAGGTAGAAGTCCTGCATCTGGCGGTAGAGGTCCGCGTGGCGCGCGCGGAGCTCGCGAGGCTTCTCGAAGAAGGTCTCCGTCACGACGGCGAAGAACTCCGCCGGATTCGTCGCGCCGTATTGGTCGATGAGCGTGCGGTGGTGCCGTTCGGACTGTCGGACCAGCTCGTCGTATTCGCGCCCGAGCACGCGCGCCCAGGCGACGTAGGCAGAGCGCCGCGGCAGCGGCGGGGCCCCGTCGCCGCTACCGTCTTCTTGATCGAGCTGATGGGCGAATTCATGGAGGACGACGTTGTGGCCGTCATGGATGTCGGCGGCTCCCACGAGGACACTGTCCCAAGCCAGGATGACGGTCCCTCGAACCCACGATTCGCCGAGCCGCAGTTGCTGTCCCTCGATGACCAGCCCGTCACGCGTGGGGCGGTCCTCCGACACGACGTAGGTGCTCGGATAGATCAGAATGGAATCGAGCTTCGGGTAGTAGTCGGTCTTGCGGTGCAGCAGGAGCACGCACGCTTGGGCCGCGACGGTGACGCGAATCTCGTCCGTGAGCTCCAGCCCGCCGCATCCTTCGAAAGACTTCTCTGCCAGGAAGACCTGAATGTGTCCCTGTAGCTCCGCGCGATCCGCGTCGCCGAGGCTCGCGACGTAGGGAACGTTGCGGGCGAGGTGGTCGCTCCAGACTGGCGGAAACGCCGTTCGCCGAAGCGCGGCCCGGCGCCTTTCCTTGAAGAACGTGAACATGCGCGGTCGAATCTTCGATCAGGCTTCGGCCTTCTTGTCGGTCTTCTTGTCGTCCTTCTTGCCAATCAACTTCGTGAGCAACCCGGCGAGTTGGTTCTGCTCGTCGGTCGAGAGCGCGCCGTCCATGTAGTCGGTCGAGTACGTCACGACGTTCATGAAGTGCGCGTCGAAGAAGTCGCGGCCCGCGGGCGTGAGGCACGCGAGGACCTCGCGGTCGGAGTGCGGCGCACGCTTGCGCTCGACGAGGCCGCGCTTCTCGAGCGACTGCGCGACGCGCGTGACGTTGCCCGGCGTCGTGATCATCGCGCCCGCGAGCGCGCCCATGCGCAGGCCCTCCGTGTTGCCGAGGGCCGCGATCATGTCGAACTCGGTCATCAGCAGGCCGTGCGTGTCCTCGATGTGGCGCCGCTGATCGTCGACGACGCGCGCGTGGGCGCGCATGAGGAGGCGCAGGGCCCGGATCTGGGGCCATTCGCGCACGGGCCGCCGATCGGCGGGGGGGCGGGGGGACGGACGTCGAGAGGGCATGTGCTGAATTAAGCAGGAGAAATTTTCATCGGCTAACATTATTTTAAAAAACCTTTGACTGATGAAATGTTAATCCGTTAAACATGGGTCCCTCAGGCGGCGGCGGCGGGCGGTTCGAGCCTTCCGGAGTCGACCTCATCAAAACCACGAACGAGGAGGTCACCATGGACACGACGAACACGGCAGCGGCGGTCATCATGCACAAGGTCGTCGACTACGGCGCCTGGCGCGCCGGCTTCGACGCACACGCGACGGCGCGCAAGGAGGCCGGCATCGTCGGCCACCACGTCAATCGCTCCGCGGAGGATCCCAACGCGCTCAGCGTCTACCTCGCGGCGCCGTCGCACGATGTGCTGCGCGCCTTCGCCGCGTCGGCGACGCTGGCGCAAGCTTTGAAGGACTCGGGCGTCGCCAGCGAGCCCGTCGTCGTGCCGCTGTCGCCGCAGGTGGACCGCACCGTCAAGACGCCGAGCGCCGGCGCCATCATCGTGCACGACGTCGCTGACTACACGACGTGGAAGGCCGCCTTCGACGGGCACGACGCCGCGAGGAACCAGGCCGGCGTCATCGGCTACGCCATCAACCGCCGCGCCGACAAGCCGAACACGATCGTCCTGTACCTGCAGACGGCGACGCTCGACGAGATCAAGGCGTTCTGCGCGTCGGCGGATCTCAAGGCCACGATGCAGCGGGCCGGCGTCGTGGGCGCCCCGCAGATCACCTTCGTCCAGGGCCAGGACTGGGCTTCGTACTAACGGCGCTTTCTCAAAGAAGAGAGACGAACATGAAGACGAATCCTTTGATCTTGGTGACCGGCGCGACGGGCAACACGGGCGCGGGGCTCGTGCCCGCGCTGTTGGCGGCGGGCGCGCGCGTGCGTGCCCTCGTGCACACGGCTTCGAAGGGCGAGGCGCTGCGCAAGCTGGGCGCCGAGGTCGTCGTCGGAGATCTCGGTGACGCCGTCTCGCTGCCCGCGCTCGTCGCCGGCGTCGACCGCATCTACATGTGCCTGTACAACGGCCCCGACCAGGCCAACCACGGCAAGAACCTCCTCGCGGCCGCGCGCCAGTCGGACCGCCGCCCGCACGTCGTCCACCACGCGGCGTCGGGCTCGGACAAAAGCCGCATCATTCGTCACGTCGTCGAGCTCGAGGGCGTGCTGCGCGCCTCCGGCCTGCCCTTCACGGTCCTGCGGCCGACGTTCTATTTGCAAAATACAATGATGGCGATCCCGACGGTCTCCGGGCACGGCGCGATCTACCTGCCCATGAAGACGGGGCGCATGGCCATGACCGACGTGCGCGACATCGTCGACGTCGCCGCGCGCGTCCTGCTCGAGGACGGACACGAGGGCCAGACGTACACCCTCACGACGCCCGAGGCCTTCACGCTCGCCGAGTTCGCGACCGCGCTCGGCGCCGAGCTGGGCAAGGCCGTCGCCTACGTCGACGTGCCGATCGCGGCCGCGCGCGAGTCGATGGTGGGCATGGGCATGGATCCGTGGGTCGTCGACGGCTACATGGAGCTGTTCGAGGGCTTCGCCGAAAACTGGGGCAACAAGACGTCGAGTGACGTCGAAAAGGTGCTCGGTCGCCCCGCGCGCGGCCTTCGTCAGTTCGTGGCGGACTACAAGGCGGCGTTCGCGGGCAGCACCGCGTAGCCGCGACCGGCCGTTCGAGACGGCCCGCGTCCGAGATCCTCGCCGTCGCGCCTAGAACAGCGACGTCTGAGCAGGCCCCCCCGCGTGCTTCGCCGGGGCGATGCACGCGGGATCGTCGTGCTTGACGCTGTTGACGTGCTTCGAGACCGGCGTCGCGGCGAGCGCGATCGTGCACACGACGCGGCGTCTAGTTCAGCATGGCCTTGGTGAGCACGTCGAAGCTCACCGGCTTGACGAGGTGCGCGTCGAAGCCGACGTCGATCGAGCGGCGGCGGTCGGCGTCCTGACCGTAGCCGGTCAGCGCGATGATGCGCGCGCCGGCCGGGAGATGGCCCGAGCCGCGGAGGCGCGCCGCCAGCTCGTACCCGTCCATGACGGGCAGGCCGATGTCGACGAGGCAGACGTTCGGCTTGAACGCGCGCGCGGCCGCGAGCGCCGACGGACCGTCGCCCGCGACGGTGACCTCATGGCCAAGCTCACGCAGCAGCTCCGAGACGCCCTCCGCAGCGTCCTGATTGTCATCGACCACCAAGATGCGGTGTCTCCGCGCCGCCGGCTCGCTCCCCGCCGGCTCGCTCCCCGCCGGCGCGCCGAGCACGCCGATGCCGCCCGCGGGCGCCAGCTCCTCCTGATCGGCGAAGCTCGAGACCGGCTCGAACGGCGTGTGTAACCAATCGAACGCGCGCATTCGCGCGCCGAGGTCACCGCCCCCGTCGAAGAGGTTGATGGTTCCGTCTTGGGCCACGAACGGGAAATTCTAACGCTGGTCCCAACAAAAAATGAAGGACGCTCTTTTCAGGCGGGCGCCAGCAATTCGGCGAGCGTCGTCGACGGAGGTTGCGCGACGTTCACGCGGAGCGACCCTGCGTTCGTGGCGGTGGAGGTCGTGTCGAGAAAGAGCGCCGCGCGACATTGGCGGGCCACGTCGGGCTTCACGGGTCGCAACAACGTGCCCATGATCCGCAGCATCGCGCGGGGCACGTGTTTGGGCGATGCGCTCCGGCCGCGCGCCTTCTGCACGGCCGCGGCGAGCTGGTTGAACGTCAGATCCTCCGCGCCGAGCGCCTCGAGCGTCGTGCCCCGCGTGGTCCGGTCCGAGACGGCCCGCTCCAAGAGCCCCGCCACGTCGCGCGCGGAGATGAAGTTGTGCGGCGTTTCGCCGCGCCCGAACACCACGGGCCGCCCGGACCGCCCCGCGGTTTCGTCGAGGATGCCTATCCACGTCTCGAGGAACGCGCTCGCGCGCACGATGGTCCACGACGTGGCCTTCGCGCGCAGGAGCGTTTCGGCTTCGTGCTTCGCGCGGAACAGCTCCATCGGGCTGTCGGCGGCGGCGCCCACGATCGAGACGAGCACGACGTCCGCGCCCGCGCCCGCCGCCGCGTCGAACAGGTTTGCGTTCCCGTCGCGGTCGACGGACGCGGGGGAGCCGCCTCCGGGACCCGCGAAGCCGTGGACGGCGGAGACGACCGTCGCGACGCCGCTGACCGCGGCCGCGAGCGTCGCGGGCGCTCGCACGTCGCCCACGCAGAGCTCTACGGTGGGGGCGAGGAGGCCGCGGGCCCGGGGTGCGTCTCGCGTGAGGACGCGAACG
>JBBQJG010000364.1:0-5052 GCA_038325725.1 Polyangia bacterium | reverse complement strand
GCCGTCGCGGAAGGCCGACGTGTCGAGCACGACGAGCGCGTAAAAGGTCCCCCCGTTGGAGATCCACGTGTCCTGAAGGCGCGTGCCCGACAACGTCGTGTCGGTGATCTGCTTCGAGGCGTCCTCGATGTGCTCCTCGTTCGAGAGCTTGTTGCCGGGGCCGCCTTTCGTCGCGGCGGCGTAGTCCTTCAGCATCGCCTTGACGCGGACCTTGAGGCTGCGCGCGATCTCCGTGCGCCCGCGGCCCTCGGCGGCCGTGCGCGCGAGCGCCGGGTTCGTCATCCCGGCGATGCCGCCGACGCCGCAGAGTCCGGTCTTCTTGCCCTCGAACATGGCGGCGCACCCCATCGTGACCCACTTCGGCGCGCCGACGAGGTCGGCCTGCAGGGCGTTCTTCGGCGCGGGCGGAGCGGGCGGGGGCGGGGGCGGCGCGGTCGCGCAACCGGCCAGCAGGCCAGCGGCGAGACACAGGGCGGAGACGAGCGGCGAGGCGGTCCGGAAGGTCGTCCGATGGGTCAAGGTGGTCTCCTTGTTGAGGGCGTCTCCCGGGGCGCTGCGGAGGGAGGGCGCCCGATACGGTAGCTGGCCCCAGCGACGCGAACAAGAGCCGCGCGGCGCCGGAGCGCCGGCTATGCTCCCCCGCATGTTGCGCTCCCCGTTTCGTCGCGTGTTCCGCGGGTGTCAGACCTCGTGAAGGCCTCCGAAGAGCGTGCGCCCGGGCGGCCGCGCGGCGGGCGGCGGCTGCGGTTCCTCGCCATGGTGCTGCTGATCGCCGTCGGGCTGCAGGCGCCGCTGCTGTGGGCGCTCGGACGCCTCACGGGGCACGGAGGCCTCGCCGTCGGCGTGGCCGCGGTGCTCACGGCGGCGTTCTTGTCGGGGCTGTTCGGCGCGCGCACGGCGCTCGGGGATCCGAGCCCGGTGCGGCTGTACCTCGGCATGTGGCCGTTCTTCGTCTACTGGACCGTCGCGCTGCTGTTCGCGTTCCTCGCGCCCGTGGCGGCGCTCGCGGGCGGGCTCGGCGTGCCGCTCGAGCACGCCCTGGGCGCGGGCGTCGCCGTCGCGATGTTCGTCGCGGCCGTGGCCTTCGTTCACCGCGTGCGCATCAAGCGGCGCGACGTGCCCATCGCGGGGCTGCCGGCGGCGTTCGACGGCTATCGCATTGTGCAGCTGTCCGATCTGCACTGCGGGCCCTTCGTGAGCGGCCGGCGCGTCGCGCGTTGGGTCGCGCGCGCCAACGGGCTCGGCGCCGATCTCGTCGCCGTCACGGGGGATCTGATCGCGAGTGGACCCGCGTTCGTCCCGACGGTGGCGCGCGCGCTCGGCGGACTCACGGCGCCCGACGGCGTCTTCGCGAGCATGGGCAACCACGACTACTTCGTCGAGGGCGAGGCGATGGTCGACGCGCTCGTCGCGGCCGGCTTGGACGTGCTGCGGAACCGTGGCGTTTCGCTCACGCGCGGCGACGCGCGCCTGTACCTGGCCGGCGTCGACGACACGTGGACGGGGCGACACGACGTCGGGAAGGCGCTCGCCGAGCGGCCCGAAGGTGTCGCGACCGTGTTGCTCGCGCACGATCCGGCGCTGTTCCCCGAGGCCGCCGAGCGCGGCGTCGAGCTGACGCTCTCGGGCCACACGCACGGTGGTCAGCTGGGCGTGCCGTTCGCGGCGCGACGCTGGAACCTCGCGCGCGTCATGACCCGCTTCACGAGCGGCCTGTACCACGCGGGCAAGTCGACGCTCTACGTGAACAACGGTCTCGGGACCACGGGCGTGCCCATTCGCTTGCTCGTGCCGCCTGAGATCGCCGTGCTGACGCTGCGGAGCGCCTGAAAGCGCCCGCGCGGGCAAGCGCCGCGCGCCCGCGGGGCTCTAACGAAGCTCGACGACGGTGACGCCGTCGCCGCCTTGGCGCGGCCCGCCCGCGACCCAGCGCGCGACGTAAGGCGAGCGGTCGAGATAGGCGCGGATCTCTTTTCGCAACGCGCCCGTGCCGTGGCCGTGAATGATAAAGAGCGGCGAGTTGCCCTGGAGCGCGGCGCGATCGAGGGTGGCCTCGACGGCGCGGAGGCATTCGTCGGCGCGCTGACCGCGCACATCGACGGTGTTCGAAGGGGTCTGGATCGCGATGGACAGCTCGTCGGGGCCGCTGCCGCGCAACGCGCTCGGCGCGACGGCGGCGCGCCTCGCCTTGCCGACCGCCGAACCCTTGCCGAGGTCCGCGGCGGGGACCTCGAGGGTGATCGTCCCGACGGAGACCTTGACGCGCCCGCGCGTGTCGATCGCGCGGGTCACGACGCCCTCGGCGCCCATCGAGGGCACGAACACGCGCGCCCCGACGTCGAGCGCGGCGGGCTTCTCGGGCGGCCGAACGTCAGGCGCCTTCGGCAGGCGGGCCCGTGCCTCGGCGGCAGCGCGCTCGAGCGCGTCGCGACCTTCCTCGGCAGCGCGCGAGGTCCCCGCGCGCTGCGCGTCGCGAATGATCGCCCGCATCGCCTCGCGCGCGTCGCGCACCGACTCGTCGATCGCCTCGCGCGAATGCTTGCCGAGCTCGCGCTCACGGCGCTCGAGCGCCGCCGTCGCCGCGCGCTGCGCGCTCTCGCTCTCGGCCAGCTCGGCGCGCGCTGACATCAACCGGCGTGCCTCGACGGCGACCTCGGCCTCGCGCGCCTCGAGCGTCGCGATCGCCGCCTCGAGCCCGACGCTCGCCGCGCCCGCGAGCGCGCGCGCCCGCTCGAGCAGCGGCGCTGGTAGGCCCATGCGCGTCGCGATGTCGAGCGCGTAGGAGCGTCCCGGCGTCCCGATCTGAAGGCGAAACGTCGGCCGCAGCTCGGCGAGATCGTATTCCATGCCCGCGTTCGCGAAGCGCGCGTCGCCGTCGGCGAGGGCCTTGAGGCTGTCGTAGTGGGTCGTGACGACGGCGACGCCGGGCCGCTCGGCGAGCGCCTCGGCCGTCGCGCGCGCGAGCGCGGCGCCTTGCTCGGGATTCGTGCCCGCCATGAGCTCGTCGAGCAACACGAGCATGGGGCCGCCGTCGGGAGCTTCGTGGCGCAGGATCTCCGCGACATGCGCGAGGTGCCCCGAGAACGTCGACAGATCGCCGATGACCGACTGCTGATCGCCGATGTCGGCCAGGACGGCCGCGAAGAAGCCGACGCGGCTGCCGGCCGCCGCCGGCACGAGCATCCCCGCGCGCACGAGCAGCGCCGCGAGCGCGACGCTCTTGAGCATCACGGTCTTGCCGCCCGCGTTCGGGCCGCTCACGACGATCAGCCTCGGGCCGCCGGGCGCCCCGAGCACGACGTCGTTGGCGACGAGCGTGAACCGCTCGCGCGCCGCGCGCAACGCGAGCAACGGATGGCGCGCCTGGCGCAAGTCGATCACGGGGCCGTCGGGCACCTCGACGGGGCGACCGTCGTAAGCGACGCCGAGTCGCGCTTGCGCCGCCAGCACATCGAGCGCGACGAGCGCCTCGGCCGAATCGCGCAGCGACGCCGCCGCAACCGCGACGCGCGCCGTGAGCTCCTCGAGGATGCGCCGCGACTCGCCGCGGATCTCGAGCTCGGCGACCTTCATGCGGTTGTTGGCAGGGACGAGCGCCATCGGCTCCACGTAGACGGTCTCGCCCGTGCGCGAGGTGTCGTGCACGATGCCGAGCCCCATCGACTTCGCGCTCGCCTTGATGGGCAGCACGAAGCGGTCCTCGCGCACGCTGACGTAGCGGTCTTGCAGGAACGGCGCGAGGTCGTCGCCGCGCATGAGCTCCTCGATGGCGGCCCGCGCGCCGTCGGCGAGCTGGGCGCGCTCTCGGCGGAGCCGCGCGAGCACGGGAGACACCGAGTCGCGGATCTCGCCGGCGCCGTCGAACGTCTCGCGCAGCACGCGCGCGAGGCCCGGCTGGGCGTCGACGCTCGCCGCGCGCGCGGCGGCGGCGGGCAGGGGAGGCCGCCCCCGCTCGGCGCCATCGTCGAAAAATCGCCTCACGCCCTCGGCGACGCCGCACAGCTCGGCGATGGGCCGCACCTCCTCGGCCCCCAGCACGAGCCCCTTCTCGGCGGCCGCGAGGATCTCGTCGACCTCGGGCACGGCGAGCGACGGCAGGTTTTCCCCGCGGCGCAGCACCGACGCCAGCTCCTCGACCGCCGCGATGTGCGCGCGGGCGGCCTCGGCGTCCTCGACGCTGGCGAGCTCGAGGCAGATCGCGCGGCCGCCCTCGGATTGCGCGCGCGCCGCGAGCTCGGAGAGGAGCTCGTGCCAATCGAGGGCCGCGCGTGAGCGCTCGAGGAGAGGGACGGCCATTCGCGATCTTCGTGAGGCGCGCGTCGACGCTGCGGCGCGCGCCTCGCTCTTGCCGTCCTTAGGGGGCGGCGGTGAGGGCGTTCGCCCACGTCTGGACGCAGGCGAGCTCGTCCGCGGTCATCTTGTCGACCGGCAGGTTCGGCATCTGCACGCCGCAGCCGGGATTGCTCTTGCTGATCTTGTCCATGAACAAGCCGGTCGCCGGGTTGCTGCCCGCGGTGAGGTAGACCTTGTTCATGCCGGCGCATAGCGTGTCGCCCGCGGGCGAGGCAGGCGTGTGTGTCATGGGCGCCTTGCCGACGAGGTGGGTCTCCCAACCGGCCGCCATCATGTCGAAGCCTGCGGCAGGCGTCGCGCCCGCGTGACACGCCGGCGTCGAGCAGTAGTACTTGGTGTTGAAGAGCTTGGGAATGTCACAGGCGGCCGTGCCACCCGTTCCGCCCCCGCCGCTCCCGGCCGTTCCACCACTCCCACCGCCTCCACAGCCGATAGCCATCGCCGTGATCGAGATGCTCATGGCCACCAGCAGACTTCGAAAGTTGTAAGAGATGGTCGACGTCGCCTTCATGATTCCTCCTGCCCGTGCGATACCACGAGTTGCCTTTCTCGCGAAGAACTAGACCGCTTTCACGTTGATCGGAGCGAGTAGCCCGAGAAGGCTGTCCAGGCCCTGACGTCGTCGGGTGAGATGAGGGTCATCGCGAAGGCGACGGCGTCGTCGAAGGCGTCTCTTGAGAGCGTGGGCAGGCGTCGAAG
>JBBQJG010000363.1:0-5056 GCA_038325725.1 Polyangia bacterium | reverse complement strand
AACGGCGTCGAAACAACCAGGCCCCGGCCCGGAAATCGACGAGGGCGAGCGGGGCGTCATGAATCTGACGAAAGGCCTTCGAGGGCGTCGCGAAACGACCTTCCGACGATCTCTTGACCGAATGGAAACGCGGCGACCTCTAGCATGGTCCTCGGATGTCGAAGCGAACGAAGCTGGTCGTCGTCGGGAACGGCATGGTCGGCCACCGGTTCCTGGAGCGCCTCATCGCGTCAGGCGGCGCCGCGCGCCTCGACGTCACCGTCTTCTGCGAGGAGCCGCGGCTCGCCTACGATCGCGTGAACCTGTCGAAGCTGTTCGACGGCGAGGGCGGCGCTGAGAAGCTGAACCTCGTCGGCGAAGGCGCCTACGAGGCCGCCGGGATCTCCGTGCGCCTCTCGGATGGCGCCAAGTCGATCGATCGCGTGGCCAAGACGGTTCGCGCGTCGCGCGGCGACGATGTCCCGTACGACGTGCTGGTGCTCGCGACCGGCTCGTACCCGTTCGTGCCCCCCGTGCAGGGGCGCGACCGCCCCGGCTGCTTCGTCTACCGCACGATCGAGGACCTCGAGGCGATCCGCGGCTGGGCCGAGCGCGCCGATATCTCGTCGGGCGTCGTCATCGGCGGCGGCCTCCTCGGGCTCGAGGCCGCGAACGCGCTGCGGAACCTCGGCCTCGAGACGCACGTCCTCGAGGTCGCGCCGCGCCTCATGCCGCTGCAGGTCGACGAGATGGGCGGCGCCATCCTCAAGCGCCAGATCGAAGGCCTCGGCGTCGGCGTCCACACGGGCGTCAGCACGAAGCACCTCGCGGGGGCCACTGACGACGAGCCGGCCGGCGGCAGGAGCCCGGTCGGCCGCATCATCTTTACCGACGGCGGCGCGCTCGCGGCCGACATCGTCGTGTTCTCGGCGGGCATTCGCCCGAACGACGCGCTCGCGCGCGCGGCGGGCCTCGAGATCGGCGAGCGCGGCGGCATCGTCGTCGACAAGCACTGCCGCGCCACGAACGACGACAGTGTGTTCGCGATCGGCGAATGCGCGTCGTGGATGAACCGCACGTACGGCCTCGTGGCCCCCGGCTACAAGATGGCCGAGATCGTCGCCAAGCAGCTCAGCGGCGACGCGGGCGCGAGCGACGCGCTCGGTCACTTCGACATGAGCTCGAAGCTCAAGCTGCTCGGCGTCGACGTCGCGAGCTTCGGCGACGCCTTCGGACTCGAGGCCGGCGCGCACACGCTGTGCCTCGTCGACAGCGTGCAGGGCGTCTACAAGAAGCTCGTCGTGAGCGCCGACAAGGAGCGGCTGCTGGGCGGCATCCTCGTCGGCGACGCGTCGGGGTACGCGCAGATGCTCGCGATGGTGCAGAGCCGCACGAAGCTGGGGCCCGATCCCGACGATCTGATCCTCCCGCAGCGGGTGGGCAAGGGGGGCGGGCGTGTCGGCATGGGGCCCGACGCGCTCCCCGCCGAGGCGAGCATCTGCAGCTGCAACAACGTTTCGAAGGGCGCGATCTGCGAGGCCATCGGCGCGCAGAGCCTCACGACGATCGGCGCCGTCAAGACGTGCACGAAGGCCGGCACGAGCTGCGGCTCGTGCGTGCCGCTCGTGACGGAGATCCTCAAGGCCGAGTTGCGGCGCGCCGGCGTCGCCGTCAACAACCACCTGTGCGAGCACTTCCCCCACTCGCGTCAGGAGCTGTTTCACCTCGTCAAGATCAAGCAGACGAAGACCTTCGACGTCGCGATCGCGACGTTCGGCAAGGGCGCCGGCTGCGAGGTCTGCAAGCCGGCGATGGCGTCGATCCTCGCCTCGATCTTCAACGAGCACGTCGTGAAGAAGGAGCACGTCGGCCTCCAGGACACGAACGACCGCTTCATGGCCAACATCCAGCGCGACGGTACGTACTCGGTCGTACCGCGCATCGCGGGCGGCGAGATCCTGCCGCGCCAGCTCATTGTCCTCGGCGAAGTCGCCGAGAAGTACGGCCTCTACACGAAGATCACGGGCGGTCAGCGCGTCGACCTGTTCGGCGCGCGCGTCGAGCAGCTGCCCGTCATCTGGAAGGAGCTTCTCGCCGCGGGCTTCGAGTCGGGGCACGCCTACGGCAAGGCGCTGCGCACGGTGAAGTCGTGCGTCGGCAGCACGTGGTGCCGCTACGGCGTGCAGGACTCGGTCGCCTTCGCGATCCGCATCGAGAATCGCTACAAGGGTCTGCGCAGCCCGCACAAGCTCAAGAGCGCCGTCTCGGGCTGCGCGCGCGAGTGCGCCGAGGCGCAGAGCAAGGACTTCGGCATCATCGCGACGGAGAAAGGCTACAACCTCTACGTCTGCGGCAACGGCGGCATGAAGCCGCAGCACGCGCTGCTGCTCGCGCAGGATCTCGACGAGGAGACGCTGCTCCGCACCGTCGACCGCTTCTTGATGTTCTACGTGCGCACGGCCGACCGGCTCGAGCGCACGGCCACCTGGTTCAACAAGCTCGAGGGCGGCCTCGACTATCTCAAGGAGGTCATCGTCGACGACTCGCTCGGCCTCGCCGCCGAGCTCGAGGCGGAGATGCAGCACATCGTCGATACGTACCAGGACGAGTGGCGAACGGCCGTCGAGGACCCGGAGATCTCGCGGCGCTTCCGCTCGTTCGTCAACACCGAGGTCGCCGACCCGAGCATCGTGCGCATCCCCCTGCGCCAGCAGCACCGCCCCGCGACGTGGCAGGAGAAGACTGAAAAGGCTCCCGAGCTTCTCGCGGCCGCCGGCGTCGTCATGCCGACGGGAGCGCGCGCGTGAGCGTCCTGACGATGGCCCTCCCCGCGGGCGCGAGGGACGCGCGGCCCGCAAATGAAAATGAAAGCGAAGACGCGCACGTGCAAGGGGACGCGTGGCTGTCCGTCTGCGCTTTGGACGACATCGTCCCCAACACGGGCGTGTGCGCCCTCGTACGCGGGCAGCAAGTGGCCCTCGTGCGCGTCGGCTTCGGCGATGACGTTTTCGCGATCTCGAACTTCGATCCGTTCAGCGACGCCTTCGTGCTCGCGCGCGGCATCGTCGGCGACAAGGCGGGCGTCGCGAAGATCGCCTCGCCCCTGTACAAGCAGAGCTTCGATCTGCGCACGGGACAGTGCCTCGACGACCCGACGGTGAGCGTTCCCGTGTGGCCCGCGCGCGTGCGCCAAGGCCAAGTCGAAGTCCGGGTCGAAGTGGCGGGTCTTTGAAGACGCACTGCCCTTACTGCGCCTTCCAGTGTGGCCTCCGCGTGAGCGCGAACGCGGGTGAGGCGCCCGTCGACGGTTCTCCCTTTGTGGTCCGCGCCGACGAGGACTTCCCCGTGAACCGCGGCCAGATGTGCATCAAGGGCTTCACGTCGCCCGCGCTGCTCGACCACCCGGCGCGCGTGCGCACGCCCATGGTTCGAGGACGCGACGGCAAGCTCGTCTCGGCGACGTGGGACGCCGCGCTCGACTTCATCGCCGCCGGCGTCGAGGCCATCCGCGGCAAGCACGGCGACGCCGCGCTCGGGGCCTTCGGCAGCGGCGCGCTCACGAACGAGAAGGCGTACCTGCTGGGCAAATTCGCGCGCATCGTCTTGAAGACGCCCAACATCGACTACAACGGCCGCTACTGCATGTCGTCGGCCGCGGCCGGCCAGAACCGCGCGTTCGGCATCGACCGCGGCATGCCTTTTCCCGTCGAGGATCTGGCCCAGGCCGACGCGCTCGTGCTGTGGGGCGCGAACCCCGCCGACACGATGCCGCCCATGATGCAGTGGGTGAACGCGCAGCGCGAGCGCGGCGGGAAGCTCGTCGTCGTCGATCCGCGCCGCACCGAGACCGCGCGCGTCGCCGACATTCACCTGCAGCCGACGCCGGGCACTGATCTGGCCCTCGCGAACAGCCTCCTCGCTCTCGCGATCTCCGAGGGCCTCGTCGATGACGCGTATGTTGATGCGCGCACCGTCGGGTGGGACGCGCTGCGCCGACACCTGCTCATGACCGATCCGGCGCACGTCGAGCGCGCGACGGGCATCTCGCTCGAGCGCCAGCTCGAGGTCGTGCGCCTGCTCGCGGGCGCCAAGAACAGCATGACGCTGTCGGGCCGCGGGCCCGAGCAGCAGTCAAAGGGCGTCGACACCGTCTCGGCGCTCATCAACCTCATGCTCGCGCTCGGCAAGGTCGGGAAGGTCGGGAGCGGTTACGGCTGCATCACGGGCCAGGGCAACGGCCAGGGCGGCCGCGAGCACGGCCAAAAGGCCGACCAGCTGCCCGGCTACCGCCTCATCGACAACGCCGCCGATCGCGCGCACGTCGCGCGCGTGTGGGGCGTCGACCCCGCGACGCTGCCCGGCAAGGGCAAGAGCGCCTACGAGCTGCTCGACGCGCTCGGCCCCGTGGGCGGCATCCGCGCGCTGCTCGTCTTCGGCTCGAACGTCGCCGTCGCGTCGCCCAACGCGCTCAACATCGAGCGCAAGCTCGCGGCGCTCGACCTGCTCGTCGTCGCGGACGCCTTCGCCAACGAGACGTCGGCCCACGCGCACGTGTTCCTGCCCGTCACGCAGTTCGGCGAGGAGAGGGGCACGCTCACGAACCTCGAGGGCCGCGTCATTTTGCGCGAGCAGCTCCGCCCCGCGCCCGCGGGGACGCGCAGCGATCTCGAGATCCTGTGCGCGCTCGCCGCGCGCCTCGGCATGGGCGCGCACTTCCCGACGAGCGAGCCCGAGGCCGTGTTCGCCGAGCTCGGCGCCGCGACCGCGGGCGCGCGCGCCGATTACAGCGGCATCACCTACGACAGAATCCGTCGAGAGAAAGGCGTGTTTTGGCCCTGCCCCGCGTCGGGTCCGCACGGCGGCGAGCACCCAGGCACGCCGCGTCTGTTCGCTGAGCGCTTCGCCCACGCCGACGGCAAGGCGCGCTTCGCCGTCGTGCGCGACCGCCCCTCGGCCGAAACGCCCGACGGCGAGTATCCGCTGTACTTCACGACGGGCCGCTACCGCGAGCACTACAACTCGGGCGCGCAGACCCGCCAGGTCAAGGCGCTCACCGACGCCAAGCCCGAGCCGCGCG
>JBBQJG010000362.1:0-5060 GCA_038325725.1 Polyangia bacterium | reverse complement strand
CGCGCGCGCCCGCCGGCCCCCCCACCCCACCCCCCAAAGCGCCGCAAAACCGAGGAGCGCCAGAACCCATGGACGTCAGAGTCATCAACGAGCTCGTGCATCAGCAGTCCGCCTTCGTCGAAACGCTGTCGGCGGAGGTCGGAAAGGTCATCGTCGGGCAAAAGACGATGATCGAACGCCTCTTGATCGGTCTGCTCACGGGCGGCCACGTCCTGCTCGAGGGCGTCCCTGGCCTCGCGAAGACGCTCACCGTCAAGACGCTCGCCGACTCGCTCGATATGAGCTTCAAGCGCATCCAATTCACGCCGGATCTGCTGCCCGCCGACATCGTCGGCACCGTCATCTACAACCAGGCGAAGAGCGAGTTCATCCCGAAGAAGGGGCCCATCTTCGCGAACCTCGTGCTCGCCGACGAGATCAACCGCGCGCCCGCCAAGGTGCAGTCGGCGCAGCTCGAGGCCATGCAGGAGCGTCAGGTCACGATCGGCGACACGACGCACAGGCTGCCGGATCCGTTCCTCGTCATGGCGACACAAAACCCAATCGAGCAAGAAGGCACGTACGCGCTGCCCGAGGCGCAGCTCGATCGCTTCATGCTCATGATCAAGGTGGGCTACCCGTCGAAGGACGACGAGCGCGCCATCAAGGACCGCAAGACGTCGGGCATGAAGGTCAGCGCGGGCCCCGTCGCGACGCCCGCGCGCATCGCCGAGGCGCGCTCCGTCGTCCAGCAGGTCTACATCGACGAGAAGATCCGCGACTACATCGTCAACATCGTCCACGCGACGCGCGAGCCCAAGGCCCATGGCCTCGGCGAGCTGGCCGACTTCATCTCGTACGGCGCGAGCCCGCGCGCGTCGATCTACCTGAACCTCGCGGCGCGCGCGCACGCCTTCCTCCGCCACCGCGGCTACGTCACGCCCGAGGACATCAAGGCCGTCGGCATCGACGTGCTCCGCCACCGCGTCATCCTCACCTACGAGGCAGAGGCCGAGCAGATCACGTCCGAGACGATCGTCCGCAAGCTCTTCGAGCACGTCGAAGTCCCGTAGCACTCAGCGATGCTGACCCGCGACGTCCTCAAGAAGATCCGGAAGATCGAGATCGTCACCGAGCGCCTCGTGCGCGATCGGATGGCGGGCGCGTATCACTCCGTCTTCAAGGGCAGCGGCATCGCGTTCTCCGAGGTGCGCCAATACATGGCGGGCGACGACATCCGCCAGATCGACTGGAACGTGTCGGCGCGCATGAACGACGTCTACGTCAAGCTCTTCACCGAAGAGCGCGAGATGACCGTCCTGCTGCTCGTCGACATGTCGGCGTCGGGGCGATTCGGGTCGCGCACGCAGGAGAAGCGCGAGCTCGCGGCCGAGATCGCCGCCGTGCTGGCGTTCTCGGCGATCCGCAACAACGACCGGGTCGGGCTCGTGATCTTCACCGACAGCGTCGAGCACTTCGTGCCACCGAAAAAAGGCAAGAAGCACGTCCTGCGCGTCATCAGCGAGATCCTTTCTTTCGAACCACAGAGCCCGCGCACGAACCTCGCGACGGCGCTGCAGTTCGTGGGGCGCATCGCGCGGCGGCGCGCGGTGACGTTCCTCATTTCGGATTTTCTCGCGCCGCCCGAGACCTACGAGCGCGCGATGCGCATCACCTCGCGGCGTCACGACCTCGTGCCCGTGAGCGTCGTCGATCCGCTCGAGCTCGCGATGCCGTCCGTGGGGCTCGTCGAGCTGCAAGATCCCGAGACGGGCGAGGTCGTCGTGTTCGACACGAGCGGGCCCGAGGGCCGCGCCTTCGCGCTGCACGCGCGGCGCGCCGAGGCCGCGCGCGAGACGCTGTTCCGCCGGCTCGACATGGACACCGTGCGCGTGTCGACGAACAAGCCGTACCTGCCAGCGCTGACGTCGTTCTTCGAGGCGCGGGCGCGGAGGATGCGGCATTGAGGCGCGCGGGACCACGAGCCTGGATCGTCGCGGCGACTTTCTTCGCGGCGGGCGCGGGCGACGTGTGGCGCGCGGCCCACGCCGCCGATGTCGATGCCGGCGCTGACGCAGGCGTCGTCGATCGCGACGCGCCCACGGTGACGGCGCGCGTGCAGGCGCGCGACGGCGCGTTCCACGTCGGCGACGCGATCTCCGTCGTCGTCACGGCGATTTCTCGGCGCGGCGTGCCCGTGAACCTGCCGGGCGCCCTCGACCTCGCCGGCTTCTCGGTGCTCGACCGAAAAGAGAGCGAACAGGATCTCGGCGACGGGCGCGTGCGCCACGACTTTGCCCTCACGATCGCGTCCTACGAGCCGGGCGAAAAGGAGATCCCCGCGCTCGAGGTGACGTACCTCGGCTCGGGCGGCGACGTGCGCACGGCGCGGACGACGCCGCTGCCGCTCAAGATCACGAGCCTCATCGCCAACGAGCCCGAGCCCGCGATCAAGGACGCCGTGGGCCCCGTGACGGTCATGCAGGAGAACCTCCTGCTCGTTTACATCGGCGCCGGGCTGCTCGCGGCGGCGCTGGGCGCGCTGGTCACCTTCTTCATCGTGCGACGCCTGCGCGCGCGCGCGGCGGCGCGTCCCGGCCCGCCCCCGCGGCCCGCGCACGAGATCGCCCTCGAGAAGCTCGATCGGCTCGGGCAATACGGCTTTCTCGAGGACGCTGACAACCGACCTTTTTACTTCGCCGTCTCGGAGATCATTCGCGAGTACCTCGGCGGGCGGTTCGGCTTTGACTCGCTCGAGCTCACGACCGACGAGCTCGTCGCCCAGCTCAAGCGCACGGGCGGCAAGGACCTGGGGATCTTCCAGGGGGAGGTCACGGGATGGCTGTCGGCGTGCGACCTCGTGAAGTTCGCGAAGATTTCGCCGTCGGCCTCCGAGGCGCGCGGCGCGCTCGAGACGGCGATTCGCATCGTGACGTCGACGCGGCCGCGCCCCGAGCCCGTCCCGACGTCGACGGACGGGGCGACGAACGTCGCGTCGGAGGCGCCGCGTGGCTGACCCGAAGCCTCCCGAGGTGCCCGTCGCGCCCGCGCGCGGCGCGATCCCGTACGGGCTCATCGCGGCCGTCTTCGCGCCGCTCGCGCTCGCGTACGTCGTGCTCCTGCGCGGCGCCGAGGGCTTCCGCTTCGCGCACCCCGGCGCGCTCGCGCTGATCCCCATCGCCGTCGCGCTCGTGATGTGGGCGGGCCTGCGGCGCGGGCCCACGCGGCGCGGCGTCTTCGCCCACCCGCGCGCGGGTGAGCTGTCGGCGATCAAGCGCGGGCTCGTCGCGCGGCTCGCCGACCTCCCCGTCGTGCTGCGCCTCGCCGTCGTCGTCCTGCTCGGCGTCGCGCTCGCGCGGCCCCAGAGCTCGCGCCTGTCCGACGACCTCGAGCTCGAGGGCATCGACATCGTCATCGCCCTCGACGTCTCGGGCTCGATGCAGGAGACCGACCTGCAGCCGAACCGGCTCGACGCCGCCAAGCTCGTCATTCAGGACTTCGTCGTTCACCGCCCGTCGGATCGCATCGGTCTCGTTGTTTTTGGGCGCGAGGCGTACACGCACGTGCCGCTCACGCTGGACCACGGGACGCTGCTGCGCATGCTCGCCGAGCTGCGCGTCGGCATCATCGACGGGCGGGGCACGGCGATCGGCAACGGCCTCGGCGTCGCGCTCAACCGCCTGCGCCACTCGGACGCGCGGTCCAAAGTGGTCATCATCCTCACCGACGGCGAGAACAACGCCGGCAACATCGCGCCCGAGCAGGCGGCGCGCTACGCGCAGACGATGAAGGTGAAGGTCTACACGATCCTGGCGGGCGACAACGATCCCGAGGCCGCGGGCGCCGAGCCGGGCGCGCAGCGCCACGCCGTGAACCCGAAGCTGCTCGAGCAGATCGCGTCGATGACGGGCGGCACGCCCTACCTCGCGACCGACACGGTCGCGCTCAAGGAGCGCTTCCAGAAGATCCTCGAGGACCTCGAGAAGTCGCGCATCCACGACCGCGGCGTCCTCTTCGCCGAGCTCTATCGACGGTTCGTGCTCGTCGCGCTCGCGCTGCTGCTCGTCGAGCTCGCGATGCGTTTTACGCGTTGGCGGAGGTTGCCCTAGGCGATGCGCTTCGCGAACCCCCACGCCCTGTGGTTGCTGATGACGGTGCCCGCCGCGGTGCTCGCGTACGCGCTCGCCTTCGCGCAGCGGCGGCGGCTGCTCGCGCGGCTCGGCGACGTGCCGCTCGTCGCGAAGATGGCGGGCGACGTGTCGCTCGGGCGCAAGAAGGTCCGCGCGGCCTTCGTCGTCCTCGCGCTCGCGCTCGTGTCGCTCGCCGCCGCGCGGCCGCAGGCCGGCGGGCGCGCGCGCATCACGAAGCAACCGGGGCTCGATATGATCGTCGCTCTAGACTTCTCGCGCTCGATGCTCGCGAAGGACGTCTACCCGTCGCGCCTCGAGCGGGCCAAGCGCGAGCTCGAGCAGCTCATGGATGGCCTCGCGGGCGATCGCATCGGGCTCGTCGCGTTCGCGGGCGAGACGCTGTCGTATCCGCCGACGACGGACTACGCCGCCGTGAAGCTGTTCTGGCGCGATCTCAACCCGTGGGACATGCCCGTGGGCGGCACGGCGATCGGGCAGGCGATGCAGGCCTCGCTCGAGCTGCTCAAGCGCCTACGCGCCGCGGGTGGGCCCACGCGCTCGCAGGTGATTCTGCTGCTCACCGACGGCGAAGACACCGACAGCGAACCGCTCGCGATGGCGGACGAGGCCTCGAAGCTGGGCGTCAAGGTCTTCACCGTCGGCATCGGCTCGCGCTCGGGCGAGCTCATCCCCGAGTACGACGAGACGGGAAAGATCACCGGCTACGTCAAGGACGCCGACGGCAAGTACGTCACGTCGCGGCTCGCCGAAGATATGCTGATGCAGATCGCCCAGAAGACTTCGGGCGAATACTTCCACGCGGATCCCAAACGCTTCGGCGTGGAGGAGATCACCCACGCGCTCGCCGGGCTCAAGCGCTCGGAGAACGAGGCGCGCGTCGTCAAGCAGTACGACGAGGCCTGGGAGCTGCTCCTGCTGCCGGCCTTTTTG
>JBBQJG010000361.1:0-5115 GCA_038325725.1 Polyangia bacterium | reverse complement strand
GGCAACGGCCCCAACTTCATGGTCAAGGCCATCGCCGAGCAGCACCACGTCCGCATGCCGAGCTTCTTCGGCTACACGATGTGGTCGTTCGCGATCCTCATCCCGATCTTCGTCGTCGTGTCGGGCATCTTCTTTTAGTCGGCTACTGGATCTCGATGCCCGACAGGAGGCTCTGGTTCACGACTGACGTGTACTGAATCACGTACTGACCGGTGGCGTTGGCGTTCGCCGTGAAGGCCGGGGCGATGGCCTTGTTGACGGCCCCGGCGGCGGCGCGAATGTCGTAGCCCGTCAGCACCGACGTGCCGTTGATCGAGACGTTGAACGTGCGCGAGCCCGTCGTGTCGTAGAAGGTCTCGCACATGTGCAGACGCACCGTGTGGCTCGAATTCGCCGTGAAGCCCGGGATCGTATAGGTGAAATTTCCGGCGCGGCCCGTCTGGTATACGGCCGCAGGTGCCGCGTTCGTCACCCCCGACAGATCGATCGTGTTGGCGTGGCCGATCGTGCCGCTCGGCGAGAAGCCGACGTCGGCCACCCACGCCGAGACAACCGGGCCCCCCGCGTTGATGAGCGTCGTGAAGCACGCGCCGCCGCTGCAGAGCAAGGGCGACGTGCAGTCGGCCGTCGTCGTGCAGCTCGAGAGGCAGCCCGTGCCCGAGCAGACGTAGCGGCCGCAGCTCGTGGCCGCCGAAGTGTTGCAGGTGCCGGTGCCGTTGCACGTGCGCGTCGGCGTGAACGAGCTCGCGGCGCACATCGCGCCGACGCAGACCGTGCCCGCGCCGTACTTGCGGCACGCGCCCGAACCGTCGCACGTGCCGTCATTGCCGCACGAGGGGGATCCCGCGTCGGTGCACTGGTTGAGCGGATCCGTTCCGGCGGGGACGACCTTGCATGTGCCCAGGCTGCCCGCGAGCGCGCACGACTGGCACGTGCCCGTGCAGGCCGTCGCGCAGCAGATGAGCTGGTTGCAGTTCCCCGACGCGCAGTCGACGCCCGCCGCGCACGTCGCGCCGTTGGACTTCTTGCCGCAGACGTTGGCGTTGCACGTGTTCGGGCTGAGGCACTCGGGGTTCGTC
Organism: Polyangia bacterium; assembly: GCA_038325725.1. GTDB lineage: Bacteria > Myxococcota_A > Polyangia > Fen-1088 > Fen-1088 > DASZFV01. The sequence goes on along the minus strand of JBBQJG010000361.1, from coordinate 4,036 downwards.
GTACAAGAGCTGAGGCACGCGCCGGTGGCGCCGCAGACGTACGGCGTGCACGTCGACTGGGTGCCCGGCTGGCAGACGCCCGAGCCGTTGCACTGCGGGGCCGACGTGAACGTCGAGCCGGAGCAGGTCGTCGCGCCGCACGTCGTCCCGCCGACGTAGAGGTGGCAGGCGCCGGCCCCGTCGCAGGTGCCGTCCGTCCCGCAGCTCGTCGCGCCGGCGTCGGCGCACTGGTTGAGCGGATCCGTCGTCGGGGCCGCGAGCGTGCAGGTGCCCACGGTGCCGGGCAGCGCGCACGAGCGGCAGGTTCCCGTGCACGAGCTCGCGCAGCAGACGCCCTGCTGGCACTGCCCCGACTGGCACTCGGTGCCGGCGGTGCACACCGCGGCGTTGAGCTTCTTCGAGCAGACGCCGCTGTTGCAGACGTAGCCCGTGGCACAGTCGCTCGCCATCGTGCACGTCGTGCGGCACGTGTTGTTCGTGTCGCAGTTGTACGTGCCGCACAACGAGGTCGTCCCGACCTGGCACGTGCCGGTGCCGTTGCAGGTGCGCGCCTGCGTGTACGTCCCGGTGCTGCAGGTCTGGGCCGCGCAGGTGGTCCCCGCGACGTAAAGCTCGCAGGCGCCCGCGCCATTGCACGCGCCATCCGTCATGCAGCTCGCGGCGCCCTGGTCGGTGCACTGCGCGAGCGGATCCTGCCCCGCGGGCACGGGCGAGCACGTCCCCTCTTTCCCCGGGACCGCGCACGACTGACAGGTGCCCGTGCAGGCCGTCGCGCAGCAGATCCCCTGCGCGCAGAACCCCGACATGCAATCCGTCGTGAGCGTGCAGGTGCCGCCGATGGGCTTCTTGCCGCAGCTCGTGTTGAGGCAGAGGTTGCCCATCGTGCAATCGGTGTTGGCCGCGCACGAGCTCTTGCAGGTGCCGCCCGTCCCGCACAGGAACGGATCGCACGGCTGCGTCGTGCCAGCGACGCAGGTGCCCGTGCCGTTGCACAGCGACGCGAGCTTCAGCGTCGATCCCGAGCACGAGCCGGGGGCGCACGAGGTGCCGCTCGCGTAGAAGCGGCACGCGCCCGCGCCGCTGCACACGCCGTCGTTGCCACACGAGGGGGCGCCCTGATCGGTGCACTGATTGAGGGGATCCTGTCCGGCCGGGACCATCGTGCAGACGCCCGCGGCGCCCGCGAGGTTGCAGGCCTGGCAAGTGCCCGCGCAGCTCTTGTCGCAGCAGACGCCCTGCTCGCAGAAGCCCGTGCCGCACTCCGCGGCGCTCGCGCACGCGCCGCCGCCGGCCTTCTTCTTACAAGTGCCTCCGATGCAGGTGAAGTCGGTCGCGCAGTCCGCGGGGACGGCGCACGTCGTCGCGCACGCGTTCGGGCCGCAGATGAAGGGCGTGCACGCCTTGACGGCGCCCGGCGTGCAGACGCCCGCGCCGTCGCACTTCGCGGTCGCGCGCTCCGACCCGGTCGTGCACGTCGGGGGCGTGCAGCTCGTGCCCGCGAGGTACTTGCGACAAGCGCCCGCGCCGTCGCACGTGCCGTCGAGCCCGCACGTGGTCGCGCCGCTGTCGGCGCACTGGCCGAGCGGGTCCTGTCCCGCGGGGATCGTCGAGCAGGTGCCCGCCGTGCCCGCGAGGGCGCACGAACGGCACGTGCCCTTGCACGCGGCGCTGCAGCACGCGCCCTCTTCGCAGAAGCCGGAGTTGCACTGGTCGGCCGTCGTGCACGCGCCGCCGAGCGGCTTCTTGCCGCAGCTCGAGGCGAGGCACGTGTTGGGCGGCGTGCACTCGGCGTCCTTCGCGCACACCGTCTGGCAGACGGCGTTCGCGCCACAGATGAAGGGCGCGCAGCTCTGCGTCGCCGGCGTCGGGCACGTCCCGTTGGCGTCGCAGCGAGACGCGAGGGTCATCGTCGAGCCCGTGCAGGACGCTTCGGCGCACGTCACGCCCTGCGCGTACTTGCGGCACGCGCCCGCGCCGTCGCAGACGCCGTCGCGTCCGCACGTCGCGACGCCCTCGTCGGGACACTGGTCGCGCGGGTCGGTGCCCACCTCGGCCGGCATGCACGCGCCGAGGCTGCCGACCGCGGCGCACGTCTGGCAAGTGCCCGCGCAATCAGACGTGCAGCACACGCCGTCGGAGCAGAACCCGCTCGCGCACTCGCCACCCGCCGTGCACTGCGCGCCGGCGACCATCCCCGCGGGCGCCACCTCCATCGAGGACGAATCGTCGGTCCCCGTGGGCGCGTCCAGCGCGGCACTGTCTGGAAAGGAAGAGGCGACGTCGGGGTTGGCGCCGGCGTCGAACTTGCCGTTGAGGTGCTCCGGCTGGCCGCAGGCGGCCGCGACGAGCGTCGTCATCGCGACGACGCGCACAATCGCGGCAAAACATGGGGATTTTCGCTTTTTTCCCGACACGGAGCCAGTGTAACAGGACGTCATTTTCACGGGCTCCTTTTCGGGCCGCTGCGTTTGTTCAAAGGCCGACGTGAGGACGCGTCTGGCGCGCTTCATGACGAGCATGAGGTCACGCTCCGCGGCGTCGCTCGTTACACGAGCATGAGCTGTGGCAAAGAGTTGGCGGACGACGCCGAGGTTCCCTTGAAATGGCAGGCGCTGATGGATCACGTCGCGACGAACATGGAAGCGCACGCGGCGTGGGTCGGCGCGAACACCGACGAGGCGCGGGCCGAGCAAGACGGGCTGGTCGCGGTCGCGAACGCCTACCGGGCGATGGCGGACGCCGCGGGCCGCGCGGCGGCGGCGATGACGGCGATGCGCGATTTGGCGCCCGCGCCCCACGATCCGACGCGCCTGGACCGGGCGGCGCTCGGGCGCTGGATGACGGCCAAGGTCGCGATGCAGCGGGACTTTGCAGCGCTGCTCGAGCGGCACGCGGCGGCGTCCGACGCGGCGCTCGTGAAGGCCGACAAGGTCATCGAAACCGAAACACCGAAGTAACAGGAATTCGCGTATCGTCCGACGTTCCTTAGGCAGTTGTTCATGTCGGCCATTTCGGTCGGCTCTTTTGGAGGGCTAACTTATGGGTGGGATTTGGGGGAAGCGCGCGCATGCGCGGATGATCGTCGTCGCGTTGGCGTTCGCGTTCGCGGCGCCCGCGGTCGCGGCGGTGACGGTGGCCCGGCTGCGCATCAAGAACAGCCACACCGTGATGGTGGCGCTCGGCGGCACGCGCGAATCGGCGAGCGGCATCCGGCCCGACAAGAAGGTCTGGACGCTCGAGCTGTCGGCAGAGCTCGTCGGCGGGGTCGCCGAGCTGGACGACGTCACGCCGAACGTCTCGGGCGCGCATTGGAGCCTGCCGATCGCAACCGAGCACCTCGTGATGGACGCCGCGCGGTTCCTTCCGAGCCACGTCTATCGCATGGAGGTTCTCAAAGAGCGCCATGTGGTCGGCAACGCGCTCGTCTACCTGTACCCGCCGCCGGTCCAGCGCGTGAGCCGCGTGCAGCTCGACGAGCGCGCCGAGGCCGAGCCGCAGGACGCAACGACTGGCCCGGGCGTGACGCCGAAAGGCCACCTATAGGCCGGCCCCGGGGTGATGCGAAGGGCCGCCTGTAGGCGGCGCCGCACAATGACGCCGCGGCGCTCGCGGCGAGACGTTGCTACATTCCGCGCATGAAATTCTCACTCCGCGGCGCGCGGACCAACGAGCTGGACACGCTCGTCGCGATCGACGAAGACGCGATTGCGCTGTACGCCCAGGCCGGCCTGCGCTTCGGCATCGCGCCCGATCACCCGTTCGCGCTCGCCGAGTACGCGAGCTGGCGTCGCTCGCTCGAAGCGGGCGACGCCTTCGTGGCGGTCGACGAGCTCGGGACGCCCGTCGGCTTCGCGACGCTCGCGCTCGTCGACGGCGCGCCCTACCTCGACCAGCTCTCCGTGCGCCTCGCGTCGATGCGCCGGGGCGTCGGCCGCGCGCTCCTCGCGCGCGCGCGCGAGTGGGCGCGCGCACGCGACGGCGCCCTCTGGCTGAACACCTACGGACACCTCGCTTGGAACCGCCCCTTCTACGAAAA
>JBBQJG010000360.1:0-5122 GCA_038325725.1 Polyangia bacterium | reverse complement strand
CTCTTTTCCTGGCCGAGCGGCTCACGAAGGCGGCCGGAGGCGCGCGGATCTATCTCAAGCGGGAAGATCTCTGCCATACCGGCGCCCACAAGATAAACAATTCGCTGGGTCAGGCGCTGCTTGCGAAACGCCTGGGCAAGAAGCGCATCATCGCGGAGACGGGCGCGGGCCAGCACGGCGTCGCCACGGCGACCGTATGCGCGCTCTTCGGCCTGCCGTGCGAGATCTACATGGGTGCCGTCGACGTCGAGCGACAGTCGCTCAACGTCTTCCGCATGAAGCTCCTCGGCGCGCAGGTCCACCCGGTCACGCAGGGGACCGCGACGCTCAAGGACGCGCTCAACGAGGCGCTGCGCGACTGGGTCACGAACGTGCGCAACACGCACTACGTCATCGGCACCGTCGCGGGGCCGCACCCATACCCGATCCTCGTGCGTGAGCTCCAGGCCGTCATCGGGCGGGAGGCGCGCGCACAAATCCAGAAGGCCGAGGGCCGGCTCCCCGACGCGCTCGTCGCTTGCGTGGGAGGGGGCTCGAACGCCATCGGCCTGTTCCACGCCTTCATTCCAGACGCGGGCACGCGGCTCTTCGGCGTCGAGGCGGCGGGCGACGGGCTCGGCACGCCCCGTCACGCCGCGACGCTCACGCTCGGCCGCGTCGGTGTGCTGCACGGAGCGAAGTCGTACTTGCTCTGCGACGACGAGGGCCAGATCGCCGAGGCGCACTCGATCTCGGCGGGCCTCGACTACCCCGGCGTCGGCCCCGAGCACGCGCACCTCAAGCAGACGGGCCGCGCGACGTACCTCGCCGTCACCGACGACGAGGCGCTCGAAGGCTTCAAGCTGCTCGCGCGTACCGAGGGCATCCTGCCGGCGCTCGAGAGCTCGCACGCGATCGCGGCGTTGGCCAACGTCGCGGGGCAGCTGCGCGACGGCGCCGTCATCGTCGCCTGCGTCTCGGGCCGCGGCGACAAGGACATGGGCACGATCGCCAAGCGCCTCGGGGTCACGCTGTGAGCCGCCTGCCGGCCGTGTTCGCGCGCGCCAAGGAGGCGCATCGCAAGGTGCTCGTGATCTACCTGACCGCGGGCGATCCCGACCACGAGACGAGCGGTCGCCTCATGCGCGCCGCGATCGACGAGGGCGCCGACATCGTCGAGGTCGGCGTGCCGTGGAGCGATCCCTCGGCCGACGGCGTCGCGATCCAGGGGGCGATGCAGCGCGCGCTCGCGGGCGGCGGCGGCCTCGGCAAGTCGCTCGCGCTTTGTCGCTCGGTGCGCGACGCGCACCCCGACGCGGGGCTCGTGCTGTTCGGCTACGCGAACCCGATCGTGATCGTCGGCCCCGAGGTCTTCGCCAAAAGAGCGAGCGAGGCCGGCGCCGACGCCGTGCTCGCCGTCGACTATCCGCCCGACGAGGACACCGAGCTCACGTCAGCGCTCACGCGAAACGGGCTCGACTTCATCCCGCTGCTGGCGCCGACGTCGACGCCTCCGCGCGTCGCCGCCGCCGCGACCGCCGCCGGGGGCTTCATCTACTACGTCTCGTTCACGGGCATCACGGGCGCGGCCCTCACCGATTTCGAGGGACCGCGCGCGCACGTCGAGGCGATCCGCGCCGCGACGGGCAATCGCCTCCCGGTGGTCGTCGGCTTTGGCGTCCGCACCCCGCAAGCCGCCCGCGCCGTCGCCGCGTTCGCCGACGGAGTCGTCGTCGGCAGCGCCGCCGTCGAGGTCGTGCGCAAGGCGATCGAGGCCCAGCGCGATCCCGTTCCCGACCTCTCGGCGTTCGTGCGCGCCCTACGGGCCGTGGTCTGAGCGCCCCATTGCCCCGACCGACCGACCGTCCTCGCGTCCTCGCGTCCCGGCGTCCGACCTGGCGTCCGTTCTTCTGGCGGGGACCGTCGCTTCCGTATAGATTCCGCCGCTCATGAGCACGTTCTGGAAGGGAAAGCGCGTCGTCGTGACCGGGGGCGCGGGCTTCCTCGGTTCGTTCGTCGTCGACCGCTTGAAGCAGGACGGCGCGACGACGTTCGTGCCGCGCTCGGCCGAGTACAACCTCGTCGACCGCGACGCCGTGCGCCGCCTGCTCGCCGACGCGCGCCCGGACCTCGTGATTCACCTCGCGGCGCAGGTGGGCGGCATCGGAGCCAACCGCGACAACCCGGGCCGCTTCCTCTTCGAGAACGCCATGATGGGCCTGAACATCTTCGAAGAGTGCCGCCTCGCCGGGGTCAAGAAGCTCGTCGCGACGGGCACGATCTGCGCGTACCCGAAGTTCGCCCCGATTCCGTTCAAGGAAGACGATCTCTGGAACGGCTATCCCGAGGAGACGAACGCGCCCTACGGCATCGCCAAGAAGATGATGCTCGTGCAGTCGCAGGGCTACCGCGAGCAGTACGGCCTCAACAGCATCGTGCTGTTCCCCGTGAACCTCTACGGTCCGCGCGACAACTTCGACCTGCACACGTCGCACGTCATCCCAGCGATGATCCGCAAGTGCGTCGTCGCGCGCGACGCGGGGCAGGCCGACGTCGTGCTGTGGGGCGACGGCACGCCCACGCGCGAGTTCCTCTACGTCGAGGACGCCGCGCGCGGCATCCTGCTGGCCGCCGAGAAGTACGACTCGAGCGACGCCGTGAACCTCGGAAACGGCATCGAGCTCGCCATCCGCGATCTCGCGACGCTCATCGCGCAGGCCACGAGGTTCACGGGACGATTCATCTGGGACAAAACCAAACCGAACGGCCAGCCCCGGCGCCAGCTCGACGTCACGCGCGCGCGTGAACGCTTCGGCTTCGTGGCCGAAACCCCCTTCGAGCAAGGCATCGCCAAAACGGTGACGTACTTCGAAGAACACCGAAAGGAAATCGAACAATGAAACGCGCCCTCATCACGGGCATCACGGGGCAAGACGGGTCGTACCTCGCGGAGCTCTTGCTCGCGAAGGGCTACGAAGTGACGGGCATCGTCCGTCGCTCGAGCTCGTTCAACACCGAGCGTCTCGACCCCATCTACCAGGATCCGCACGCGGCGAACTACCGGTTGAAGCTCGTCTACGGCGATCTCGACGACGCGAGCTCGCTCAACCGCGTGCTGCGCACGCTCAAGCCCGACGAGATCTACAACCTGGGCGCGCAGAGCCACGTGCGCGTCAGCTTCGACGTGCCCGAGTACACGGCGTCGACCGTCGGCATCGGCACGCTGCGCTTGCTCGAGGCCATCCGCGAGTCCGGCCAAGAAAAGACAGTCCGCTTCTACCAGGCGTCGTCGTCGGAGATGTTCGGCGCGGCGCACCCTCCCCAGGACGAGAACACGCCGTTCATCCCGCGCAGCCCCTACGCGTGCGCCAAGGTGTTCGCGCACCAGCTGTGCCAGAACTACCGCGACGCCTACGGCATGCACATCTCGTGCGGCATCCTCTTCAATCACGAGTCGCCCCGGCGGGGCATCCCGTTCGTGACGCGCAAGATCACGCGCACGGCCGCCCGCATCAAGCACGGCCTCGAGCACAAGCTCTACCTCGGCAACCTCGACTCTTTCCGCGACTGGGGCTTCGCGGGCGACTACGTCGAGGCGATGTGGATGATGCTCCAGCAGGACAGGGGCGATGACTACGTCGTCGCGACGGGCGAATCGCACAGCGTGCGCGAGTGCCTCGACGTCGCCTTCGGCGAGCTCGACCTCGACTGGAAGAAGTACGTCGAGATCGATCCTCGCTACTTCAGGCCCACCGAGGTCGACCACCTCAAGGGCGATCCCAGCAAGGCCATGCGCGTGCTCGGGTGGAAGCCCAAGGTCACCTTCAAGGGCCTCATCCAGATGATGGTGCGCGCCGACGAAGAAGACGTGCGCACGACGCTCGCCGGCCGTACGCCGACGTCCTAGAGCCCCGCGTTTACGACGGCGTCGGGGTCGCCGCGCGCGCGGTGCGGCTCATCCCGACCGCCGTCAGCATCGCCGCGAGGGAGAGCAGGGTGAAGCCGACGATCGCCGGCGCCATCGACTCGGCGAACCCCAGCAGCACGCACGGCAGGGCGTCGATGTGGTGCGCCGCGCAGTGCTCGAGACCATCGTGGCCCACGGCCGCGAAGTCCGCCGCGAGCCCGCCACCGACCGACAGCACGGTGGCGAGCCCCATCCACGTGATGAAGCCCAGCCGTCGCCTGTCGCCGCGCGCCGCGAACACCGCGGCCGCCGCGAACGTGAGCACCCCAAAGATCACGACGAACAGAATCGGCCCGCCGCCTTCACGCAACAGGTTCAGCATCTTCGACCTCCTGTCCGACGTGACGACCGGGACGGCCCCGCGTGACGTTCTTTTTTTCATGTCACGCGCGCGACCGCCATGCGTTCATGCAGCGTGGAGCGAGAGCTGGTCGACCGGCTGCGGGCGGGCGAGGGCGCCGCGCTCACCGCCGCCTACGAGCAGCACGGCGAGGCGATCCTACGCTTTCTCGTTCGTCTCTGCCGCCGACGCGAGCTCGCCGAGGACCTGTTTCAAGAGACCTGGGTGCGCCTCGCGCGCCACGCCCGACGCCTCGAGCCCGACACGCAGCTGCGCGCCTGGCTGTACACCGTCGCGCGCAACCTTCATCGCGACCACGCGCGCTGGGCCGTGCTCGATGGCGAACGCCTCGGGACGCTCGCGAGCTGGTGGCACCTGGGCGCCACCGACGCGAACGCCCCCGACGAGGCCGCGCGCGCGTCGGCCACGGCGGCGCGGCTCGAGCGCGCGATCGACCGGCTGCCCGCGTCTGGCCGCGAAGTCCTGCTGCTCGTGGCCGGCGAAGGGCTGTCCGTCGACGAGGCCGCGCGCGTCCTCGTCATCACGCCCGAGGCTGCCCGCCAAAGACTTCACCGCGCGCGCGCCGAGCTCGCGCGCGCCTTGTCCCAGAAGGAAGACAAGACATGACAGACCAAGATGACGACACGCTCTTCACTGAGTTGCGCGCCTGGCCGACGGAGCCGCTATCGCCGGCGTTGTCGACCCGCGTCCTGGCACGCGCGCACGCAGCGCTCGCCGAAAATCGAACGACGACGACGACGCGCGCCCAACGCGCGGGTACGTCCTGGGCGACGGTCTCCGCCGTCGTCGCGGCGGTCGCCGTTTACGTCACATGG
>JBBQJG010000359.1:0-5124 GCA_038325725.1 Polyangia bacterium | reverse complement strand
GCCGTACCGCCCCGCCTGCGCACGGGCGCCCCGCCCGAATGGCTCGAGGTGCGCGGCGAGGTCTTCCTGCGCAAGGACGACTTCGAGCGCCTCAACGCCGAGCTGGGCGCGGCCGGCAAGCCCATCTTCGCGAACCCGCGCAACTCGACGGCCGGCATGCTGCGCCAGAAGGATCCCAAGGTCACAGCCTCGCGGCCCCTCAGCATCTACTTCCACGGCCTGGTCCGCATCGACGGCAAGGCCCTCGCGTCCTATTCCGACACCCTGGCCACGCTGCGCGAGTGGGGCCTGCGGACGCACCCCGACTCCGAGAGCTGCGCGACGCTCGACGACGTCCGCGCCTACGTCGCGCGCATGGAGGAGCGCCGCCACGCCCTCGAGCACGAGATCGACGGCGCCGTCATCAAGATCGACGCGACGGCCGATCAGAACGAGCTGGGCGCGACGTCGAAGTTCCCGCGCTGGGCGATCGCCTACAAGTTCCCCGCCGAGGAACAAACGACGAAGCTCAACGACATCCAGGTCAGCGTCGGCCGCACGGGCGCCGTCACGCCGTTCGCCGTGCTCGAGCCCGTGCGCGTCGGCGGCGTCACGATCTCGATGGCGACGCTCCACAACGCCGACGAGGTCGTGCGCAAGGGCGTGCTCATCGGCGACACCGTCGTCGTCCGCCGCGCGGGTGAGGTCATCCCCGAGGTCGTCGCGCCCGTCCCGAGCCTGCGCACGGGCGCCGAACGCGCGTTCATCATGCCCACGCGCTGCCCGCAGTGCGACACCGAGATCGTGCGGCCCGAAGGAGAGGCCGTCGCGCGGTGCCCGAACCTGCTCTGCCCCGCGCAGACCCTCGGCCGCATCGTGCACTTCGCGGGCCGCGGCGCGCTCGACGTCGAGCACCTCGGCCATCGCACGGCCGCCGAGCTGCTCGAGCGCAAGCTCATCGAGGATCCGGCCGACATCTTCTTCCTCGACGCCGACAAGCTCGCCGCTCTGCCCGGCTACAAGGACAAGTCGATCGCGAACCTCCTCGCCGCGATCGCGGCGGCGCGCGATCGCCCCATCGATCGCTTGCTCGCGGGCCTCGGCATCCGCCACGTGGGCGCGCAGGCGGCCATCGCCCTCGCCGACGCGTTCGGTTCGATCGAACGCATCGCGACCGCCAGCGTCGATGAGCTCTCGGCCGCCGAAGGCGTCGGCCCCGTGATCGCGGGCGCTGCACGTGAATACTTCGACCGCGCCGAGACGCGCACGCTCCTCGACAAGCTCCGCGCCGCCGGCGTCCGCCTCGAGGAGACGCGTGCGAAGCGCTCCGGCCCGCTCACGGGCCAGACGTTCGTCATCACGGGCACGCTCGCGGCGATGTCGCGCGAGCAGGCCAAGGCGCGCCTCGAGGCGAAGGGCGCGAAGGTGACGAACAGCTTGTCGAGCGCGACCAGCTACCTCGTCGTCGGGGAGAGCCCGGGCTCGAAGCTCGACAAAGCCACGAAGCTCGGCGTCGCGACGCTCGACGAGGCAGCCTTCGCGAAGCTGCTCGACGAAGCGCCTAACGAAGCGGCTTGACGAAGCGATCTGACGAGGCGACCTAGTCCGTCGCGGCGTCGATCATCAGGTGCCAGTGCGGCTCGAGCGCGTCGCGCTCGTCAGCCGCCAGCGGCTTGGGAACGACGGCGAAAGGTGAGGCCTCGCGCGCGGGCTTCGGCGGCTGGCCTGTGCTGGGGGGCATTTCGGGAACGATGAACGTGACTCGTTGGGGGGACAGGGACATGGAAATGGGGGCTCCTTTCATGACGAGCGTATCCCTGAGCACGAGCCGCGCCAACATTTGGCATCAATAATTTCAGGTAGTTAAGTGCCGACGAGCCTGCCAGGTGCACAACGAGTTACGCAGAGAGCGTCAGGAGCGTGGCGGTGTTTCGCTCGTTTCCCCTCGGCCGCATGCGGGAAATAGTGAAAAGAAACGATTGGTTACGTCTCCGATAATTTTACGTCGAATGGGCGAAAGCGACACACCCTGTTAACGGCGTTTGGGTTATCCATGAGGCGGGCGCCGAACACGCGCCCTGGCAAAAGCACCTCTTACAGATAGATGAAAGGAGCAGCGTTGTGATCAATCGAGCGCAGGTGATGGGGGACGAGGCTGGGGAGGAGATCGCGATGGGGAGCGTCGTGTACCTGGGGCGGGGTTCGTTCCGGATGGAGACCGTCGTCGAGACTCTCGATGACGACGGCGCGCCGCGAGAGGTGACGGGCATCGTGACGTCACCCTATCGACCCCGCACCGAGGTTCCCGCAAACGACTCGACGTGGATCCTCGACGAGGACGCGACGAAAATCATCGCGCGGGCGCGCGCGGGGCAGTGGCGGCCCGATGATTCGAGCGCGACGGATCCGCTGTTCGGCTCGCAGCCAGACATGCCCGTCCTCTTGTCGGCGCCCACCGAGCTGATCTTCGGGCGACGACCGCGACGCGTTTCGATCTCACGAGGCGCGCTCATCGCGGCGGGCATGTTGTTTTTCGCGTGCGGCCTCGCGTCCGGCACGGTCGCGTGGCGCACGACGAGCGCGCGCGTGGCCACGGTGACGCTTCAGCCGCACGGGAAGCAGGCGCCTCGCGCGACCGTCCCGGCGCTGCCGAGCGAGCCCGCGCGCTCGACGACGACTGCCGTCGTCACGCCCACGATGTTCGACCTCCCCGAGCCGATCCTCGTTCGCGTCCACAAGAAGACGGCCGCCGTCTCCTCGAGCGCGGCCGCCGCGACCTCCTCGGCAGGCGGGCGCGCCGGGGCGCGGTGGGTGGATCCGTTCGCCGACTGAGTGGCGAGAAAACGGGGACCGATCTACAAGAAAGGCTCACCACCAAGGAGCCTCCCATGAAGACGATCACCACGTTGATGCTCGCCGCCGCCTTCCTCTTGACGCGCCCTGCATTCGCCGTCGCGGCCAACGAAGCCCCGAAGGCCGAGAAGAAAGACGAGAAGAAGGCCGAGAAGAAGAAAGAGGAAAAGAAAGAGGAGAAGAAGGCCGAAAAGGGCGGCTGGTAAGCACCCTCTCCTGCCCTGCGCGCGTTCGCTCAGAGCGCGCGTAAAAACGCCAGCAACGCCGCCCGATCCGCGAGCGAGAACGCCGACGGGCGCGTGGCGTTGGCTGGCGCGTGGACCGCGACGGCCGCGGGATCAGTGCGGGCGAGGACGTCTTCGAGCGTGCGCGCGCTGCCGTCGCTGAAGTACGGAGCCGCGTCCCAGACGCCGCGCAACGACGGCGGGTTGTTGCCCGTCTTGCCGAGGACGGGCGTGCCGACGTCGTAAAGGCGCGCGCTCGTGAGCGCGACCTGCCCCGCGAGCAGGCGGCGCTCGAGCGCGCGCGCGGGAACGAGCGCGCCGGTCGCCGTGTCGGACACGAGCTGGTGGCACCGCGCGCAGCGCTCGCGAAACACCTCGAGCCCGTGGCGCTCATCGGCGGCGAGCGCGTGGCGCCCCGGCGCGACGAACGGCGACGGCTCCGTCGGGATGCGGACCATGTACGCGGCGAGCGCGGCGCGCACCTCGTCGGCCGACAGAGTCACCTCAGTCCAGGCGGCCGGAGCCCCGCGGCCCGCGACGCGCACGCGCAGCGTGACGGGATAGCGATCGTAGTCGTCTGGCGCGCGGTCGGCGCCTTGCGCGTGCGTCGCGACGATGTTGTCGGCGAAGGCTTCGATCGTGTCGGGATCGCCGAGGCTCAGGTACGGCGGCGTCGTGCCGAGGCCGCGGCAGGTCTTCGTCATCGAGAAGAAGCGGTTGCGCTTCGAGGGATGCCGACGGCCGTCGATGTGGCCGTCGTCGTGGCACGCGGCGCACGTGTAGAGCGACAGCGGCCCCGTCGCGACGTTGTGGGGCGTGAGCGCGCGGCTAAAGAAGATCAGCTCGCCGCGCTCGGCGCGCGACGGGCGCGCGGGAACGCCCACGTCGAGCGTCGCGCGCACGCGCGGCGGCGCCGTCGCGGACGGCGCGTCGACGAAGGTCAGCGTGTCGCTGAGCCTGTCGGCGGTGACCCAGCCCTGCCCCGCCAACGCGGCGACGGCGGCGGGCGACGCCCCGACGGTAACGGCGGGCGCGTCCCGCAGCGCCGCGGATTCGGGCGACGCGACGAGCAGGTTGTCGGTGCCGCCGCCGACGACGGCGAGCTGCCCGGAGCGCGCGTCGCGCGCGAGCGCGGCGAGCTCGACGACCGGCGCGGGCGCGCGCTCGCTCAGATTCACGAAGGTGCGGCGGCCCGGGCCCGGGTCGTCGAACGGAAGACCGGCCGCGCCCGCGCGCGCCGGCAACACGAGCAAGCCGCTGTCGAGGCCCTCGACGGCACCCGTGGGCCGGGAAAGCGGTCGATCTTCGTGCGTCGCGAGCCAGAGCGCGGCGCGGCGTTCCTGCGCGGCGGGCGCGACCTCGAAGTCGAGCACGGGCGCCTCCGTCGCGATCGTCTGCACCGCGGCGCCGAGACGACCCGCGCCATCGACCGGATGGATCGTGACGCGCCTGTCGATGAACGAGCTCACGAGCAGGAGCGCGCGCGCTTCACCCGGGATCGTGTTCGCGGGAATCAGGCGCAGCGCGCGCGGCGACAAACCCGTGGCGAGGGTCTGGACGATGCCCGCGCCCGCGAGCGAAACGACCTGCACGCCCGCCGTCGCGGGCGACGCGACGTAGGCGAGCGCGCCGTCGGGAGACAGCGCGAGGCCGCGCGCGCCCGAGGTGGCCCCCGCGGGCACGGACGTCACGCGAAACCGACCGTCGGCGGCACGCGCCACCACGCGGAGCGCCGGCTCGAAGCGGCAGGCCACGAGCACGCCCCCCGTGGGCAACACCGCGAGCGCCGTGGGAGATCGACAGACCGGCACGCGCGCCACGACGCGGGGCCCGTCGGCGCGAGGCTCGACGACGGCGAGCGCGTCCGCGGTCGAGAGCGCCACGTAGAGCAACCCAGTCTTGGCGTCGATCGCGAGGGCGCGCGGCCGCGCGTGGCCGTCGAGAGGCTCCGGCCCCGAAGTGGGTCGCGCGCCCGCCGCCCCCAGGGCAGCCAGCGCGAGCCACATCGCGACGCCGGCGCGGCGCGTTCCAGACCGGACGACCATCGGCTCTGTTTTAGCTCGGTTCG
>JBBQJG010000358.1:0-5130 GCA_038325725.1 Polyangia bacterium | reverse complement strand
CCGCCGCCCGGTCGCAGGGTCGATGCTCTCGATTGCCATGCGCGCAACCTAAGGTCGGAAGATCGGTCTGGAAAGGGTCGGTCGCCGCGGCCTATTGTTTTCGCCATGTCGAAAGTCGACGCCCCGATTCGCCGCCCGTTCGGACCGCTGCCCGATCTCGTACCCGTCGTGGGGCAGGGGACGTGGATCATGGGAGACGCGCCCAACCGGGGCTCCGAGGTCGCCACGCTCCGCGCCGGCATCGCCGCGGGGATGACCCACCTCGACACGGCCGAGCTCTACGGCGGCGCCGAGGATCTCGTGGGCGAGGCCATTCAGGGGCTGCGCCGCGAGGACCTCTTCATCGTCAGCAAGGTGTTGCCCAGCAACGGGAGCCACAAGGGCACGATCCGCGCGTGCGAGACGGCGCTGCGCCGCCTGGGGACGTCGTACCTCGACGTGTACTTGCTGCACTGGCGCGGCAGCTTCCCGCTCGCGGAGACCATGGGCGCGCTCGAGATGCTCGTCGATCAGGGAAAGATCCGCGCGCTCGGGGTTTCGAACTTCAACATCTCCGATCTCGAAGAGGCCGAGTCCGCGCTCACGAGCGGCCGCATCGCCTGCAACCAGGTCCTTTATCACTTGGAGGAGCGCCACATCGACGGCGAGCTCATCGAGCACTGCCGCAAGAGCAACATCGCCGTCGTCGCTTACAGCCCCTTCGGGCACGGGTCTTTCCCACGCGCGGGCTCGCCCGGCGGGCGCGCGCTCGCTGCCGTGGCCGCGCGCTTGGGCGCGACGCCGCGCCAGGTGGCGCTCGCCTTTCTCGCGCGCAAGGCGCCGCTGTTCACGATCCCGAAGGCCTCCAGCGTCGCGCACGCCACCGAGAACGCCGGCGCGCTCACGCTCGCCCTCGAAGCCGTCGATCTCGCCGCGCTCGAGATCGCGTTCCCCGTGAACGCCGGCTCGGACGACGAGCTCCCGATGCTCTAACGATAGAGATCGAGGAACATCGACGCCCAGATCATGCCCTCGTCGCAGTAGTACAGGAACGCCCGGCCTTTGTAAGGAAGGCCGTCGGTCGTGTAGACCTCGAGGAAGTTGCGGTCGCGCTCGATGATCTTCGCCGTGTTGGCGCGGTGCCACTCCATGAGCGGCCGATCGACCTTCGCGAGCACGTGCAGGTACGCCGCGCCCAGCTGCATCCAGCTGGGATCGCCCTGATAGTTCGGCGTCGCGAAGCGCGGCACGGGCAGCTCGGCCTCGGGCAGGCGCTGCTGGAAGTACCGCAGCGGGATCGGCCGCGTAAAGCCGCGCTCCTCGAGCGTGAGAACGGCGCGGCGGCGCATCTGCTCGTCGGTGACGACGTCGAAGAAGAAGGGCCACACGTTGGCGTCGCCCGACGCGAGATCGCGGCACAGCGAGTCGCGGAAGTGGTCGCCCATCCAGTGGTGCTGCCACATCGCCGCGACGACGTCGTGGCCGCGGAACGGGTTCGTCAGGCCGGGCAGATCGTCGATGAGCTCCGAGAGCAACGCGATCATCGTGTTCGCGAAGACCGTCGAGCGTCCCGTCATGCAGTCGCGTGGGCCCGAGAAATATCCCTCGGCGCGGGCCATGCCGAGCTCCGGGTCGAACACGATCTCGGCGAAGCGCGCGATCTCGCGCTCGAGCAACGCGCGGTGCTTCGCCACGAGGTGTTCCCCTCCGGCGGCCCGCAATCCGTAGAGCAGCAGCGGCAACGAGTCGCAGCCGTAGGCGTAGACGTCGCGCGCGAAGCGGCCCGCGAAGATCGTCGTCGTGATGCGCCCAGTGCGCTCGAAGCGATCGAGGCCCCAAGCCCACGAGCGCAGCACGCGCTCGCGATGTCCGAGCCGACACAGCGACGGCGTCGACATCGCGAGATCGCGCGTCCAGAACTGTTTGAAGTGGCCCGCCGACCCGGCGAAGAACGAACCCGTCCAGCAGTCTTCGACGACGGCTTCGCAGATGGCCGCGGCGTCGCCCGCGTAACGCTTCCATCCGAACAGACGACGGAACAGCGAGCGCGTCGCGACGTTGAGCCCCGCGCCCCACAGCGCGAGGTCCATCGGGACCGGCGCCGCGTCGTTCGGATCGGCGGGCGGCAAGTGCAGGCGCCGCCCGGGCTCAATCGCCAATGGCGAGAGAACGAGCTGGGGCGCCGTCATAGTTTGCTCATCGACTTTCGCTGGGAAGATCTGAAGGTTTCCTCGTGACATGACGCACCCTTCGAGTGTCCTCGGTCGCTTTACTCCTACGGGATTGCCGGTAGAGTCCGGTCGCTGTTCCCCTCGGAACCCCCCCCATGAACGCGACGCGCTGCGATCTCCACCTCCACTCGTCGGCGTCGGTAGGGAACGACGAGTGGTACTCGCGCTACTTCGGGTGTCCCGAGAGCTACGCCGATCCCGTCCGTCAGTACGAGTTGTGCAAGGCGCGCGGGATGTCGCTCGTGACACTCACCGACCATGACACGCTGGCGGGGGGGCTGCAGCTCATCGACCGCCCTGATTTCTTTCTGTCCGAAGAGGTCACGGTGACGTTCCCCGAGAACGGCTGCGTCATGCACGTGCTCGCGTGGAACATCACGCAGGCCCAGCACGACGAGATCCAGGCGCGCCGCGACGACATCTATCGTCTGTCCGAGTACCTCAGCCGCGTGGAGATTGCCCACGGGCTCGCGCACCCGCTGCTGTCCCCGAACTGGAAGCTCGACGCCGACGTCGTCGAGAAGGTGCTGCTCCTGTTCCCGACCTTCGAGGGCGTCAACGGGCTCACCGATCGGCGCATCGAGCCCGATCTCGCGACGCTGCTCAATCGGCTGACGCCCGACGTGATCGCGGCGCTCTCCGCGCGCCATGGCATCGCGCCCGTGGGGAAGACGCCGCACAAGAAGGCGCTCACGGCGGGCTCGGACGATCACACGCACCGCAGAAGCGGCACGATCTTCACCGAGGTCGCCGCGGCGCGACTCGCGCCGCCGGAGTTCATCGCGCGCGTCATGGCGGGAGACGGTCAGCCGCGCGGCCGACAGGCGCATCTCGACACGATGGCGATGTCGGTGAAGCACACGACCTACCACCACCTCAAGGAGCGCGGCGCCGCCGACGTTTGCTACCGCAACCCGTTCGTCGACGTCATGGACGTGATCGCGGGGCGGGAGCCGCGCGTCGCGGGCGCGGGCGAGACCGAGGGCAACGGCGGCGGCGGCATGTCGGGCGCGTTCGTGTCGAGCCTGCGCGCCGGCGCGGAACGCGCCGAGCTCACGATGGGGCCCGCGTACGACATCCTCGACATCCCCGAGCGCTGGTCCGAAGAGGACGACGCGCGCGTCATCGACGGCGTCGCGCGGCTCGCCGACCAGGTGCTCGAGTCCGCCGTCGAGGACTTGCTCGCGGGTGCGCAGGAGTTCGACCTGTACCGCGTGTTCGGCGCGTTTCGCGATCTCGCGGGCGCGCTCGTTCCCGGGGCGCCGATCTTCTTCGCGGCCGATCACTTCGGCAAACAGGAACAGGCGGTTCGCAAGGTCTGGGAAGAGTGGCGGGCATTCCCCGTGCCGCCGCGCCCCGAGCGCCTCGCCGTGTTCACCGATTCGCTCGCGCAGGTCGACGGCGTGTCGACGTGGTGCAAACGCTTCGTGGGACGCGCGAGCGCCGAGGGCCGCGAGGTCTTCGTCCCGTACTGTGGCGAGCGACCGACGCACGTCGGAAATGCGACGGGTTTCCACGCGATCCCGGCGCTCACCTCGTTCACGCTGCCGATCTACCGCGGCATCGAGTTTCACGTGCCGTCGCCGCTCGACACCCTCCGTTGGATGTGGCGCGAAGGCGTGACGCACGTCGAGCTCGCGACGCCCGGGCCCATGGGCCTCGTCGGGCTCGCCGTGGCGCGTGTGCTGCGCCTACCCGTGACGGCGAGCTATCACACCGAGGTCCCTGCGCTCATCGGGCCGCTCGGGGGCAACGCCATGATGGAGAAGGCGGTGCGCCGTTACCTCTCCTGGTTCTACGGCCGCGTCGACCGCGTCTTCGCGTTCTCCGGGGGCTCGCGCGACACGCTCGTCGCCATGGGCGTGCCCGCCGAGAAGTTGTCGGTCATGCCCGTCGCCGTCGATCCCGAGGACTTCTCTCCCTCGCACCGCTCACCCGCCGTGTTCGAGGTCCTCGATCTCGACGTCGGCGATCGGCCCGTCGTCCTGAGCGTCGGGCGGCTGTCCGAGGAGAAGAACATCCCGACGATTGTCGAGGCGGTCGAGCGCCTGCAGCACCGCAGCCCGGCGCCCGTGTTGCTCGTCGTCGGTGATGGCCCGGAGCGGGCGACGCTCGAGGCGCGCTTCGCGGGCAAGTCGTTCGTTCGCTTCACGGGCCTCCAGTCGGGCGACACGCTCAAGAAGCTGTATGCGTCGGCGCGCGCCTTCGCGTTCGCGAGCCGCGTCGACACGCTCGGCCTCGTCAACATGGAGGCGATGGCGAGCGGCTTGCCCGTGCTCGTGCCGGCCGACGCCTGCATCGCCGAGTTCGTCACCGACGGACAGTCCGCGCGCCTATATCCCTTCGGCGCGTCCGGTCTCGCCGAGGCCATCGCGCAGGTCCTCGACGATGCGTCTTGCGCCGCGCGCCTCGCCGAGGGGGGACGCCGCGCCATGATCGATCGCTGGAAACAAGCGTCGTTCTCGCAGATATGGAAGTCGCTGACCCAGCAGGTGTGAGCGCGGCGCGCGCCGAAGCGCCGCCTGCGTTGTTGGTGTCGCTGCACGACGTCTCTCCGCTGACGCTCGCCGACTGCGAAGCGGCCCGTGCGCTGCTCGGCGCCGCCGGGATCGGGCCCGCCGCGCTCACGGTGCTCGTCGTGCCTCATCACGAAGGCCGCGTCACCGTCGACGAAGACGCGGCGACGGTGCGGTTTCTGCGCGGCCTGGCCGACGATGGCGCCACGCTCGTCATGCATGGGCTCTCCCACCGCATGCCGGGGCGGGCGTGGTCACCGCTCGGCTTCGTGCGCGGACATATTTTCGCGCGAGGGCAGGGCGAGCTCCTCCGCGCGACCGCCGCCGAGACGACGCGCGCGCTCGACGAGGGCGCCGCGATCCTTCGACGCGCGGGCCTCGAGGCGGCGACGCGCGCGTTCGTC
>JBBQJG010000357.1:0-5207 GCA_038325725.1 Polyangia bacterium | reverse complement strand
GGCGGCTCGCTCACGACGTTGCTCTACATGGCTCAGCTAGCCGTGCTCTCGCAGGACCCGTTCTTTTCGCGCGTGCAGTCCCCGTCGGTCATGGACTTTGCGGCCATCGATCTCGATCCGATGGACGGCGCGACGTTTGCGCGCGTGCTCGACGTCGCGCGCTGGGTGCACGACGAGCTGGACGCGCTCGGCGTCGCGTCCTTCCCCAAGACCTCCGGCGCGAGCGGGGTCCACATCTTCATCCCGCTGCCCCCGCGCACGCCCTACAAGGCCGGCATGATCTTTTGCCAAATCGTTGGCGAGATCGTCGCCAAGCGGCACCCGAAGGAGGCGACGGTCGAGCGCACCGTGAACCGCCGCGATCCGACCTCGATCTATGTCGACTGCCTGCAGAACATCGATGGCAAGACGCTCGCCTGCGCCTACAGCGCCCGCGCGAGCGACTACGGCGGCGCCTCGACGCCCCTGACCTGGGACGAGGTCGACGCGGGCGTCGAGCCGAAGGACTTCACGATCCGCACGCTGCCCGCGCGCGTGCGCGACGTGGGCGATCTGTGGGAAGGCCTGCGGACATCGCCCGGCATCGATCTCGCCGCGGCGCTCGACCGCGTCCAGACGCGCCACGGGAGTTGAAATCACGAGCGATCCCCGCCGGCCCTTTTGGTGGTAAGAAGCGAGCTTCGAACTTTCCTTCACTGACTCGCATTGACTCGGAGGCCCCGCATGCGCTCGCGTCACTCCTTCGTTTCCCGCCTCTTTTCCCGTTTGCTCCCTCTCGCGATCGCCTCTGCGGTCGCGTTCTCGGCGGCCCGCGCCGCGCGCGCCGAAGACGACGATCCGACGAAGGGCAAGTTCACGCTCGCCGAGGCGACCAAGGGCCTCAAGGGCGCCGCGACGGCGCCGCTCATGGCGACGATCGAGACGTCGATGGGCACGTTCAACTGCGAGCTATACGACAAGAAGTCGCCCATCACGGTGGCCAACTTCGTCGGCCTCGCGCGCGGCACGCGTCCGTGGAAGGATCCGAAGACGAACGCGTGGGTCAAGAAGCCCCTGTATGACGGCCTCATCTTCCACCGCGTCATCCCCAGCTTCATGATCCAGGGCGGCGACCCGCTCGGCGTGGGCCGCGGCAACCCCGGCTACAAGTTCGTCAACGAGAGCGACCCGAGCCTCACCTTCGACAAGCCCGGCCTCCTCGCGATGGCGAACGCCGGCCGCGACACGAACGGCTCGCAGTTCTTCATCACGGAGACGCCCCAGCCCGCGCTCAACGGCGGCTACACGATCTTCGGCCTGTGCGACAACACGGCGCTCGTCGGCACGATCGCGCGCGTCGAGAAGGCGCCCGGCGACAAGCCCCTCAAGGACGTCGTCATGAAGAAGGTCACGATCTCGCACGGCAAGCCGGGCAAGGCCGCCAAGGCCGAGAAGGCGAAAGCCCCGTAGTGATCGACCCGGCGGCGTTTCCGCCGGGCGGCTCCGAACCGTCTTCGATCTCTCATCTCGCCGGGAGGCGCGCCCGCACGTGAAGCACTTCGTCCTCGATACCAACATCCTGCTGCACGATCCCCGCGCCATCACGCAGTTCGCGGACAACGAAGTCGTCATCCCGATCTTCGTGATCGAGGAGATCGACAACTTCAAGAAGGAGGCCTGGGAGCTCGGGCGCAACGCGCGTGAGATCGCGCGGCTGCTCGACGGCCTGCGCGCCGAGGGGGCTCGGCTCTCCGACGGCGCGCCGCTGCCCAACGGCGGGAAGCTGCGCGTGGCCTCGGCCGCGCGCTCGGTGCCGACGACGCTGCGCGAGAGCCAGATCGCCGACTACCTCATCCTCATGGTCGCGCTCGACGTGCGCGACGCCAACAAGGGCGAGCCGACGATCTTCGTTACGAAGGACGTCAACCTCCGCATCCGCGCCGATTCGCTGGGCCTCACGTCGATGGACTTCGAGGCGGAGCGCATCGACATCGACGAGCTGTACTCGGGGATGATCGACCTGCCCGTCCCGGGCGCCGACGTCGACACGTTCTACGCGCAGAACACGCTCGACCTGACCGAGGGTCACTTCAAGTCGAACCAGTACATCCTGCTGCGCGACCGCGACAACCCGTCGCACAGCGCGCTCGGGCGCTTCGACGGCGCGACGAAGAAGGTCGTGCCGCTGCGCAAGATCAAGGAAGGCATCTGGGGCATCCGCCCGCGCAACAAGGAGCAGCACTGCGCGCTCGATCTGTTGCTCAACGACGACATCAAGCTCGTCACGCTCGTCGGCAAGGCCGGCACGGGCAAGACGATGCTCGCGATCGCGGCGGGCCTGCAGAAGATCGTCGAGGAGCAGCTGTACACGAAGCTGCTGGTTTCGCGCCCAATCTTCCCGCTGGGCCGCGACGTCGGCTACCTGCCCGGCACGATCGAAGAGAAGCTGAACCCCTGGATGCAGCCCATCTACGACAACATCGAGTACCTCATGGGGTTGTCGAAGGCCGAGAAGAAGGGCGGCCGCAGCCACCAGGAGCTCATCGACATGGGCTTCATCGAGATCGAACCGCTCACGTACATCCGCGGCCGGTCGATCCCGAACCAGTTCATCATCGTCGACGAGGCGCAGAACCTGACGCCCCACGAGGTCAAGACGATCATCACGCGCGTCGGCGAAGGCACGAAGGTCATCCTCACGGGCGACCCGTACCAGATCGACAACCCCTACGTCGACGCGACGTCGAACGGCCTCACGACGATCGTCGAGAAGTTCAAGGGCGAGCCCATGGCCGGCCACGTCACGCTGTCGAAGGGCGAGCGCTCGGCGCTCGCCGAGCTCGCGTCGAACATTCTCTAGCCTCGCTAGAACTGGACGGGGAGCGGCAGGTGCCGCTCGTACATGCGGTCGCGGTGCGCGAGCAGCGCGGTGGACACGGCGGCGCGCACTTCGACGTCGAGCGTGTCGATGGCGTGGCGCACGGGCGCGACCATCGGGCACTGGGCGTCGGGCAGCGGCGCGATCACGCCGAGCGCCGTCGCCGCGTAGACGTCGAGCGCCGTGGGTGCCCCGCCGAGCAAGTAGTCATCACCACGCGCGCGCGCGTCGTCGGCGACGCGGCCGAAGAGCGCGAGCGTCGCGAGGGCGCGCGCCTTCGCGGCGGGCGCGCGCTCGGGTGCGTAGCCGTACTTAGGCGCCAGGTTGACGGCGACGGGTAACGGCCACCCTTCTCGTCCGTCGGTCGAGAGGCTCGCGTGCACGAGCATGAGGCGCACGCTCCAGCCGAGGCCGCCTCGCCGAGCAGCTCGTGCGCGAGGCCGTACATCCGGACGCGAAGCTCGTCGTCGGCCGGCACGAGCCGTGGCCCGTCCCCGAGGCGCTCGGCGAGCGCGAGGATCTCGGCCCAACCCGTGCGCGGCGGCTCGTCGTCGTAGACGACGACGGGCGCGTTGCGCGAGCCGGTCCACTCGCGGACCTCGTTGGCGGCCTTGCGAAACCGGACAATCAAGGCCTCGGTGCGCTTCATCGCGAACACCCCCAGCGCGGCCTGCGACCACGGACTCGGCACGCCGCCGGCGATCACGATGCGCAGGCCGGTGGCCGCGCGCGCCTCTTCGAGCTCGACGAATTTCATGCGAGGCGCCCGAGCAAGACCGATGCCCACGCGCGCCCCGGGCCATGTCCCTGAAAACAGGTGAGCGCGCGCGAACGCTCTGCGCAATCGCCTTCGCGATCGTCACCCGTGTTGCGCACCTGTACTAAGATGCTTCGCGCATGGTGGAACAAGTCTCCGCGCTCCCTCTCGGCTACAAGGCCATCGGGCCCGTCGACCAGGTCGGTGCCGGCAAGGCGCTCGCCCTCGCGGAGGCGCTGCGCGACAACAAGACCGCGCTGGCGCTGCTCACGCAGCACTTTCAGCAGCACGCGGAGAAATTTCCGAAGGACTTCAACGCGACCGGCCTCGTGTTTCGCGTCGTCGCCACCGTCGAGAACACGCCGCAGCGAGGATGGGGCACGCTCATCGTCGAGTTCGGCTACCGCCCGCGCCACGGCGGCAAGCCGAAGCCCTAGTCCGCCGCTTTCAGCTCCTCGGTGACGTCGCGGGCGATGACGTGCCCGCCGGGCGTGGGACGCAGCCGAAGGAAGCGAATGTCGGGAAACTGCGCGATGACCTCATCGAGCGCGGGCTCGTCCCCGCGGCGCGCGAGGCCCACGATGGTGCGGTCGCCGAAGAGATAGGCGCCCGACGGTGGCAGCGGCGGCGCGGCGACGAGCCCCGCGGCCCGGGACGCGAGCGCGGGCGGCATCATGACGAACGACGCCGGGACGTCGGCGAGGACGAGGAGCTCGTTCGACAGCGGCGCCAACGCCGGATCTTCCTTCACGGCGAGATCCAGATCCTTCACGGCGCCCGCGACGTGGAACACGCGCGCGCCGCGCGCCGCGCCTTCACGCACGGCGCGCCGGGCCGCGCCGACGCGCGCCTCGTAGGCGACGATGTCGTCGTGACGTCGGGCGGACTGGACGCCCCCGAACGCGAGGAGCGTCGCACCCAGCGTGAGGACGACGGCGCGCGGGCGGGTCGCGAGCGCCGCGCCCGCGGCCCAGGCGAGCCCCACGGCCGGCAAGTAGAAGTAGCGAGCGCCCACGACCCAGCCCGCCGCGAGGAGCGGCGCGAGGCTGACGACGGTGAAAACGAGCGGCGCGACGGCGCTCCGCCCGGTGCGAACCGCGGCGAGCACGAGCAGCGCGAGCGCGCACGCGCCCGCGCCCCACGCGAGCGCCTCGGGAAGGAACGCGTCGCCTGTTCCGACGTGCACGAGCCCGCTTCCGAGCTGGAGCAGGCGCCCCGCGAGCGGCGCGGCCGGATCGCCGCTACCGCCCCACCCGCCGAGGACGCGAAAGCGCACGACGAGCACGAGCGCGGCGAGCGCCGCGTGAGGCAAGACGCGCACGAGCCGCCGACGCCACGAGCCCGGCGTCGGCGCGGCGCCTAAGGTGACAAGCGCGAGCGCGGGCAGAACGAGCGCGGACTCCTTCGATAGGTACGCCGCGAGCGCGAGCGCCGACGACGCGAGCACGCCCGGTCGCCGCACGAGGACGACGAGCGACGCGAGAGTGAACGTCGTCGCGAGGAGGTCCGTGCTCGCCGCGTACCAGAACGCCGCCGCGAGGGTCTGCGGCGCGAGCGCGAACAACGCGGCGGCGGCGAGCGCGGCGCCGCGCC
>JBBQJG010000356.1:0-5224 GCA_038325725.1 Polyangia bacterium | reverse complement strand
GTTGGCTCGCCTCCGATCGCGGGTCTCGTCGGTGGCGTTTGGCAGACGGGCCAACTGGCGACGGTGGGGGTGGACGAGACCTGCGCATCTGGTGCTCCCCGTAGGTCGCTGGCGATCTCGGCGCGGACGCTCAAGACGATGAGTCGCTGACGTGACGAGCGATGCCAACCTCGATCGAGGCTCGGCACCCAACGCCCACTCGGAGCGCAGGTGGTCGCGGCCCTCGGTTCTCGGACTGACCCGCGTCGACGTCCGCTCATCGCGCGCTGGCGCTTCTAGCGCGCGCGCCGCGATGATAGCGTTCGGCCATGCGCGACGTTCCGTTGACGATCCGGCGTGGAGCCGCCTTGTCGGCGCGAACGGCCGTACGCGCATCGAGGCCTCCTGCCTATCGAACGCCGGGGCGCTCGCGCCGAGTTGCGAGGAACAAGGCGGGTACGACTCCGGGGCGGTCGCGAGATTCATGAGCAACGGCATTCCCAAATTCGTGCATGGGCGCGCACGGCACGTTCGTCCCCCCGTAACAATGAGGTGCCTCAGAACGCATGACTGACATGGATCCGATTCCGTCCTCCGAGGTGACCCCGCAAGCGCACTACTTGAACCGGCGCGCGATCATGCGCGGCGCGATCGTCATCTCGAGCACGGCGGCCACGGGCGTCGTCTATCGGACGCTGAACGGCAAGACGCAGACCGCCGTCGAGGCGCCCAAGCTGGCCGGGCTGACGAAGCCGCCGGCCGCGAGCGTCCCCGCCGAATACCGAGTCGACGAGCCGATGACGCCGCTCCAATCGGTGGCTCACTACAACAACTTCTACGAATTCACGACGGACAAGGACGGCGTCGCCGAGCGCGCCGCGGGCTTCCAGACGAAGGGCTGGAAGGTGTCCGTCGAAGGGCTCGTCGGCAAGCCCAAGGTGTTCGACCTCGATGACCTCCTCAAGATCAGCCCGCCCGAGGAGCGCATTTATCGGATGCGCTGCGTGGAGGCCTGGTCGATGGTCATCCCGTGGGCCGGCTTCTCGCTGTCGAAGCTGCTCGAGCGCGTCGAGCCGCTCAGCGGCGCGAAGTACGTCGCCTTCGAGACGTTGTTCGATCCCACGCGCATGCCGGGCCAGAAGACCGACGTGCTCGTGTGGCCGTACGTCGAGGGGCTGCGCATGGACGAGGCGATGCACCCGCTCACGCTGCTGGCGACGGGGCTCTACGGAAGAGAGCTGCCGCCACAGGACGGCGCCCCGCTGCGGCTCGTGATTCCTTGGAAGTACGGCTTCAAGGGCATCAAGTCGATCGTGAAGATCTCGCTCTTGGCGAAGCAGCCGCCGACGACGTGGGGCAAGTACGCGCCGCGCGAGTATGGCTTTTACGCGAACGTGAATCCCCAGGTCGATCACCCACGCTGGAGTCAGGCCACCGAGCAGCGCATCGGCGAGTCGGGGCGGCGCCCGACGTTGATGCTCAACGGCTACGGCAAGCAGGTCGCGAGCCTGTATTCGGGAATGGACCTGCGTGCAAACTTCTGAGGCCGCGCTGGCGTTGCCCGCAAAGCCGGGCAAGCGCGACCTTCGCTTCGCCAAGCTCGTCGTCTTCATCAACGCCCTCGTGCCGGGCTTCGTCCTCGCCTGGGACGCGGCCCACCATCTGATCGGCGCCAACGGCGTCAACTTCGCACTGCACACGACGGGGCTGCTCGCGTTCATCTTCCTGCTGCTGTCGCTGCTCGTGACGCCGCTGCGGATCGTCACCGGGTGGACGGTGCTGATCTCCTTCCGCCGAACGCTGGGGCTGTACGCCTTCTTCTACGCCTGCGTTCACTTCCTGATTTTCTTCACGCTCGATCGCGCCGGCAGCCTCACGAGCACCGTCCACGAGGTCCTCGTCCGGAAGTACCTGCTCGTCGGAACGTCGGGGCTCTTGCTCATGGTGCCGCTCGCGGTGACGTCCACCAACGCGATGGTGATGCGGCTCGGCGCCAAGCGCTGGAAGCGGCTTCACCGCCTCTCGTACCTGGTCGGCGTGGCCGCGGCCGTTCACTACTACTGGCTCGTCAAGTCCGACGTCCGCCAGCCGCTCGTCTTCGCCGGCGTCTTGACGGCGCTGCTCGGGTTTCGCCTCGTGCGCGGCGCGCGCGAGCGCGAGAAGCTCGCGCGAGCGCCGTCCGTCGCGCTGCCCCGCCCCGCGACGGTGACGTCGAAGCCGCGCTTCTGGTCGGGCGAGCTGCGCGTCGCCCGCATCTTCGAAGAGACGCCGGACGTGCGCACGTTCCGTCTCGTGCCGGTGGAAGGCGGCGAGCTCCCCTTCGCCCACCAGCCGGGTCAGTACCTGAACGTCGCGCTCATGATCGACGGCAAGCGCGTCAACCGGTCCTTCACGATCGCGTCGTCGCCCACGCGCTCGCACCACTGCGAGGTGACCGTGAAGCGCAGCCCTGCGGGCCAAGCCTCCAAGTATCTCCACGAGCAGGTGCGCGAGGGCAGCAAGCTCAAGATCTCGGCGCCCGCGGGGCGATTTGTTTTCTCGGGCGCGGACGGCAAGAAGGTCGTGCTCCTCGCGGGCGGCGTCGGCGTGACGCCTCTCATGTCGATGGTCCGCTTCCTGACTGACGTCTGCTGGGCCGGCGACATCTACTTCGTCTTCTCGGTCAGGACGCAGGCGGACCTGATCTTTCGCGAGGAGCTCGCCACCCTCGAGCGGCGCTTCCCCAACCTCCACGTCTGCCTGACGCTGACCAAGGAAACGGGCGACGCGTGGAAAGGACGGCGCGGCGCCATCACCAAGGACCTGCTGACGGACTTCGTCCCCGACCTCACGAGCGGCCCCATCTATCTGTGTGGCCCCGACGGCATGATGGCCGCGATGCGCGTCCTGCTCCTCGAGCTGGGCGTCGCGGCGTCCGCGATCAACACCGAGGCGTTCGTGACGCCCGTGGCCGCGAACGACGCCGCGACGCTCGCGCCCGAGGTCGGCGCGGCGTCAGTCGGAGCGCCCCCGCTCGGAGACGCGTCGGCGGGCGGCGGGCGGATCCGCTTCGCGCGTTCCGCTCGGGACGCCGAGCCGTCGGCGGGCAAGACGATTCTCGAGAGCGCCGAAGACGCCGGCGTGAGCATCCCCTTCGAGTGCCGCTCGGGAATTTGTGGCCAGTGCAAGACGCGCCTCGTCGCCGGGCGCGTGACGATGGAGACGGAAGACGCGCTCAGCGCCGCGGAGAAATCCAAGGGGCTGATCTTGGCCTGTCAGGCGCACGCCGTCGGCGACGTCACGCTCGACGCGTAAAGGCGGTCGCCCGGACGTCCGCGTGATCTCGAGCGCGCGTGCGCGTCAGATTTTCATGGGGGGCGGGCCGTGTACGCTTTGCAAAACGGCGCCTTTCCGTGGCACGGATGCTGCTGAACGGAGAGGCCAATGACCAAAACGTGCGGCTCGTGGCTCGGAGGATGGCTGGTGTTGGGGCTCGCCAGCGTGACGGCTTGCGGGTCGGTGACGAGCCTCGGCGCCGATGGCGCCGCGGGGGGCGGCGCGGGTTCGCAAGGCACCGCGGGCGCGCAGGGCACCGCGGGCGCGCAGGGCACCGCGGGCTCCCAAGGCACCGCGGGCTCGCAGGGCACCGCGGGCTCCCAAGGCACCGCGGGCTCGCAAGGCACCGCGGGCGCGGCCCCCGACGCCGGCGTCGATGGCGCGGCGGGCGCGGGCCCGATGGACGCGGCCGCCGATCGCGCCGCGAGCTGTCCCGCCACGTACACGTCGCTCGCCGAAAACGCGGCCTGTCCTATCCCGTCCGGCACGACGTGTGACTACGAGCAGGGGCGATGCGGATGTCTCCCGTGCGGCTCGGCCGCGGGCGTCTTCTCCAGCAGCTGGTCGTGTCGCGCGTGGGACACGGGTGGCCAAGGCTGTCCGGCGCGCTCCCCCGCCGTCGGCTCGACGTGCGCGACGCCGAATCAGTTCTGCACCTACGCCGGACTCTGCAGCTTGTCGGTGGGCCAGAACGTCCAGTGCTCGAACGGCCATTGGCAGCTTTTCCAATCACCCGTCGGTTCGTGCGCGCTGCGCATGTGCGGCGGCGGCACCGACGGCGGCGCGGACCATCCGCCCGACACGTGCGCGCAGGCGAGCGACTGCCCCGGCGGCGCGTGCTTCCTGCAGCTCGACGGCTCCAAGGCTTGCGTCAAGCCGCGCGCGACGCCGACGCTGAGCTCGTGTCAGTTCGCGCCCCAAGGGTGCTGTGCCAAGGACGCTGATTGCGCTCAGGCCGGCAGCACCAATGGCCGCTGCCTTCCCCTCATCGACGTGAAAGAGAACTTCTGCGGCGGCGCCGTCCCGCAGGGGAACGTGTGCCGTTACGATCAATGCCGTACGGACGCCGACTGCAAGGCGACGGCACCCGCCGGCACCCTCGTCTCCGCGTGCATTCCGTCGGGCGCGTTCAACGTGTTCAACGCGACGTGCCTGTCGGGCGCGTGCCGCACGCACGCCGACTGCACGCTGCACGCGGGCGGCAAGTGCCAGGTCGGTCAGGCGGCGACCCACGGCGTGTGCGCGCTGCGCAACGTGTTCTTCTGCGCGTACCCGAGCGATCCGTGCGGCAACAGCGACTCGCCGGCCTGCGCCTCGGGCAGCATTTGCGTCCCCAACGACAACTTGCAGGGACGCGTCTGCGGCCAGGGCCCGCCACAGTACCCGTAGAGCGCGGGACCCGACGGGGCGCGCGGCTCAATACGGGGTTCCGTCCTTGTGGAACACGCGCCACGCGCCGTCGCCGGCCGCCTCGAACTTCAGATCGTCGGCCGGGTATTCTGCCGAGTCGCCCGGCGTGCGATCGCCCACCTCGAGATAGACCACGTCGCTCGCCGACCGGTTGCAGAGGTGGTGCGCGATCCCGCCCGCGGGAAACCCGACACACATTCCGGGACCCAACAACGTCTCGCCCCCGTCGGTGACCAGCGTCGGCGTGCCTTCGAGGATGTAGACGAGCTCGTCCTGCTTGAAGTGACGGTGCAGGAGGGCTGACTGCGCGCCCGGCGCGAGGCGCGTCAGGTTCACGCCGAAGTTCCGCGGGCCGAAGACCTCGCCGAGCGGCCGCTTCTCGCGCCCCGCGACGCGCGACGCGAGCGCCGGCGGATAGATGGACGGCTTCGTGCGCGCGGGCGCGGCGGCGGCGGCGAGGATCGCGATCGGAGACGGAGTGCCTGTGCTCATCCGTCGACAATAGCGCCGACGGGCAGCC
>JBBQJG010000355.1:0-5269 GCA_038325725.1 Polyangia bacterium | reverse complement strand
CGGGGGCAAACGTTCGAGGCGCTCGACGACGCCGGGCTCGAGGCGAAGCTCGCGCGCGCGGCGCGCGCGTTCGAGTCGTGGAGCCGCGCGCCCCTCGCCGCGCGGACCGCCGTGCTCGCGCGCGCCGCCGAGCTCTTCGCGGCCGAGGCGCCCACGCTCGGGCGGCTCGCCACGGAGGAAATGGGCAAGCTGCTCGTCGCCGGTCAACAAGAGGTCGAAAAGTGCGCTGAAGGGTGCCTCTACTACGCGGACCGCGCCGCGGTGTTCTTGCGGCCCGAGGTCATCGTCGCGGGAGACGGCGAGTCGGGTGAGGTGCGCTTCGAACCGCTCGGGGCGCTGCTCGCCGTCATGCCGTGGAACTTTCCATTTTGGCAGGTCGTGCGCTTCGCGGCGCCCGCGCTGGCCGCCGGCAACGTCGCGCTGCTCAAGCACGCGTCGAACGTCCCCCGCTGCGCCCTCGCGCTCGAGGACGTCTTTGTTCGCGCGGGCGCGCCCGCCGGCGTGTTCCAGACGCTGCTCGTCGGTTCGGAGCGCGTCGCGGGAATCGTCGCCGACGCGCGCGTCGCCGCCGTGAGCCTCACGGGCAGCGAGGCCGCGGGCCGCCGCGTCGCCGCCGTCGCGGGGCAACATCTGAAGAAGACCGTGCTCGAGCTGGGCGGCAGCGATCCGTTCCTCGTGCTCGCGAGCGCCGACGTCGACCGCGCCGTCGCGACGGCCGTGCGGGCGCGCATCGTCAACAACGGTCAGTCGTGCATCGCCGCCAAGCGCTTCATCGCCGTCGACGCCGTCTACGACCGCTTCGCCGCGGGCTTCGCGTCGGCCATGGCGGCGTTGAAGGTCGGGGACCCCTCCGACGCGGCGACGCAGCTGGGACCGCTCGCGACCTCGGCCATTCGCGAGACGCTCGCGGCGCAGGTCGAACGCTCGGTCGCCGCGGGCGCACGCCTCGTCACGGGTGGCAAAAAGCTCGACGGCCCGGGGTTCTTCTACGCGCCGACGGTGCTCGTCGACGTCCCGCGCGAGGCGCCCGCCTTCAGCGAAGAGCTCTTCGGTCCCGTGGCGACGCTGTTTCGCGCGCGCGACACGGATGACGCGCTCGGGGTCGCCAACGCCTCATCATTCGGCTTGGCGGCCAGCGTCTGGACCCGCGACCGCGCCGAGGCCGAGCGTTGCGCGCGGGAGCTCGACACGGGGACCGTGTTCGTCAACGAGATGGTCGCGTCGGACTCGCGGTTCCCGTTCGGCGGCATCAAGGCCTCGGGCCACGGACGCGAGCTCGGCAGCTTCGGCCTGCGCGAGTTCGTCAACGTGAAGACCGTCCGAACTTTTGGTCTCGGCGGCGGCTTGTGACGCTCACGCCGCGCGGACGTCGGGCTCGGCCTCGATGCGATCGAGGCGCCGCAGTTCCGGCACGCGCCACGCGACCACCAACGTGACGAACATCGTGATGGCGCCGCCCAGGACGACGGACGGCACCGTGCCGAGCAAGCGCGCGGCGACGCCCGACTCGAAGGCGCCGATCTCGTTCGACGAGCCGATGAAGATCTGATTGACGGCCGACACGCGGCCCAGCATCGACGGCGGCACGAGCACTTGCACCATCGTGCTGCGGAAGTTGATGCTCAGCATGTCGGCCGCGCCGCCGACGGCGAGCATCGCCACGGACAGCCAGAGCGAGCGCGACAGCGCGAAGCCGACGATCGTCGCGCCGAAGATCGTGACGCCGCCTAGAAAAGCCCGGCCCGCGCGGCGCGGCGGCCGACCGACCGCGAGCGTGCCCGACATGATGACGGCGCCGATCGCGGGCGCCGCGCGCAGGAGCCCCAAGCCCTGGGGGCCGCTGCGCAGGATCTCTTCGGCGAAGATCGGCAGCAACGCGACGGCGCCGCCGAACAGGACGGCCAGCAAATCGAGGGTCATCGCGCCGATGAACAGGCGCCGCGCGAAGAGGAAGACGAGCCCCTCGCGCACGCCCGTCGCGAGGCTGATGCGCGGCCCGAGCGCGCGCGGCGTGACGACGCGGATGCGCCACACGGCGAAGAAGGCCATCGCCATGAGAACCGCGGCGACGAGATACGACGTCGTCGGGCCCACCCAGCCGTAGAGCACACCGCCCACGGCGGGTCCGACGACGGCCGCGACCTGCCAGATGCCCGTGCGCCACGCCACCGAACGCGCGAACAGCGGTCGCGGCACGACCTCTGAGGCGAGCGCGTTGCGCGCCGGCAACAGGAAGCTGCGCGCGACGCCGCACACGACGATGACGCCGTAGATGCTCCAGCGGGCCCACGCGGGCGGTGCCCCCGCGCCGCGCCGCACGACGAAGCTGAGCGCCGCGAGCCCGAGCGCGCACGTCGCCAGCGCCACGAGCGCCAGCAGCGCGATGCGCCGGCGATCGTGCGCATCGGCGATGTGGCCCGCGGGCAGCGCGAGCCCGATGAAGGGCAGCGCCTCGGCGAGGCCGACCATGCCGAGCGCGAGCGGATCGTGCGTGAGCGCGTACATCTGCCACGCGACGACGAGGCCCTGAATCTGGGCGCCCATGGCCATCGTGAGGACACTCGCGACGAACCAGCGAAATCCGGGAACGCGGAGCGGAGCGTACGGGTCGTGACCGTCGGTGGCGGCCGAACCGGCGGGGGGCGGAACCTGCGACATCTGTTCGTAGATTACGGTACAAATGCCGACGACGACCATGGTGCACTCATGAGCCTCGGGAAGAACTTTCGCCTCCCCCTCGACGTTCGGCCCAGCCGGTACCAAGCCGACCTGCGGATCGACCTGGCGTCCAACACATTCGAGGGCTCGCTCTGCATCGACGTCACCCTCGACCGGCCACGAACGGAGCTTCACCTGCACGCCGTGGCGCTCGAGCTGCTCGAAGGCGCCACGGCGCGCGTCGGCGGGAGCGCGAACGCCGGCCGCGCGAGCGTCGATGCCGAGAGCGAGACCGTGACACTCACCTTCGCCGAGCCTCTGCCCGCGGGGCGCGCGACGTTGGAGCTCGCCTACCGCGGCGCCTTCAGCCCCGGCCTGCGCGGCCTCTACCGCGCCGGCCAGATCGCCGTCACCCAGTTCGAGGCGGCCGACGCGCGACGTGTGTTCCCGTGCTTCGACGAGCCGGCCTTCAAGGCCCGGTGGGAGCTGACCCTCTCGGGCGTGCCCGCGAGCGCCGTCGCGATCTCGAACGGAGTCATCACGCACGACGAGGCCGATCCGGCGGGGGGCCGTCGCGTCACGTTCGCGCCGACGCCGCTGCTGTCTTCGTACCTGGTCGCCGCCGTCGTGGGCGAGCTCGTGGCGAGCGACGCCATCACGACGCGCGACGTCCCGATCCGGACCTGGGCGGTCCCCGCGAAGAAGCACCTGACTGCATTCGCGCAGCGCGCGGCAGCCGCCGTGCTGCCGCTGCTCGAGGACTACTTCGGCCTGCCCTACCCGTTCGGCAAGCTCGATCAGATCGGCGTGCCCGACTTCGAGGCGGGCGCCATGGAGAACGCCGGCTGCATCACCTTCCGAGAGGTCGCGCTGCTGCTCGACGAGGCGACGGCGCCGCTGTCCGTGCAAAAGCGCGTCGCCGAGGTCATCACGCACGAGCTGGCCCACCAGTGGTTCGGCAACCTCGTGACGATGGTCTGGTGGGACGATCTGTGGCTCAACGAGGCCTTCGCGACGTGGATGGCCTACAAGATCGTCGACCAGTGGCGCCCCGAGTGGCGCATCTGGATGGACTTCGAGGGCGGCAAGGGCGGCGCCATGCTGCTCGATTCGCTGCAGGCGGCGCACCCCATCCGCGCCGAGATCCGCAACGCCGAGGAAGCCGGCGAATCGTTCGACGCCATCACCTACGAAAAGGGCGGCGCCGTCCTCCGCATGATCGAGGGCTACCTCAACACGGCGGGGCAGGATCGCTTCCGCGACGGCATCCGCCTGTACATGCAGCGGCACCGCGAGGGCAACGCGACGGCCGACGACCTGTGGAGCGCCCTGGCCGAGGCGTCGGGGCAGCCCATCGTAGAGCTCGCGAACGGCTGGATTCGCCAGATGGGCTACCCGGTCATCGCGATGTCGCTCGACGAAGCGACGAACACGTTGACGCTCGCGCAGCGGCGGTTCTTCGCTGATCCCGCGGCGCGCGAGACTGGCACGCCCCAAACGTGGCTCGTCCCCGTCGTGCTGCGCTTCCGCGACGCCACGGGCGTCAAGGAGCAGGCCGTGCTGCTCGACGCGCGCGAAAAGAAAATCACCCTCGACGCGAAGGGCGCCGTGACCTGGTGTTGCGGCAACGCCGACGCGCGTGGCTTCTTCCGCGCCGCGTACGACGGCCCCCTGCTCGGCAAGCTCTTGACCGCCGTCGCCGAGCTGCGGCCGTCGGAGCGCATGGCGCTCGTGTCGGATCAGTGGGCGCTCGTGCGCGCCGGACTCGTGTCGATCTCCGCGTTCCTCGATCTCGTGGCGAGCCTCGGCGACGAAGAGGACCACGTCGTCCTCGACGATCTCGTCGGGCGGCTCGGGACGATCGAGCACCGCCATCTCGACGAGGCCTCGCGTCCGCGCTTCCAGGCGTTCGTGCGCGGGCTCGTGGGCGGCCGCGCCGCGAAGCTCGGCTGGGGCCCCGGCGCCGCGGGCGAGGTCGAGGACGACGAGACGCGCCTGTGTCGCGCGGCGCTGCTGCGCGCGCTCGTGCTGCTCGCACGCGACCCGGCGGCCGTCGCCGAGGCCGAGCGACGCCTGCCGGCGCTCGGCGCGCCCCCGGTCGATCCACTTTTGCCGCGCTTGTCCGTCGATCCGAACTTGCTCGACATCGTCGTCACGGCCGCCGCGCGCCGCGCCGACGTCACCCGGTTCGAAGAGCTGCGCCGCCGCGCGCGCGAAGAGGCCGACCCGGCCGCGAAGCGACGTTTCCTTCACGCGCTCGCGCGCGTCGAAGAGCCCGCGCTCGCGGCGCGCGCCGTCGAGCTGAGCCTCGGCGCCGACGTCCCCATGCAGGACTTCACGTCGTTCCTCGGCGTGTTGCTCGCGAATCCCGCGACGAGAGAGAGCGCTTGGCGCCTCGTACGCACGCGCTTCGACGAGGTGCGCGCCAAGGCCGACTCGCCCATGCTGCTCCGCCGCCTCGTCGAGGCGCTGTCCGCGCTGCCCGAGCGCAGGCACCTCGAGGAGATCACGGCCTTTCTCCAGGCGCACCCCATCGACGGCGCGAAGCAGGCGACGGCGCAGACGCTCGAGCGCCTGCGCATGGACGTCGCGCTTCGCGAGCGCCTCGTCC
>JBBQJG010000354.1:0-5284 GCA_038325725.1 Polyangia bacterium | reverse complement strand
CGCGGCCTCCGGCGTGACAGGCCGGCGTTATAACCAACTTAACTACCACCCCAGGGATGTGGCGGACGGATCTACATGGCCCCGACGAACGTGTCAACGACCGTTCGCCGTCGAGATCGCTCGGCTCCGACGCGCGGAGGGCCTGTGATACGGTCGGCGCATGTCGAAGTCGAAGATCCTCGTCGGTGGCGTCCTGGGCGCGGGGCTCGGATTGCTCGCGGCTATGGGCTCCGGATCGCTCGCCCGCGCCGACAAGCCGGCCCCCGCCCCCGCCGCCGCGGGCACCTGCAAGGCCCACAACGGCAAGAAGTGCTGCGACCCGACCGTCGCGGCGCACCTGCTTCTCCCCGCGGTCTTCGCGGCTTGCGGCGAGTCCGAAGCGACCTACCTCGGCGAAGAAGGCTCGAAGGAGACGTGCAAGTACGTCTTCAAGGTCGAAGGCGCGAACGAGGAGAACACCTTCGTCCAGATCTACGCGCCCGCGCAGAAAGAGGTCCCCGACGCGCCGGCCGATCCGTTTTTCGTGTGGAAGAAGATCGGCAAGGTCTTCATGACCGAGAAGGCGGCGTCGCCGAAGTCGGCGCCCATGCTCGCGAGCGCGACCGGGCTGTGGCTGCCGGGCAAGGGGTACTTCGTCAGCGTGAACGCGTCGACGAAGGTCTGCGACAAGGCTCAGGCGAAAAAGCTCGCGAGCTCCCTGAAGTAGCGCTCGACGCCACGCGGGCCGACTCCGCGACATCCGTGTCTGGCCTTGGGCGTGGCTCTCGCGTCCGAGACCTTCGTTGGCGGCACCATCGACGCGGTACGGACCGTGCAAACGAAACGCGGCGAACCATGTCAAAGATGAACGGTAGCGTCGGCCTCTTCCTGATCGTCCTGTGCGCGGGCGCCCTCGGGCTCGGCTGCGACGACGCCCCCGTGAGAGGTGTCCGTGCCGACGCCGGGAGCGACGGCGGTACCTCGACGGATGCGTTGCCGGACGCGGCCGCGCCCGACGGGAGCGACGAGGGCGACGCGTCCGATGCCGCCGCTGTCTGCCCTGGCTCATCGTTCAATTGCTACCTCACCGACTACGCAACCATGTCTATCTGCAAGGACGGCGAGTGGCAGTGCCCCCCGGGGTACGGTCCGAGCAGCTCGTTTCCGTGTGGCATGCCGGCGAATCCCTTCTGCAACTGCCAGGCGGGCGTGTGGACGTGCAACTTCGGCGACGCCGGGGCCCGCTGAGCGAACGACGCGGGCGCTACGCCTTCTCTTTTGTCCCGAAGAGCGTGTCCATCAGCGGCACCGTGACGTTGAAGTTCACGAAGGCCATGCGCTTGAGGATGTGGTGATGCGTGTGGTGCGCCTGCATGCGGCGGAAGAGCGGCAGGCGGCCGAGGAGCATGCGGTCTAGCTGCGCCGCGGGCAGGTGGTACAGCGCGTGGAGCGTCTCGTAGCTGACGAAGTAGAGGACGGCGCCCAGGAGGAACACGCCCGCGAGCCCCGGACCTCGCAGCACGCCCGCGAGCACCATGACCGGCGACGTCAGCGTGAACAGGCCCAGCATCGTGTA
The DNA here is from genome assembly GCA_038325725.1 of Polyangia bacterium. GTDB lineage: Bacteria > Myxococcota_A > Polyangia > Fen-1088 > Fen-1088 > DASZFV01. The sequence goes on along the minus strand of JBBQJG010000354.1, from coordinate 3,729 downwards.
CCAGGGCATCATGACGAGCCCGAGCTCGCGCGCGTTGCCGACGGGCATGTTGCCGTCGGTGAAGGCGATGTGGTGAAGCATCGCGTGGTTCTTGTACATGATGCGGGGGAACATCGGGTGGTGCATGGGGTAGCGGTGGACCGCCCACTCCATGAAGTTCGCGACGACGAAGAAGATCGGCATGAGCGCCCAGTCGAGCGGGCGCGCGCGCGAGGCAAGCACGCCCGCGAGCGTCGCGATGGCCGCCGCGATCGCCGCCGTGAGGCCCATATGTCGCCACGGCGAGTACGTCTGCGGCAGATGCTCGGCGCGCGCGAAGCGCCCCGCGGCCGTCGTGTGCGTCGCGACGTCTTCGGGGGCTGGGAGCGAGACGGCCTGCGCGACAGACGCCATGTTTCATTATGGGGGCACCGCGGGCGACCCCGCCAGGGCGGTCGATGCATCACAGCGCGTGGGCCCCACGGAAGCGGCGCGCGCCACGAATCTGGCGTTAGACTGCCGCCCACATGCCTTCCTTCGACGTCGTCTCGAAAGTGAACCTCATGGAGCTCGACAACGCGCTCAACACCGCCGCCAAGGAGATCGCGCAGCGGTACGACTTCCGCGGCACGAACACCTCCCTCGAGCGCACGGCCGAGGGCATCGTCCTCAAGACCGCCGACGAGGAGCACGCGGCAGCCGCCATCACCGTGCTGCGCGAGCGCATGGCGAAGCGGAACGTGTCGCAGCGGTGCCTCGATCCCAAGGACGTCGAGGCGGCGGGCGGGCAGACCGTCCGGCAGCTCGTTCTCATCAAACAAGGCATCGAGATGGAGACGGCCAAGAAGATCGTCAAGGCCGTCAAGGATTCCAAGATCAAGGTGCAGGCGCAGATCCAGGGCGACGAGCTGCGCGTAACCGGCAAGAACCGCGATGACCTCCAGGAGGGCATCGCTCTTTTGCGCAAGGGTGACTACGGCCTGGACCTGCAGTACGTAAACTTTCGCGACTGAGCCGGTCCGCTAGACTTCGGGCGTGACCAGACGCCCCCTCTCGTCGCTGGCCTCGGCGACGCTGCCGCGGGCGAGGATGCCTCTGGCGGCGTTCGCCCTGGCGGCGCTCGCGCTCGGGTGTCACGCGAAGCCCGCGCCCGAGGTCAAGGTCGTCGCGCCCGCGCCGCCGCCCAAGCCGCCGCGGCCGCCCATCCCGAAGCGGGCCGCCCTGCCCGCCCTCGCGGCCGGCGAGACCTACCGCTACGAAAAGGGCGTCGCGACGAAGATGACGATCGCGGCCGCGCGCGCGGCGGGGTTGCTGGACGTCGACCTCGGCGACGCGTGGGCGCCGTTCATCTTTCAGGATTCGAGCGGGGGCGATCCTCAGACCGACCCGCCGAAGCCGAACACGTACCGCGCGACGTTCGTCGCGCTCGCGAACGATCGCGTGAACGACGAGAGCCAGCCGGCCAAGCCGGGCGAGCACAACTACCTCGAGGTGTTCGGCATCCCGCCGACGCTGTCCGTGCTCGCGCCGCGCCTCGAGGAGGACATCGCGCCCGCGCGAGAGGCTTGTGTCGACCGCGTCGATCGCGACGGGCTCGAGAGCTACACGGGCAACGTCGGCTTCCTCGATCGCGAGCGCGCCAAGCGCGATTACCTCGAAGCGCTGCGCGACACCGATTGGATGCGCAAGGAGACCGAGGCGCGCGCTGTCGGCGTCGACGGGGGCGCGCCGCCCGAGCACCCGCCCACGCGCGACGAGGTGCTGGCCGTGCTGCGCGCCGATCCGAACCCGAAGCAGAAGGCGCGCGCCGAGCGGTTCGTGCGCGGGCAAGCGCGGCTGCGCGCCGTGCGCGCGCTGCAGGCGCGGCTTTTGTGCGAGGGATTGCTGACGCCGCGGAGCCGCCACGTCGACGGGCAATACGATCTGCCGACCCACGAGGCGCTCGCGATCTGGGAGCGAAAGAACGACATCTTCGGGTGGGGCTTGCTCGGTGGCGAGACGCTCGAGGCGCTGCTGCAGTCGACGCGGCTGCTCGAGCTCGACACGTTCAAGCGCGTCGCCGCCGAGCGCCTCGCGGATGCGGCCGGCATTGTCGAGGACGGTTCGCTGGCTCAATACCGCAAGAAGAACCCGCCGACCTACAAGGACGCGGACGGTCAGGTCCACCTCGTGCCGGACCTCGTCGGCGACCACGTCAACGCGCTGCTGGCGGCGCTTGGCGTCGCGACGCCCGAGGATCTCGTCGCGCTCCTGCGCGCGCACGGCGCGGGGCTCGCGACGTTGCATGTCGCCTTCGCCGCGCCCGCCCTGCCGCCCTACTACGCCGATCCGATGGCGCTGTCCGTCGAGATCGATCGGGGCGACATCTGGTACGACCTGCCTTTCGACAACCGCGGGCGCCCTGTCATCCAGCGGCGCGATCACTATCCCAGCCTCACGCTCTTCACGACGTGGCGGAAGCAGAAGATCCCGCTCGCGCGCTGGCGCACGACGATCGGCTCGTGGCGCAGCGAGCTGCACGGCGACGGGCACGTCTACTTCAAGTACAAGAACTCCGACGTCGGGCCGCGCGTGTGGAAGAACATCGTCGCCGCGCCCGTCTGGGTCCCGCCCGACAGCACGCCCGCGAAGGATCTGCTGACGCACAAGGTGCTCGACCGCAACGTCGGGCCCGTCACCGTCGTCAACACCGACGTCATGGGGCCGGGCTTCCAGTCGGCGTACGGGCTCGTGCTCGCGATCCACATCGACCCGCGGCGCGGTGGCTTCGACAACCAGATCCGCACGCACGGCTCGGACGACTACACGTCGATCGCGCGGCGGTTTTCGCACGGGTGTCACCGGCTCGTGAACAACCGCGCGGTGCGCCTATACGACTTCGTGCTGCGCCACCGGCACTTCGTGCGCATCGGGAACATGCCCATGAGCCTCAAGAAGCGCCTCGAGGTCGAGGGGCAGCACTACCGCTACGAGCTGACGACGCGGGGGTACTATTACGAGCTCGATGAGCCCGTGCCCGTCAACGTCCTCGAGGGTCGCGTCATGGGGGCCGTAAAAGCGCCCATCGTCTCGTACGTGCGCAAGCCGGGCGTCGACTACAGCGACGTCGTCGACCCGACGTCGGGCGACGCCACCGCGACGACGAAGCCGGGGCTCCCCGCCGCCGACCTGCCCGAGACCAGCCCCGAGCTCGGACCCTGACGTCACGGGGTCCTCGCGCCCGCCTCGTCGGTGCGGCCGTCTTCGCACTCGCGCTCGCGCACGCGGCGCCGCGCGCGCACGCGGCCGCCGGGCTGTCCATCACCCTCGACGTGACACTCGATCCGGAGCGCGGGCCGCTGTTCGGCCGCGCGACGATCCAGCTCCACAACACGAGCGACGTCGCGCTGCCGAGCGTGCCGCTGTGGCTGTATCCCAACCACCTCGCCGAGCGTCCGGCGTCGCTCGGCGACGTCAACTTCCACTGGCTGTACCCGGGCCTGTTCTCGCCCGCCGGGATGGAGGTCGGCGACGCGCGCGTCGACGGCGCGCCCGCGCGCGTGACGATCGAGGACACCGACGCGGGGGCGCGCACGCTCGCGCGCGTCGCGCTGCCGCGTCCGCTGCCGCCCGGCGGGACGACGACGCTCGAGCTCGCCTTCGAGGTCAAGCTGCCGCGGCGCTTCGGCGGCTTCGGCTGCGAGGGCACGCGCTGCCGCCTCATGGGCGGCTTCTACCCGATGCCGGCGCACCTCGCCGCGGGCGGGTGGG
>JBBQJG010000353.1:0-5320 GCA_038325725.1 Polyangia bacterium | reverse complement strand
CATCAACATCAAGGACATGTTCGGCGTCGCCGCCGTGCGCGACGAGAAGAAGATCGAGCTCGTCCTCGAGCTCACGCGCTGGGACGCCGCGGAGACCCACGACCGGCTCGGCCTCGACGAGATGGTCTACCCGATCCTCGAGGTGCCCGTGCCGCTGCTGCGCATCCCCGTGTCGCCGGGCCGCAACGTCAGCTCGCTCATCGAGGTCGCGGCCCGCAACCGGCTCCTCCAGGTGCGCGGCCACCACTCGGCGCGCGAGTTCCAGGAGCGCCTCGATCGCGCGCTCGCCGACGCGCGCGAGCGGCGCTGGCGGGACGACGTCGAATGAAGCTCGTCGTCGTCACGGGCGTTTCGGGCGCCGGCAAGTCGACGGCGTTGCGTGCCCTCGAGGATCTCGGCTACTACGCCGCCGACAACCTCCCGCTGCCGCTCGTGCCGAAGTTCCTCGAGCTGGTATCGACGCGTGCCGACATCGACCGCGCCGCGCTCGGCATCGATGCGCGCGGCGGTGACTTCCTCGACGGTGCGTTGTCGATCTTCGCGGACGCGAAGAAGCTCGGTCACTCCGTCGAGATCCTCTTCCTCGACGCGTCCGACGAGATCCTCATCCGGCGTTTCTCCGAGACGCGCCGCCGTCACCCGCTCTCGGACACGGACATCCGCGCGGGCATCATCGAGGAGCGTCAGAAGCTGGCGATCTTGCGTCAATCGGCCGACGCCCTCGTCGACACCGGCACGCTCACCGTCCACGTGCTGCGCGCGCTCATCATGGAGCGTTACGGCCACACGGAGGGCGATCTCGCCGTCACGCTGCTGTCGTTTGGCTTCAAGCACGGCCTCCCCGTCGAGGCCGACGTCGTCCTCGACGTGCGGTTCCTGCCCAACCCCTTCTTCGTGCCGGCGCTCTCGGCGCTCTCGGGCGAGGACGAGGCCGTGGCGCGCTTCGTCCTCGACGATCCCGAGACGAAGATCTTCGTCGAAAAGGCCGAGGACCTCATCGACGTGTCGGTGCGCGGCTTTCAGCGCGAGGGCAAGTCGTACGCGACGGTCGCCATCGGGTGCACAGGGGGCCGACACCGCTCCGTCGCGATCGCCAAGGAGCTGGGCCGGCGCCTGGGCGCGCGGTTCTCGGTTTCGATTCGCCATCGCGACATTCAGCGGGGCGGCGCCCCCTCGGGTCCTGCTTCCCGCTAGGGGACATTTCCCGCTAAACTGAACGGCCATGTCGAGCGGCACAGCGATTCAGGGCGCGGGAGGAGACGACTCGGTCGTCGGCCTCGTCGTCGTCACGCACGGCGGGTGCGGCGCCTGCTTGCTGTCCGCCGCCGCCGAGATCGTCGGTCCGCTCGACGCCGCGTCCTCGGTCGCCGTTGTCGTCGGCGAGGACTATGGCGACGTCCTTTCGCGCGTCGGGCAAGCGTGCGACGCCGTCGAGGGGGGCGCCGGCTTGCTCATCCTCGTCGACGTGCACGGCTCCTCCGAGTTCCAGGCTTGTCTCGCCATGGTCGACGGCTCCCGGCCCGTCGAGATCGTCTGTGGCGTCAATTTGCCCATGCTGCTCAAGCTCGCGACGCTCGATCGCCACGCCCTGCCGCCGGCCGCGCTCGCCGATTCCCTCAAAGAGGTCGGCAAGCGTTCGATCCGCCTGGGCTCCGAGCTCACGGGGAAGATCACGACCCACACTCACGCCGGGCCAGGGGACTCGCACTGATGACCACCGTTAAACGAGACGCCCGCATTCGCAACCGCCTGGGCCTCCACGCCCGCGCCGCCGTCACCTTCGTCAAGCTCGCGAACAAGTTCGTGTGCGAGGTGAAGGTCGCCAAGGACGACACGACCGCGAACGGCAAGAGCATCATGGGCCTGCTCACGCTCGTCGCGGGCCTGGGCACGACGCTCACGCTCATCTGCGAGGGAGACGACGCCGAGGAGGCCGTGCAGAAGCTCTTCGAGCTCATCGACCAAGGATTCGGGGAGGGCGTCGAGGCGTGACGGGACGGGGGCATTGATGGGGGAGGGGGATCCATGGAGCGTCTGACTGCCGTCGGCGCGTCGCCGGGCATCGCCATCGGCGTCGCGCACGTCCTGGGCAGCCGCGTCGACGTGCACGAGCGGCGTATCTCGGCGGAGGCCGTCGAGTCCGAAGTTGCGCGCTTCGAGGAGGCGCTGCGCCAGACCGACGCGCAGCTCGCGCGCATCCAGCAGCAAGTCGCCGAGCGCGAGGCCGACGAGCAGCACTACCGCATCCTCGAGGCGCACCGCCTCATGCTCTCTGACGTCCACCTCGTCGAGGTGGCGCGCAAGGCCATTCGCGAGGACCTCGTTGCCGCCGAGTGGGCCGTGCGTAAATCACTGGATCAAATCCAGGCGGTCTTCGAGCGGATAGAAGACCCCTACTTCCGCGACCGCCGTTCCGACTTCGCCGTCGTCGGCGAGAGCCTTCTGCGCAACCTCATCGGCAAGGACGACTCGGCGAACCCCGAGGAGTCGCCCAAGGGCGCCGTCGCGATCGCGCACGAGCTGTCGCCCAACGACGCCGCCCAGCTCGGGCGCGCTGAGGTGGCTGGCCTGTGCACGGAGGGTGGCGGGCGCACCTCGCACACAGCGATCATCGCGCGCGCGCTCGGGCTGCCCTACGTCGTCGGCGTCGAGGGCCTTGGCCACAAAGTGTGGTCGGGCATGACCGTCATCGTCGACGGCTCGCGCGGCGAGGTCATCCTCGATCCGGACGACGAGGCGCTCGGGCGCTACCGCGCGCGCGCCGACGTGCACCGCCAGCGCGCGCTTCGCCTCGAGGCGATGCGCGACGAGCCGTGCATGACGAAGGACGGCGCCACGGTCCACCTCGCCGCGAACATCGAGATGCTCGAGGAGATCCCCATCGCCGTCGATCTGGGCGCGGCATCGGTCGGCTTGTTCCGCACCGAGTTCCTCTACCTCGAGCGGCCCGACCTCCCGTCCGAGGATGAGCAGCACGCGCACGCCGTCGCCGCGCTCAAGAGCGTCCAGGGCCGCCCCGTGACGTTCCGAACCCTCGACCTCGGTGGCGACAAGCTGCCCCTCTCGGTTCGCATCCCGAGCGGCGCGAACCCGGCGATGGGCCTGCGCTCGATCCGCTTCTCGCTGCACCGCCAGGACCTGTTCCGCACACAGCTGCGGGCGCTCTATCGAGCCGCGGCCGTCGGCCCCATGAAGATCCTCTTTCCGCTCATCTCGGGCGTCGCGGAGCTGCGCGCCGCCAAGACGATCTGCGCCGAGGTGTGCGCGGACCTTGCACGCCAGGGTTTGCCGCACGATCCGAACGTCCCCGTCGGCGTCATGGTCGAGACGCCGAGCGCGGCCTTCATCGCGGATCTGCTGGCGGCGGAGTGCGACTTCCTCAGCATCGGCACGAACGACTTGATTCAGTATGCGCTCGCCGCCGCTCGCGAGGACGAGCACGTCGGCTACCTGTATCACCCGCTGCACCCGGCGATCCTGCGTGCCCTCAAGCAGATCGTCGTGGGCGCGACCCGCGTGGGCAAGCCGGTCGCCATGTGCGGCGACATGGCGGGCGATCCGCTGTTCGTTTGGGTGCTGCTGGGTCTCGGCCTGCGAAACCTCTCGATGGCGCCGCGGCAGATCCCCGTCGTCAAATCGATCATCCGTTCGACTCACCTCGACGACGCCGAGCGGATGCTCGCGCAGGCGATGGCGATGCGGACCGAGACGGAGATCGAGGACATGGTCTATCGCGCGATGCGCGAGCGCTTCGCCGTCGAGGTCAACGAGGACGGCGCCTAACGGCGCGCCTCCTGTCGTGGCGACGCCGATAACATGATTCGCCGCGCCCGACAGGACGACTGGGAGGCCGCGTCGGCGCTGTGGCGCGACGCCGACGAGCTGCACGCGTCGCTCGCGCCCGCTTACTTTCGCGCGACGCCCCACGCCGAGCACGAGTGGCGCGCGCTCCTGAACGCAGGCGAGGCCGCGACCTTCGTCGCCGGGGGCGACCAAGGCAACCCTCGCGTCACGTTGGGCCTCGACGGCTTCGGCGTCGTGCGCATCCACGACACGCCGCCCGACCCCGCGATGGTCCCGCTCCGGCGCGGGCACGTCGAGATCCTCGTCGTCGCGCGCGCCGCGCGCCGCCGCGGGCTCGGCCGGCGCCTCATGAACGAGCTTGGCGCGTGGGCCCGCCGGCAGGGCGCCGCCGAGCTCGTGCTGACCGTTTGGGCCGGCAACGTCGAGGCCGAGGCCTTTTACGAGCGCCTCGGCTATCGCGTGCTGTCGCGCGCGCTCTGCGTCCCGCTCTAAAGGAACGTGTAGACGAGCGTCGCCTCGAACAGCTGATCGGTCGTCAAGGCGAACGGGTTGAAGGCGGGGCCGAAGACGGCGCCTTTAGGCGCGGACGCGGGCACGGGGCGCGGCGCCGGATTCTGGTCGTACTTCAAGGTGTAGCCGAGGCCGACGCTGAGGCTCTTGACGAGCGTCGTCGTCACGCCGAGCTTGCCGACGAAGCGCGTGTCCTTGAAGGCGTCGACGCCCTTCGTGTTGTCCTTGGCGTTGAGCGCGCCGCCTTCCTTGTTGAGGTTGAACAGGGCCTCGACGCTGCCCGACAGGCCGGTCTGGGCCGCGAGCTTGAAGGTCTCGCCCACGAAGAAGCGCGCCGAGTGGATCGTCACGGGATCGACGGCCGGTTTGTCCTGGGGCTGGACGTAACGTTCGTACGACAGGTCGTAGCCGAGCTCGGCGACGAGGAGGTGCTTGTCGTTCGCGAGCAACTGCCGGCTGTAGCCGATCTGACCGCCGCCCATGAAGGTCTTGCCCGCGATCTTGTCGCCGCCCGCGAGCGCCGTGACGTAGCCGGCATTGTTAGGCGTGAAAAATCGATCGTAGCGGGCCTTGGCGATCCAGTTGTTCGTGGACTCGGCGTCGCGCGAGGTCATCGCCGTGATGACCTGCTTGGTCGGATCGACCGCGTCGGGCGTCGACGTGACGTCATAGATGCGCGACGTGCCGTAGGCGAAGGCGCCCTCGAGCGCGAGCTTGTTGCTGCCTTCTTTGCGCGAGGCCTGAAAGCCCACGGTGCCGTTCGCCGTGCTCGAGTTGCCGCCGGTCATGAGCAGGCCGCCCTTGGCTTGGGCCTTCCACTGGACGAGCTTGACCTCTTCTGCCTTGCCGTATTCGAACTTCGGGGTGGCCTGCGCGCCGGCTTGGCGGCCGACGAGCGACGTGAGCAACAGGGCCATCGCGGCGCCGGCGCCCCGCGACTTCGACCAGAGTGTTTTCATGGGACCGTCTCAGACGGGTGGGGGACGATTCGCGCGCACGCTAACGA
>JBBQJG010000352.1:0-5372 GCA_038325725.1 Polyangia bacterium | reverse complement strand
GCGCTCCCATCCGGCGGGCTCGAGGACCCACCCTTGCCGCAGGCGGTGATGCCCGTCGCAAACATGGTGAGCGCGATCAGAGTGGTGAGACGTAGAGGAGTGTTCATGGGGCGCGCACTTTACCCCAGACCGTCTCCTTGCCGCCGATCGGCCGCCGGTGTTACAGGTGCGCCGCCCATTCGGGTGACGAGCCCCTCCGAGGAGAACACTCATGCGAAGAGCGACGTTCCTGTTCGTGGCCGCCGTCGGCCTGGTGTTGGCCGCGCGGCCTGCGCGCGCGCAGTCGGTATTGCCGCGCGCGGGTTGGGTCGCGACGGGCTCTCCGACGGGTGGCGGCAGCTCGGCGGCGGGCGCCATCGACGGGAGCGCGAGCACGGGCTGGACGACGGGAACGAGTCAGACGTCCGGGCAGTGGTTCTCGCTCGACATGATCACGCCCCAGACGAACTCGCAGGTGACGCTCGCCCCGGCCTCGTGATCAGCGCGCAGAGGGCGTAGTCGCGCCATGCATACTCCCCGCGCGTAACGATCCGTCACGAAATGAACCTCCAGGCGCGCCTCGGTTGATCCAAGTGCCTGATTCGTAACGGGCCGTAACGCTCAGCAACGGGGCTTCCGCGCCTTGGGAAGCGGTGTTCTGCTGTACCCGGTGCCTCTGCCGGACCCTCGCTGGCCCGATCGTCATCGCGGGAACACGAAGCCGACGCCCACGTTGAAGATCGGGCCGCTCACCGTCCAGTCGTGTCCGGTCGTCGTCGGCGTGGGGCTCGTCCGTTCGTGCAGGACGACGGGCGCGATGGTCGCCGTGAAGAAGAGTCCGTTGTCACGGACGAGCGAGTAGCCGACGGGCAGCGCGACGTAGGACGACAGATCGTCGCCGTGGCTATCGAACGTCATGGCGCTGTCGAGCATGAGGCGCGCGCCGACGGTGAGCGCGCTTCGGGGCGGGCGGTTGCCTTCGGCGTGACCGAGGAAGGCGGTGAGGCCGCCGCCCCAGCGCACGCCGTACACGCCCGTCCACGCGGCCATACCCTCGAGCGACAGGTGCGGTCCCAAGAAGAGGCCGGCTTTGACGTTGCCGAGCTCGACGAGACCGACGCCCGGCTGCACGAAGGCGCGGATGAAAGGATCCGGTGGCGCGAGGCTCAGGATCGGTTCGTCGGCGCGCGCGAGCCGCGGAACCGAACAAGCGAAGGCCGCGCCGACGACGGCAACGGCGAGGAAGGTCCGGGGAAAACGGATTCGAGGAAGCGAGGCGCTCTGGCTCATGGTGGGGGACATGAGCAATCGCGAAGCCAGGGCGATCGCGCGAAGTTTGGGTCGGTCATCGGCGCGGGTGCGCGAAAACGAACAACCGGGCCGTCCGGGAGTCGACGTTGTGACCCCTTGCCGCACGATTGACGACGACCCGAATCTCATTGAGGTCCAGGTCTTCGAATCAGCCAGGTGAGGATCGCGACGCGACCTTCGAGGAGACCCGTCTTCTTGACGACCTCGCGCTCGAGGGCGAATCCCTCGCGCTCCCAGAACGCGCGCGCGCGCGGGTTCTGCTCCTGGACGACGACGCGAACGACGGTGCCGCCGCGCGCGGCAATCCAAGCGCGGAGCTCGTCGACGAGCTTTCGTCCGAGCCCGCGCCGCCGCTCCGCGGGGCGGAGGATGAGAAGGCCGATGTACCACGCGGTGGCGGCCGGGTGTCCGCCCAGCAATTCGGCGACGCCGACCAACCGACCGTCGCGTTCGAACCCCCAAACGTGATGGGCGCCGTGGGAATACGCCGCTTCGATCGGGCCCAGCAGCTCGGCCGCTGTCGCTTCGCCTCCGGGCTGCCCCTCGACGAGGTCGAAGAAGTCCGAGCACGCCGCGCACAGCTCCGTGAGTCGCGCGCGATCCGCGTCTCCGAGCACGACCGCTTGAACGCCGTCGACAGGATTCATGTCTGCTCGCAGGCCGGACCCTGGGCGCGCTCCGCTCTGAGCTCGGACGAGAGGGCCTGATGTCCTGATCCTGTTCGCGTTCCGGGACTCCGGGCGATTTCGAAGCCGGTTGACGCGGGGGCAGGAGGTTGATCTCCGCGGGTGACGGCGTCCGTGTTCAAGGGCAGGGCCTCACGGCGCCGACGTGTACTCAGCTACTCAGCGAACGGATCGACCCAGTTCTTGCTGCCCTTGGCGGGCTTCCCCGTCGGTTTCTTGGGGGCTGCCGCGGGCTTCGCGACGTGCGCGACGGGCGCGGCGACGTGCTTCGGCGCCGCGGCGACCGGCTCCTTGGGCGCGGGCGCGGCCTTGACCACGGGCGCTGCCTTGGGCTTCGGTGCGACGGCGATCGCCTTCGGCTTGGGCGCGGGCGCCACCTTCTCGACGGGCGCGGGCTTCTCGTGCACGACGGGCGCAGGCTTTTCGGGCTCGACGGGCTTCGGCGCGGGCGTCGGCTCGGCGATCGCTTTCTCGGGCGAGGGCGCGACGGGCGCGTTCACCGCGGGCGCGACAGGCTCGGGCGCTGCCGTCGCGGGCGGCGCCGCCGGCTCGACGACCATCGGCGGCGGCGCTTCGCCGTGCCACAGGAACGCGCCCAGCACGAGCCCGCCCAGGAACGCGAAGACGAGGAAGGCCACGAGGCCGCCCATCGGAAGCTGAACTTTGTTGAACACCGCCGAGCGCGACATCGGCGTCGTCGTGAGCGCGCCGATGGGCGCCGGGATCGGCAGCGCCGGCGTGAAGGCACGGCTCGAAGGCGCGGGCGGCGCGGGAACGGGAATGCCCGTGCTCGTCGACAGACCCCCGCTCGGCGTGGGCAGACGGAGCGCCTTCCCCGGCATGGGCGTCGGCGCCGGCAGGCGCGCGCCACCGAACAGCGGCGCCGGCAAGCGCGGCGACGACGATGAAGGCGCGCCGAAGCTCGATGGCGGCGGCGTCGCGCCCAACTTCGACGGCGGCGGCGTCATGCCCGCCTTCCACGGCGCGGGCGTCTTGAGCGGTCCCGCGGTGACGGGCGTCGGCGTTCGTCGCGCGCCCGGCGGCCGCTGCGAAGCCGTCGTCTCTTCTTCTTCGTCGTCGCTGTCTTCGCTGATCGAAATGATCCCGGGCGTCGCGCTCACGGTGAGCTCGTCGTCGTCGTCGCCCGGATCCTCGAACTCGGCAGCGCTGCGCTGCTCGCTCGCCGAGGCGCCGAGCGCCTTGTCGCGCTGCGCGTTCGCCTGATCGACGAGCGCGATCGGATCGGCCTTGCTCGCGGCCGCGCGCAGCGCCGATTCGAGGGGCTCGACCTTCGTCGATTCCTCGACGAGCTCGTCGAGCAATGAGAGGCGCGCGATCAATGTCACGTCGTCGTCGCTCTTGTTCGCGTCGGATGCGGCCATGCCGGGCAGCGGGAATGATCCCGAAGGCTCGCGCCGCGCCATCGGGATCGCCGGCAACGCGCTCCCCGCGTCGCGGTTCGCCACCGGCGCGGGCGTCTTGACGTTCGCAGGATCCACCGTCGGAAGCTGCGCCGGAAGCTTGGCGGCGTCCTTGGCCGAAAAGGGCGTGGGCGCAGGTGTGGCGTCCGACTTTACGTCGTCGTCGATGTCGATCGCGTCGAGCGCATCAAGGGTCTGTTGGGCGGCGCCCGAGGCAGCCAGCCCTGAAGGAGGTTTCGCGGTCATCCCAGCACCATCCTTGGCGCGTAAGCCTCACCGGTTTCCGGGGTACCTGTCAAGGTCATGACGCGAATTCTCCAAAAGACACGGGTGCTTCATCCTGGGAAAACGGCTCAGCCGCGCCGCATCTTCAGCAGGGTCATCAGCATGTTTGCCAGCATGTTCGCCAGCATGATCATCTTGGAAGTCCTTTGACAGAGGGGGGGCGGATCTCTATGGTCCGGGCCGCGTGAAAAGAGAAGGTCCACCGCGCGCGCGTCCCTCGGCATCCGTAGGCCCGCGAACACGGAGCACCGGCTTTGTGCGCGGGCGCGCCCCAGGCGGCGTCAACATGCGCGTCGGCGAGTACCGCGTGACCCCGGACGTCGCGACGCGCGTGCGCGCGGGTCATCCGTGGGTATTTCGCGACGCCCTCGGCCCGCGCGGCGTCTCCGAGCCGACGGGGGCCCTCGTCGACCTGATTTCGGGGAACCGCGAGTATGTCGGGCGCGGCTATGTAGACCGCGAGCATCCCGTCGCCGTGCGCGTCCTGTCGCGCCACGCGGACGAGCGCGTCGTCCCGGGCAACGGCGTCGTCGCGGCGCGATTCGCGCGCGCCGTTCAGCTTCGGTGGTTGCTGCTCGGCGCGAAGCGCCCGCAGGCGATGCGCGTGTTCACGGGCGAGAGCGAAGGCCTGCCCGGCGTCACCGTCGACAAGCTCGGTGACTTCGTCGTCGTGCAGTGGCTCTCGGCGGGCGCGCTCGGTTGGCGCGACGAGCTCTACGACGCGATCGAGGCGGCCCTGCGCCCGCGCGGCATCTACGAGCAGCGCCGTTTGCGCCCGCTCGGCGGGCAGGGCGCCCCCGAGCCGGCCGTTCGCGTGCGCGGCGACGAAGCGCCTCTCGAGGTCGTCGTCGAGGACGAAGGCGTCGCGGGGACGGTCCGCTTCGGGCTCGACGTCACGGCGCCGCTCGGCGTGGGGCTCTTCCCCGACATGCGCCTCGGGTGGGCCGCCGTCGCGGCGCGCGCCGCCGATCGCCGCGTGCTCAACCTCTTCTCGTATACGGGCGCGTTCTCGGTCCACGCCGCGAAGGCGGGCGCGCGCGAGATCGTCAACGTCGACCTCGCTCCGAAGGCGCACGCGCGCGCGCGCCGCAACTACGAGCTGTCGGGCCTCGAGCCTTCGAAGCTCGAGGCGATCGCGGGCGACACGACGAAGGCCGTCGAGAAGTTCGCGACGCGCGGCCGTCGCTTCGACCTCGTCATCTGCGATCCGCCGACGTTCTCGCACGGGCCCGCGGGACAGTTCTCCGTCGCGAAAGATCTCGCGGCGCTCGCGGCGACGTGTCTGTCCGTGCTCGAGCCGGGCGGCCTGCTCGTCTTCGCGACGAACTCGACGAAGGTCTCGGCCCTCGAGTTCGATCGCGCGCTCGGCGAAGGCGCGACCCTCGCCGCGACCGACCTCCGCATCGTCGAGCGCATCAGCATGCCCGTCGACTACCCCGTCGCCCCCGGCTTCCCCGAAGGCAACTACCTCAAGCTCGCCATCGCGATCCGCGCGTAGCGCGCCTCCAGCGATCGCGATCCGCGCGCACCAAGCAACGCGGACCCTCAGGCAATTCAAGCCACCCCGAGCGCAGCGCGGCTTCGCCGCGCGAAGCGAGCGCCGGGGGCGCGGGGCCCATACAGGGGGCCGACCCAGTTAACACCGCGGCGTCGCCGCGCGGAGCGAGCGCCGGGGGCGCGGGGGCCCAAC
>JBBQJG010000351.1:0-5453 GCA_038325725.1 Polyangia bacterium | reverse complement strand
GCGTCGGACGCGAGCGCGGGCGGTCCGGCGACGACGATCCAACCGAGCTTGAGGTGCGGCAGCCCGCACGACTTCGAGAGACCGCCGAGCGCGAAGGTCAGCGCGCGCGTCGTGAGCGCGGGCGCGGTGGCGAGCGCTCGGACGCAGCTCGTCGATGCCGTTGCCGAAGGGTATGACGCGAACACCTCGTCGCTGATGACGGCGAGGCCGTGCGCTTCGCAGCGCGCGGCGAGGGGCTCGAGCTCGTCGCCCTTGATGAACGAGCCCGTCGGGTTGTTGGGGTTGACGACGATGAGCGCGCGGGGGCGAACCGCGCGCGCGAGCGCTTCGTCGACGCTCGCGAAGTCAACGTGCCAAGCGCCGTCGTAGGCGAGTCGATACGGCACGGGCACGACGCCCTCGAGCCGCGCGAGAAAATCGAACAGAGGATAGCTCGGCTCGGGCACGAGCACGGCGTCGCCCGGATCGCAGAGCAGCTTGAAGAGCAGCGCGTACGATTCGCTCGAGCTCGCCGTGAGCACGAGCTGCTCGGCGTCGATGACGGCGCCGGTCTCGCGCGTCGAGGCGGCCGCGATCGCGGCGCGCGCCGCCGGAAGGCCACGCGGCGCCGGCTCGTACGCGGCGTCCGCGGCATCGGCGAGCGCCGCGCCCACGCGGGCGCCGAGGGCGGGCAAGCCCACGCACGTCGAGTTGGACGCGGTGAGATCGAACACCGGCAGGCCGCGCTCCCGTCGCGCGCGCTCGACGCCCGCGAGGGCGTTTTCGGGTGAGTCCCACGCCAGGCGTGACGAAAACGGAGGACGCACGTCGCGAAGGTAGCACCGCCGGCTGATCGGGGAGGTCGGACAGCACGTCCGTCGGCCCGTCGACCGGGACGTCCTGTCGCAGGCGGCCGGGACGCGCGCCGGGACGTTGCGTCAAAAGGTCCGCCCGAGTGGTTCGGTCCTCGCGGAGCCCGTGCGAACCCTCTAAGATTTGGCCCCCATGGCCCTCGACCTGCGCGACTTGTTGAGGGCCGAGCTTCGCGCTCACCGGCGCGTCGCGCAGCAGGCGCTGTTCACGCGCGAGGGCGATGCGGCGCGCATCGCCGCGACCCTTCCGCCGCTCGTGCCGTTCGCCGGATCGAAGTACGACGGCGCCGTTTGGATCGTCGATTGGGATCACCGCCTGCCGTCACGCCAAGCCGTGCTGCGCGTCTACGCGCACTACACGAAGGAGCGGCGCGCGCAGTTCGACGATGCCTACGCCGCGCGTCTGGGCGAGATGTCGAAGGAGGACCTGTTCCCCGAGTTCGACGTCTCGGACTTCACGGGGCTCCCGTCGGACGAAGCGTATGAGGCCGATCTCGATCTGACGGGCAGCCCGGCGCGGCTGCGTCTCGTGAGCGATTGGCGCCGCGAGATCCATCCGGTTCCCGCGGCGAGCGCGATCGAGATCGTGCGCGCCTCGGAGCCGTTTCGCGAGCTGCGCTCGGCGGCGAAGGTGCGCGCGCCGGGGCTCGGGGATCTCGAGCCCGCCGAGTGGGCGCCGCCGTGCGAGAGCGGCCACGTGCGTTGGGGTGTCGACGTTTGGTACCTGCTGACGTTCAACGGCATGGTCGGCGAGGGCCGCGCCTTTCTCGTCGACCTCGAAGAGAAGTGCGTCGTGCGCGAGCGCGACTTCCAGTTCCGCGCGGGTTAGCGCCGGCTCTTCGGAGAGCGCGCTCCTTCTACTTGGCGACGCGACGGATCGCGCCGCCGTTGCCCCACGTGCCCCACACGACCGCCGTGGCGTCGACGGCGAGGAAGTGCGCGTCGGCCTCGCCCGTGACGAGCGCGAGCGGGGTGCCGCCCGCGAGGGGAATCTTGAAGACGCCGCCCGGGTCGCCGCGCGTCGTCCAGTACAGCGACGCTCCGTCGGTGGCGACGCCGTAGGGCGTGCCGCGCGCATCGGTGAAGAGCTCCGGACCGCCGCCCGCGAGCGGGATGCGCGCGAGGCTGCCGCGCTGATCGGCCACGTAGGCGTAGTCGCCCGCGAGGGCGAGATCGCTCGGCCCCGAGATGCCGGCGGCGAGGCGCGCCGCCATGCGGGTGCCGCCCTCTCGAGCGGCGTCGTCGGGGCGATCCGCCGTGCGCAAGAGCGCGCCGTCGAAGACGTCCGTCCAGTAGACGAAGCCGTTTGTGACGGCGATGCCGCGGGGCCCGGAGAGGCCGTCCATCAACGTCAACGGCGGGTTCGCGTTCGCGGTGCGCGGGTCGAGGGCGATCTTCGACACGACGCCCGCGTATTTCTGTCCGCTCGTGACGAACAGTGCCGCGCCGTCGCTCGCGACGAACAGTGGAAAATCGAGCGCCTTCGTGACGACCTCGGTCTGCCCGCCCGCGAGCGGCACGCGCAGAACCTGATTCGCGCCCGGGAGCGTGAAGTAGACGTACGTGCCGACGACGACGAGCCCCACGGCGCCGACCTTGGCCCTCACGAGCGCGGTCGGCGCGCCGCCGACGAGCGGCGCCTTCATGACGACGCCGCCAGGCTGCTGCACGGTCCAGAGCACGTCGTCGCCCGCGAGCACGACGCGGCCCGAGGCGTTCCCGCCGCAGGCGACCGTGGCGGGCGCGCCGGTGATCGTGCCACCGAGGACGCAGGGGGGCGGGCCGTCCGAGGCGCCGTCGATGCGCGCGTCGCTCGCATGCGCGTCGGCGGCGCTCGCGTCGCTCGTCGTGACGTCGTTCACGCGCGGCTCACAACCGACGATGGTGCCCGCGAGCGCGAGGCAGGCGATCAGACGCGCGGGGGACCGGGACACGCCCGCGATTCTACGCCGACACTCACGAGGCGAGCAGCTCGTCGGCGAGCCAGGTCCCGAGCAGGCCGACGGCGAGCTGCGCCGCCTCGTCCTCGGAGGGCGCCACGTCGGCGAGCGCCGTGCAGAGCGCGCCGAACGTCGTTCCCTCCTTCAGGAGCGCGAACGCCACGGCCTCAGGTCCGTCGACGGCGCGATGATGGACGGTGATGCCGCGGCGCCACACGACGAGGGCGTGTCCGGGGGCGGCGCGCGGCGGCTCGGGCTCGGGCGTGGCGCCTTCGTCGGCGTCACGCGCCTCGAGCGCGCGCCAAGGAAGCTCGACCGCCCATGTCGCGGGAACCAGCTCGAACGCCGCGATGGGCGCGAGACGAATCGCGGGGAAGTCGTCGGGAGGCATCGCCGCGAGCGTCTCGCGCGACAGGGGCGCCGTGTCGGCGCGATCGAAGACGTCGACGCGCGCCCACTCGAGCGCCGCGAGATCGGCGAGCCACGGTCGCTCGCGGGCGGGGCTGTCGCGGTCCGCGAGGAAGCGGGGCATCGCAGCCCCGACGAAGCGCAGCGACGGGTGCCGCGACGGATGCGCCGCGAGGTAATCGATCGCGAGGTTGTGAAACGTGTCGTCGCCGAGCACGGTGCGCAGCTTGGGATAGTCGGCGTGCAGCACGTCGAGGATCCGGAAGAAGTACATGTTGGCGTAGACGTCGAGCCGCTCGACGGCCGACGCACGCGCGTCGCCCTCGATGATCTCCGCGACGTGTGTCTCGGCCAGCCCGCGCGTCGCGAGCTCCTTGGCGACGCCCTCGCGCCCCGTGACGAGCTCGAAGAAGCGTCGCTGCAGCTCGGCGAGGCCGATCGCCGCCGCGTGGCCGAGCGGCGTCTCGTCAGCGCGCGACACGCGTCGCCTCTCGCGTCACACGCGCGATCATCGCCTCGTCGGCGACGACGCGCGCGCGCTGCGATTCCTCGACGACGCGCGCGAGCGGAGGCAGCTTGTCGTCCCACTCGATGAGCGTCGGAACGGCGCCGAAGCGCGTGACGGCGTGCCGGTAGAGCTCCCAGACTTCGTCGCGCACGGGGTGGTCGTGCGTGTCGAGCAGCAGCCCGCCGAGCTCGCTGTGGCCCGCGAGGTGAAATTGTCCGACGCGTCCCGCGGGGATCTCGTCGAGGAAGGCGCGCGCGTCGAAGCTGTGGTTGTGCGCGCTCACGAAGACGTTGTTGACGTCGAGCAAGAGCCCGCAGTCCGCGCGCTCGGCGAGCGCCGTCAAGAACTGCGACTCGGTCATGCTGGATTGAGCAAAGGCGACGTAGCTCGAGACGTTCTCGACGAGAATGCGCCGGCCGAGGCGATCCTGCACGCGACGCACGCGCTCGACGACGTGCGCGAGCGCCTCCTCTGTGAAAGGCAACGGAAGCAGGTCGTGCGCATATTGACCGCCGTGGCTGCCCCAGCACAGATGGTCCGAGATCATCGCGGGCTCGATCTCCGTGGCGAGCGCGGCGAGATCGTCCAGGTAGCGCGCGTCGAGCGGGTCCGTGGAGCCGAGCGACAGCGACACGCCGTGCAGGACGACGGGCCAGCGCTCACGCACGGCGCGCAGCACGCGCCGTGGGTTGCCCCCCGGCACCATGAAGTTGTCCGAGATGACCTCGAACCAGTCGACGGCCGGCGACGTCGCGAGGACATCGGGATAGTGCTCGGTCCGCAGGCCGATGCCGTGGCCGAGGGCGGGAACATCAAACATGGGCGTCGAGCATGGGCGTCACTGGGCAAAAAAAACAGCTCGCCGGCGGTTGATGCACGGCGAGCTTTGTACGGAGGTGCGTGTTACTTGGCGGCCGGAGCGGCTTTGCCGCCCTTGTCCTTGCAGTCCTTCTCGGACATCTCCATCCAGCCCTTGCCCTTGCAGCCGTTCTTGCCGGCGCAGCCGTTCGAGGCGCTGTGACAGCCGCCCTTGCCCTTGCAGGCGTTGACGCCCTCGCAGTGGACCTTGGCCGCGTCGGCGGCGTGGGCGATGACAGGGGCCGCGGCGCTGAAGAGTCCGGCGGCCATGGCGGCGATGAGTGCTCCCTTGGTGCTCATTTTCATTCTCCGATGTTGTTTGGGTTCGAGTTGCGGTCTTCTGACGTGAATTGGGGACGGCTGATTCAGGTGGTCGCGGCGCGTGGCGCCCCGCTCTCGCCGGGGCTGGCGCTCGTCTTTTTTTCGAGCCAGCGCTCGAGGCGCGGCGCGACGAAGCGATCGAGCGACACGGGGCCCGCGCCGGCGACGGCGAGCCACACGAAGAACACGAGGTAGCTCCACTCTTCGAAGCCGACGAGCGTCGACAGGCCGTCGATGTCGGCGCGCTTCGCCGTGAGAATCGCGACGACCATCGTGAACATCAGCGGGAGCGAGACGAGCCGCGTGCCGAGGCCGACCAGCACGAGGATGCCGCCGAAGAACTCCGTCGAGGCGGCAATGCGCGCGTTGAGGCCGGGCGCGGGGATGTGGAGGCTCGCGAAGAACTCGGTGACGTCGGGCAGCGTGTGCAGCTTGCCCCAGCCGGTTCCGATGAAGACGAGGCCGACGGTGAGGCGCGCCAGCGTCGGTCCGAGGAACGACAGGCGTTGCGCGACGGCGTGGAGACGTTCACGAAGGCGAGTGATATCGAGGAGCTGGCTCACGAGG
>JBBQJG010000350.1:0-5505 GCA_038325725.1 Polyangia bacterium | reverse complement strand
CAGTTCGGGGACAAGGATTCGAACCTTGATAGCCACATCCAGAGTGTGGCGTCCTGCCATTAGACGATCCCCGATCGCTTCCCCCTGATAGGCTGGGGACGAACTTATCTATCAGTGCGCGGCGCCCTGTCAAGCCTATCGTATTTGTTCGCGATTCCGGTACAGTTCCCCGCGATGGAGCTCTCCTTCTGGGCCGCCACGGATGTCGGGAAGAAGCGTGAGGTCAACGAGGACAACTTCCTCGTCGACAAGAAGCTGTCTCTCTTCGTCGTCGCCGACGGCATGGGCGGACACGCCTCGGGAGAAGTGGCGTCGCATCTCGCAGTAAACGAGCTGCGAAATTCGATCGACGCGAACAAGGACGTCATCGAACGCTACAACCGCGGCGACGAGGCCGTGCGCCCGCACGAGCTCCTCACCGTCATGGAGCACGGCGTGCAGACCGCCGGCCAGGTCATCTACCAGCGCGGCGTCAAAGAGCCCGACAAGCGCGGCATGGGCACGACGACTTCGGCCCTGCTCATCGCGGGCGATCGCGGCTTCATCGCGCACGTCGGCGACAGCCGCATCTACATGGTGCGCGCGGGCCAGGTCGTGCAGCTCACCGAGGATCACTCGCTCATCAACGAGCTCATCCGCCGCGGGCGCATCACCCGCGAAAACCTCGATGACTCGCCCTACAAGGCCTACAAGAACGCCGTCACGCGCGCCGTCGGTGTCTACGAGACTGTCCAGAGCGATACGATCGACTTCGAGATCCTGCCCGGCGACAAGTTCCTCATCTGTTCGGACGGCCTGCACGCGTACCTCACCGAGGAGCAGATCCTCGAGTTCCTCAAGACCGACGACATCGAGGGCCTGCCGCAGCGGCTCGTCGATCACGCGAACGCCGGCGGCGGTCACGACAACATCACGGCGCTCGTCGTCCGCGTCGACGGCGCCGTCGCCGCCGACCGCGCCGAGGAGCTGGCCCGCAAGGTCGATGTGCTCCGCCGCATGCCGCTGTTCCGGCACCTCGGCTACAAGGAGATCCTGCGCGTCCTCAACGTGACGACCGTGCGCGAGTTCGCGCCCGGCGAAGAGGTCATCCGCGAGGGCACGCCCGGCGACGAGATGTTCATCTTGCTGCGCGGAAAGCTGCGCCTGCATAAGAACGAAGCGTTCATCACGCACATGATGCCGGGCGCGCACATCGGCGAGATGGCGCTGGTCGATAGGCGGCAGCCGCGCTCGGCGAGCGCGACGGCGGAAGAGCGCTCGCGCCTGCTCAGCCTCAAGCGCAGCGACTTCTACGAGATCGTGCGCAAGGAGCCGCAGCTGTCCGTCAAGCTGCTGTGGGCGTTCACGCAGGTGCTCGCCGATCGGCTGCGCAAGACGACCGAAGAGCTCTCGGGCGCGCGGCTCGAAGCCGGCGCGCAGGACCTGACCGAAGACGCGCTGTTCGACGAATCCGCGACCTGAGCACGACCATGTCCTCGGGCGCGACCCGGACGGAGATAGATTCGCTGGGGCCCGTCGAGGTGCCCGCGGACGCGCTGTGGGGCGCGCAGACCCAGCGCGCCATCGAGAACTTCCCCGTGAGCGGGCTCCGGATGCCGCGACGGCTCGTGCGCGCGCTCGCCCTCGTCAAGAAGGCGGCGGCCGAGGTGAACCGCGAGGGGGGCGCTCTCGACGCGAAGCTCGCCGACGCCATCATCGCCGCCGCGGTCGAGGTCGCCGACGGCGCGCACGACGCGCAGTTCCCCGTCGACGTTTTTCAGACCGGCTCGGGCACGTCGAGCCACATGAACGTCAACGAGGTGATCGCGAACCGCGCGAACATTCTCCTCGGCGGACGACCGGGCACGAAGCAGCCGATCCATCCGAACGACCACGTCAACAAGGGCCAGTCGTCGAACGATGTCTTCCCGACGGCGGCGCACCTCGCGGCGGCCGAGGCCGTCGAACGGGACCTGCTGCCGGCGCTGGAGCAACTCGGCAAATCGCTCGGGGCAAAGGCGCACGCCTTCGATCCCATCGTGAAGCTCGGGCGCACGCACCTCATGGACGCCGTTCCCGTGCGCCTGGGTCAGGAGTTCTCCGGCTACGCGCAGATGGTGACGAACACGATCCGGCGCGTGCGCGGCGCCGCGGACGCGCTCCACGAGCTCCCGCTCGGCGGCACGGCCGTCGGCACGGGCCTGGGCGCCGATCCGGCGTTCGCGCCGCGCGTGATCGCGCGCCTCGCGGGTGAAGTCGGCTTGCCGCTGCGGCAGGCGCCCAACCTGTTCGAGGCGCTCGCGGCGCGCGACGGGCTCGTCGAGGCGTCGGCGGCCCTGCGCGGCGCAGCCGTGAGCCTCACGAAGATCGCGAACGACGTCCGCTGGCTCGGCTCGGGCCCACGCGGCGCCCTCGGCGAGCTGCACCTGCCCGACCTGCAACCGGGCAGCTCGATCATGCCGGGCAAGGTGAACCCCGTCATGCCCGAGATGATGCTCATGGCGTGCGCGCAGGTCATCGGCCACGACGCGACCATCGCGTGGAGCGGCGCCGCCGGAAACTTCGAGCTCAACGCTATGATTCCCGTCATCGCCTTCAACTTTCTGTCGGCCGCAAATGTCCTCGCGAACGCGTGCGCGCTCCTCGCGAGCCGCTGCATCGACGGCCTCGTCGCCGACGAAGCGCGCTGTGGCTCGTTCGTCGAGCTCAGCATGGCGATGGCGACGGCGCTCAACGGGCGCATCGGCTACGATGCGGCGGCCGCCCTCGCCCGCGAGGCCGCGGCGACCGGCAAGACCGTGCGGCAGCTGTGCCTCGAAAAGAACGTGCTGCCCGCCGACGAGCTCGCGCGCCTCCTCGACCCGAGAGGGATGACCGGCGCGTGAATCGGCGATGTCGATTTGGGTGCAGTGGCACGCATCCCGATGCACCGATTCAGAGGCTCCAAGATCGACGTCTCATGAGAGATAAACTGTAGATTGTTCACCTGTTTTTTTACCGAGAACTGCTTTCGAACCGTCGGACTCTGTGGTATCCGACGGCACTGGAGGGACCAATGACGCGCGTAGTTTCCGTCGGCCGCTCCAAGGGCTTCACGCTTGCGAGCGCCCTTGGCACTGTAGCTTTCTTGTCGTTTCTCGCAGGTTGCCCCGGGACCCTAGACCCAGGCCAGTTCCCGCTGTCGGGCGGAGCCGCCGGGACGACCGGAGCTGCCGGGACGACCGGCACGGCGGGGACGACCGGGATGGGCGGCGTCCAGGGCTGCGACATCGCCCCGATCGTCGCGAAATACAAATGCGATCAGGCAGGCTGCCATGACGCCACGGGGGCCTCGGGCAACTTCTCGATGACCGGAAATTGGCAAGCGACCCTCGTCGGCAAGATGCCTCCGGGCGGCGGAACCATTCCCTCGATGTGCATGGCGTCGGGCATGCCCTACATCATCAAGAACAGCGCGACGGGAGACGGGCTCTTCATGAAGAAGATCACGAAGACGCCCCCGTGTGGTCTCCTCATGCCGTTCGGCGCCACGGATCCGCCCACGCCCGCGGAGTTCACGTGCTTCCAAATGTGGGCGACCGCGCTCGCCAGCCAGTAGCTCTCTCCCCGTCGCGAAAACACCGCTCGGAGCCTTCGAACCAATGAGAAGATCTGTCTCGTCGACGCGCACGCGAATCGTTCTCGGCGCTCTCGCGGTGTTGGTGTTGGGATGGTCGGGGACGGCGGCCGCCGAGAAGAAGCGTGTCGGCGTGCCCAAGTTCGATGGGCCGCAAGAGGCGGTCATCCGCAAGGCGGTCATGAAGGCGCTCGCGGGGGACGGCTACGAGGTCGTGGGCGGCAAGGAGCTCGACGCGACGGCGCACGCCTCGGGTGCCGAGCTCGACTCGAACGAGGGCTTCAAGACCGTCGCGAAGGAGCTGTCTTTGTCGGCCTTTGTTGCCGGCGTGGTTGGGAAGAAGAAGGCGAAGCTCACCATCCGCAACGGCGCCGACGGCGCCGTCAGCGGTGAGGGCTCCTTCGTCGGTCCGACCCCGAACAAGATCGCGAGCGACGTCGCGGCGAACTTCTCGCGGCGCCTCGGCTCGGCCGTCGAGCGGGGGCGCGCGCCCGCGGGGGCGAAGAAGGCTGTGGCGGCCGCGACGCCGCCCGCTGACGACGATGACGACAAGAGCGCGGCGCCGACCCGGTCGGAGTCGAGCGCGAGCAAGTCCGACAAGTCGGAAGCCAAGAATGACACCGCGTCCGAAGCGCCCCCGGCGGCCTCGGACCCGGGCGCCGCCGACGCGACCGTCGCGGCGACCGCGGCTCCCGCCGCGAGCGACTCGGGCGAGGTGGGCCCGCGCGCCCTCGATCTCGAGGTGGGCCTGCGCGGCTTCTCGCGCAGCCTCACGTACAACCAGGACTTCTATTCGAACTACATCGCGAACTACAAGCTGCGGGACTACAACCTGCTCCTCGGGCCGGCGCTCGGGCTCCACCTCCTCACCTACCCCGCCGCCTTCGTCACGAGCGGCATCGCGACGGCGTTCGGCGCCGAGCTCAACGTCGACTATGCCTTCGGCGTCGCCGCGAACGTCAAGGTGCCGAACCCCGGCACGTTGGGCACGTCTGTTCACGATTTCAACGGGGGCGTTCGCGCCCGCATGATCGTCGGCGGACACGAGCTGTCGGCCTTCGTGGGCGTCGGCGAGCACGCGTTCGTGTTCAAGACGATCAACGACACGATCAAGCGCTCCGACCTCGACATCCCCGACACGATCTATCGCTACGTCCGCTTCGGCGCCGACGCCCGCCTCCTGCTGTCCCCGGGCTTCACGCTGACGCTGAACGCGGCCTATCGCTCCGTGTACAACCAGGGCGGTAACCAGCCGCTCCAGCTCGCCTACCTCGCGACCAACGAGCAGCTCAAGGACGGATACTTTCCGTACGTCCAGATCGGCGCGCTCGACGCGACGGCCACGATCGGCTACCAGGTGACGCCGTCGATCGAAGCGCGCATCGGCGTCGACATGCGTCGTTATTTCATGACGATGAATTCGTCCAACCTCCAGTTCAAACAGGACGGCTCGGGCGGCGACGTCACCTATCCCAACGGGGTCGCGGCGAACGCCGCGAACGCGCCGCTGGCGACGCCCGTCAACAAGGTCGCGGGCGGCGCGACCGACCAGTACTGGGGCGTCACGATCGGCGCGGCCTACGTCTTCGGCGGCGTCGCGCCGGGCGCCGCGCGCGAGCCCGCGGCCGAAGAGGCGCCGCCGCCCAAGAAGAAGCACAAGAAGAAGCACAAAGGCGACGACGACGACGACGACGCGGGCGACGCCAAGCCGGCCGACGCCGGGGGCGACTCCGACGAGTGAGTCTCGGATGATTGGCGACGGGCGACCTTCACCGACCCGCGCCATCATCCACCTCGACATGGACGCGTTCTACGCGTCCGTCGAGCAGCGCGACGATCCGAAGCTCCGCGGGCGACCCGTCATCGTCGGCGGGCACGCGCAGCGGGGCGTCGTCCTCGCCGCGTCGTAC
>JBBQJG010000349.1:0-5534 GCA_038325725.1 Polyangia bacterium | reverse complement strand
GCGGCTCTCGCGCTTTCCGCCTGCAAGAAAGACGAGCCGCGGCCCGAGCCCGTGGTCGTCGCGCAGGGCGCCGCCGCGCAGAAGCTCATCACGCCCGATCCGGTGCCGGCGCCGTCGGGCACGATCGCCGTGACCGGGACGTCACGCTCACGGGCAAGCCTCCCGAGATGGCGATGCTCAAGCGCGGCGGCGATCCGTTTTGCGCGCGCACGCCCATGAAGGAGGGAGCAACGGCGAAGGGCTCTGCACCAACGACGCCCAATGCCTGTCCGGTCACTGCGTCCTTCACCGCTGCGCGGCGGCCGCCGGCGTCGACAACGGGCAGCCCTGCGGCCAGAGCTCGGAGTGCCGGGCTGGGACCTGCATCAGCGGCAGCTGCAAGGGCAGCGCCGTGCTCGGCGACTCCTGCAAGACCTCGGCGGACTGCGCCGTCGGCCAGTGCTGCGGACCGGGGACCGCCACGGCGAAGTGCGCGAGCGCGTGCTGAGCGCGCGCGTCGCCTAGACCCGTCGGGACGAACGGCGCTCCGGCTACGTGCGCGCGGGGCGCTTTACTTCACGAACGAAACCCCCTCGAGCGAGGTGAAGCAGGCGGCCTGCGGGAAGCCGTGCTCGGCCTCGACGACCATCGTTCCGAACTGATCGATCAGGATGCGACCCTGCTGCCCGCTGCACAGGTCGACCTCGACGAACATGTCGTGCGTCGGTCGATTGAGCGTGGGGAAGCTCGTGATGTAGCTGCTCGTGCCCGTCGTCGAGACCGCGCCCGTGAGGTGCATGATGCCGCCGTCGTCGATGAAGCAGAAGCCGCGCGTCGAGAACGGCCCCGACGTCCAGCCGTCGATCGAGGAGTAGCAGGTGAAGCTGCTCGCGGCGGTCGTCGTCGTGTACGTCACGCCCTCGAGCGACGTGAAACACTGCGCGTTCGACAGCGCTCCCTCGGCTGACACGGCCACGGCGCCGGCCGGCGTGATGCGCAAGCGCCCCTTCGTGCCGTTGCACATGTCGACGGGCAGATAGACGTCCGACGAGGGCCGCATGCTGACCGGGATCGTGAAGGGCGCCATGTTCGTCCCCGACGTCATCATCGCGCCCGCGAGCCGCACCAGACGCGCGCTGCCTCCCAGGTTCGCGATGGCCGGCGCGCGCGTGTTGTACGGCGTCGTCGTCCACCCGTTCTGCAAAGCAAGCGTCGTGGTGCCCGCCGTCGACTTCAGGTACGAGACCCCTTCGAGCGACGTCGTGCACTGCGCGTTCCCCGACGCGACCTCGCTGTAGACGTAGGCCTCGCCGGTCGAGTAGATGGCGATCCGGCCCTTCGCGGCGTTGCACAGCGAGAGCGGGAGGTAGACGGTCTGGGTGGGACGGTAGGCGCTTGGCAGCTTGAAGGCGAGGCTGGCCGTGCCGCCCGCCATCGCGCCGCGCAGCTGCACGACGTTACCGTTGACCGTCACCCCGGGCACCGACGGTCCGTTGTGAGGATAGGGCAGCGGCCCGGGCACGGTGGTCCAGCCATTGAGCAGCCCGAGATCGGACACCACCAGCGCCGAGCTCACGACCTCCACCTCGTCGCCGCCGACCTCAGTCGGACCGCACCCGGCGGCCGCGCCCGCCGTAGCGAGCAAACACACGATGCCACGCAGAGTATTCGTCATGCCTGCCTAAACACCCCAGGGGCCGCGCGCGGCAAGATGACCTCTGACCGGCCGACCGATCGGTCTATCTCGCGTGGGCGAAACGTTGGTACGATCCCCGCCACCATGCGGGCGCTCGTGACACTGCTGGCCATCACGTCCCTGACGAGCTTGGCGTGCGGCTCGCACCACCCGGTGAGCGTCCCGCCGCCGGCGCCCCGGGCCGTCAGCGGTGGTGAGGAGCTCGTCCTCGCGGGCCGAGCCTGTGTCGTCACCGCGGACTGCAGTTGGTGGCAGGAGCCGGACCCGCAGATCGTGTGTTGCGGCGTCCAGTGCCTCAACCTGCGCCGCGATCCGCGGAACTGCGGCGCCTGTGGCACCCAATGCGCCGACGGACAGGTCTGCGCGGAAGGGGCGTGCCTCGAGGCGGGCCCGGCCTGTGGCGCCGCGCGTTGCCCCGCCGGCGAGCTGTGTTGCGGAGGCAGCTGCTGGCTCCCCATCGGGAGCGATTGCGGAGGGTGTGGGATCTCGTGCAGCGCAACCGGCGCTGGTTGCGTGAACGGCCGGTGTTGCGCCTTCGCGCCCCTCAAGGACACCTCACCGCTCTGTGATCAGTCGAACGCTTGCCCGAACTGGCAGTCGCGGTGCAACGACGTCTGCACGGACATCACCGCCGACCCGAGCCACTGCGGGGGCTGCGCCCGCGCCTGCCCGGCCGACCTCCCTCGCTGCATCGCCGGGATCTGCAACCCAAGCTAGCAGGCGACCGCCCAATCCACCGGCGGCGAGCTTCCGCACGCGTTTTGCGGTTGTCGTATATGCGGGCGTAAACGCGCTCACGGCGGCGGCGTGGCAACGTCCCGCGGATCAATCGACCCGACGTCGGAGCGCGCCACAATGATCTGGAGTTGCGGCCACGTCAACGTCGCGGAGACCGCGTTGCCGAACACGAACACCTCCGGCGACGCCGTGCCGCCAACGTTCATGATGGCGGTTCTGACGCACCCTTGTGAGGCCGCGGCCTCGTCCGCGAGGCGCGCGAAGTAGACCTGGGTCTCAGCGCACGACCTCTCTTGCCCGGGACATTCTGGTCGGGGGCAGATGGACGTTTCGCGCCGCACGGCGATGACGACCTCGTTCGGACCCGTCGAGGTGTGACGCCGCGGCGAACCTGATGCTCCGGACCGAAGATCCTTGCACCGGCGCGGCGACTCTCGTTAACAATGCGAACAATGAAGCTCGACAAGGTGTGGGGCGCGGGTACGGAGCGTTCGGCGCTGACGGGGGCCCAGTGCGACCAGCGCCTACGTGAGTTGTTTGCGCTGCTCCTGGTCAGCCTGCTGGCCGCGAGCGCCTGTGGCGGAGGCTCCACGCCGGTCGTTGCCTGCACGGCGGTCGCGGAGGCCGCCAAGGTCGGCTGCCGCTCTTCGGACGAGCCCGGTTGCCAGACCTGTTGCGTGCCCTCGGCGACGGGCTGCGACGTGCGGGCCCAGCCGTGCAACGGCGGGTACTGCTCGAATTCTTCGATGGCCCAATGTCCTCAAGGCTGCGCGCCGTGCGCGCCGTGCTCGAAGGCCTCCGAAGAGGGGCTCTGCCGAGCGCTCCCCATCGTCATGTCGTGCGACTGCGATCATATCGACGTCGGCATCGACCCGTGCTTCGCGCCCGACAGCTGCAACTGCAAGTGCGCCGGCTACAAGGCCGCGCGCGCGGCCTGTCCGCCGTAGGCCAGGCGAGCGGCGCGGCGTCGCGGCCACAGCGCCACGAGCGCGGCCGCGGCGACGACCACGCCCGCCGTCGCGAGCGTGATCCCGTCGGGCGCGACGAGCGCCTGCGCGCGCAGCGCTTGCGCCGTCAGCGCGAGGTCAGCCGTAAAAATAGGCACTCTGGGGGGCGGCGGGGGGCCTCGGAGTCGACAGAAAAGAGGTTATCGGTCAGCCGGGAGCGACTCGCCCCGGGCGGAAATCGCTCTTGAACTTCCTGCTCCCGGGATGACGCAATCAATGCGATAGCATGGCTCAGATGCTGAAGGTCAACCTGGCTTGCGCCACATTCCTCGCTGCGGCCGGGGTGGCATGCAGTGGCGGCTCGTCCTTGCTGGGCTCGCCTTCACTGACCGACCGCCTCATGGGGCGCTCGTTCGTCTCCGAGTCGACGACGGGGATCACTCTTGTCGCGGGGTCGACGATGGACATGTCATTCGAGCTCGACACGAGTGTGTCTCCAGCCGATCCGGAGATCAGCGCCAGTGCCGGCTGTAACTCGTACTTTGGTCCGTTCGAGCTTCACGGCGCGACCCTCGTCGTGAGCCAGCTCGGAAGTACCGGGGTTGGATGCGAGCAGCCGGGCATCATGGAGCAGGAGGATTGGCTCCTCTCGTTCCTGCGTGGCTCGCCGACGCTCACGTTGAACGACCCCCGACTCGTGATGGTGGGAAACGCCGCGACCGTAACGCTCGTCGATCGGAAGGTCGCTTTCCCTGATCTCCAACTCGTGGGCACGGCTTGGAAGGGACAAGGGGTGACGGACGGCACATTCGTGTCAATCCGCCCTGGTGGCGCCAACGTCGCAGTGACGTTCGGCTCACACGGTCATATGACGATCGACACGAGCTGCGAGAAGGGCGCGGCTGCGTTTGCCGTAACGGGAGCGACGGTGACCTTCAGCGGGCTCACCTACGACGGCGCAGCGTGCTTGGACTCAACGTTCCAGGAGACGTCCGCTTTCGTCAAGGGTGTACTAGATGGCTCGCCGCTGACGTTCAAGATCAACGAATCGTCGCTCACGCTCACTCATACCGGCGGCCACGCATTACTCTTCGCGGCGGCCTCGGCAGACGCCGGCGCGCCATAGCGGAATCGCTCTCGAGGGGGCAGTGAGTTCAAGCCGGCCTTTCGAGGCGCACGGACTGTACGGACCGTTGAAGGAGCCTCCGTCAACTCCCAGCGCCCCTTTACCCGCCTCGTAGACGTCGAGCAGGGTGCAGGGCGATCGACGTCGGATCGGGATCGAGCTCGACGCGGAAGAGAAAATGCGGCGAGACCAAGAACGCCATCAACGCGCGCTCGATCTGCTGCGCGTAGGGCTCCTGGAAATCTTTGATTCCAGCTTGGGCCACGGCGACCATCGCCGTCACTTCGTCGTCCGTCAGGGGGCGACGCCACGCCCGCAGCACCGAAGGTGCGCACGAATTGTTCGACGCGCCCGCGGCGCCGGTGTTGGTCCTGGGGGGACCTGTCGCCAGGCGTGATGGTGCCGGTACACCCCGAGGCGGATCACGAAGACGCCATCGCCGTAACCATGGATGCGTGTGGCGCGCGCACTTGCCCCTGACGTCGAACGAGGCGGCGCGGACGCTAGCTAGACCCGGTGGAAAGAATTCTGGGTGCCAACCAGGTTACCCTCTTCATCATGAGGGACCTCGCCGCTCCGGTCCGTGTGCGCTGGCTCCTCCTTTCGGCGCTGCTCGCCGTGATGGGCGGCGTCCCGGCCTGCAGATCGGTCGCGCTCGTCCCCGACGGCGGCCCGCCCGCCGCGGACGGGAGCGCGGGCCAGACCGGAGGCGACGGCGACGCGAGCGGCAGCGCGGGCGATGCCGCCGCCGAACCGGGCGGCGGGGGTCAGGGCGGCGACGCGCGCGACGGCGGCGCCGACGCGCCCGACGGAACGCTCAGTTGCGCGGGGCTCGCCCGGTCGGCGTGCTTGCAGCGCGCCGACTGCCGCGCCGACTCCTGCCCGAGCGTCAACGGGCCGATCTTCTTCGGCTGCGTGTCCCCCGACGTTCCGGTTCGCAGCTGCATCATTCCGTAAAAATAGGCGCTCTGGGGGGCGGCGAGGAGGTTATCGGTCAGCCGGGAGCGACTCGCCCCGGGCGGAAATCGCTCTTGAACTTCCTGCTCCC
>JBBQJG010000348.1:0-5581 GCA_038325725.1 Polyangia bacterium | reverse complement strand
TGCCCCGGTCGGGCTGGCCGAGATCCTCGCCGATCGGCCCGTCGCCGTGTTCTCGGGCAACATCTCGACGACGTACGGCCAGATGGGCACGGGCATCAACTCGGGCGACCTCGCTCACGAGCAGCTTCTGCCCGTGAGCTCCTGGAGCACGGCGTTCGTGGCGGCGTCGTTGCCTCCCAAGGTCGGCGTCTGCGATTCGCTCTACGACGGGGGCCCGACCTCGATCTGGCGCATCGTCGCCGACGAGGCCAACACGCAGATCCAATTCCAAGCGCCCAAGGGCGTCACGGGGCCGTTCGTGCCGCGCACCTTGGGCAAGGGCGAGCGCCTGCGGCTGCTCGTTCCCGCGGGCGTCAGCTTCTCCGTCACGGCGTCGGCGCCGATCGAGGTCATGCAGGGGATGGACTGCGAGGCGACGCTCTCGTCGGCCGTGCCCGCGGGGCCGTGGCTCGGCGATCTCTGGTTCGCGACGTTGCCGACGTACGACACGGCGCTCGCCGTCGTGCGGAAGCTGGGCCAGCCGGTGATTCTCGACGACGCTCGCCTCGCCGACGCGCTGTTCGCGCCCGCGGGCATGGGGTTCGAGGTCGGGCAGATCGCGGTCGACACGTGCTCCGTCGCCGCGGGCCTGTGCACGCACCACCTGTCGGGGCAGTTCGGCGTCACGATGCGCGGGCAGGACGTCCTCACGAGCTGGGCGCTCACGGTGCCGACGTGGCGGCCCTGCCTCGATCCCGACGTCGCGACCTGCTCGAACTGACTCGCGCCCTCCGGACGCTAGGCGTGCGGGCGCGCGCGACGCGCCGACTTCGTGAGCGCGCGCGCGAGCCAGGGGGCGTGGCGGTATAGGGAGACGAGCAGCTTGCCGTGCGCCGTGATGACGGCCTCGCGCGGGCGCGTCTCGATCGCGGCGACGATCTGGCGGGCGGCCTGCCCCGTGTCGACGCGGATCCACGCCGGCACGCGCGACGAATCTTTTTCGTGCACGTGTCCCTCGTTGTCGACGCGGCCGATGTCACTCACGATGAAGCCGGGTGACAGCAGCGTCACGTCGACGCCCGCGGCGGCGAGCTCGTCGTGCAGCGTCTCGGCGAGCGCGCGCACGGCGAACTTGCTCATGGTGTAGGGCGACAGCGCCGCCATCGGGACGTAGCCCGCGACGCTGCCCATGACGACGAGCTGCCCGCGCGTCTCGCGCAGCGCGGGCAAGGCGGCGTACGCCGTGCGCAGCACGCCGAAGACGTTCGTCTCGAACTGTCGTCGGTAATCTTCGAGGCCGAGGCGCTCGAAGGGTCCCGTGACGGCGAAGCCCGCGTTCGCGACGGCGACGTCGAGTCCGCCGAAGGTCGCGCAGGCCTCTTCGACGGCGCGTTCGAGATCTCCGTCGCGCGTGACGTCGACCGTGACGGGGAGGACCCGCACGCGACCGGCCGATTGCAGCTCGGCGGCGAGGGCGTCGAGGCGCTCGCGCCGGCGCGCCGCGAGCACGAGGTTCGCGCCGTGGACGGCGAGCTCGCGGGCGACGGCGGCGCCGATGCCCGACGACGCACCGGTCACGAGGACGGTCTTGCCCTGAAGCACCCTCAGACGGCCTTGAGGGCGTCGAGCTCGACGCGCAGGCGCGCGTCGTCGAAGCCCTCGCGCTTGCGGCGGATGTCGAAGTACAGCAGCACCATGGCGATCACGGGCAACGGCAGGAACAACATCGTCACGAGATCGCTCAACACGGCGCCGATGAACGGGGCCGACCGCGGCACGAAGATCGCGACGATGGTCTGGGCGACGACGTTGAGGACGGCGAGGGAAACGATCATGAGGGCGACGCGGAGCCAATCGGGTCCCACGAGATCGATGCTGCGGCGAAGGGCGTACCGTCCACGCTTGCCCTCGAGCAGGACGACGGGCGCGACGAAGGCAAACAACAGCCCAAGGACCAACCCCGGGATCCAGAACATGATGAAGCCGAAGGCGATGAGGCAGGCCGCCGGGAACACCGTCATGAGCAGAGGACCGATGCGGTGCCACAGGAGGTTCCAGGCGAAGCGCCAGCCGCCGTCGCCGCCGAGGGTCGCGTCGGCGACGAAGATCGTGAGCGCGCCGTTCGTGAGCGGCACGATGATGCCGAACACGAAGAAGGTCGTGATGAGGGTGCCGAGCACGCCGAGGATGAAGGCCGTGAAGCTGCCCATGGCGGCGCTCGTCGCGAGCATGCTGCGGCGGCCGACCTCCTCGAGGAGTCGCGTCTGGTCAGCCTGGAGCCGCTGGATCGTCTTGGCGTCGGCGTGCTGGGTGTACGCCTCCTGCAGCGCGCGTTGCGACGCTTGCAGGTCCTCGGTCTGGAGGTTCTTGAGCGCATCGACGGCCGCGGTGGCCGTCACCTGCGGCACGGTCACGGCGGCGTAGGCGCAGGATTTGACGAGCGACGCCGGCACGAAGGCGATCGCGCACGTCACGAGCACGGCGCGCGCGTGCCGTCGGTAGAGCCCGTAGGCGTCCTTCAACAGATCGAAGACGCCGAGCGCCGTGGGCTGCGGCGCGGGCGCGCTCGGGGCGGCCTCTACGCTGGGCGCGGCTTCGGCGCGCGGGAGGGGCGCGCCCGTCGTCGAGTGCTGCGTCGGGCACGTCGTCGCGGCGACATCATGAGATTGACCACAGTGCGGGCACGGCGTTTCGGCCACGGCGACCTCCTCGGGAAAAAGAACGTCGCGAGCATACTCGAAGCCGCAGCCAGGACCTCGTGTTACAAAACCGACGTGTCGTCGAACGGAGAGCGCCGCACGCGCGCGCTGGTCCTCGCGCTGACGCTCGCGGCGTCCGCGCGCGCGCAGGCGCAGTCCGCGCCCGCCGCGCCGCCCCCCCACGAGGCGCCCGCCGTGCCGACGGACAATCCAATGCCCGCCGTGCCGACGGACAATCCAATGTCCGTCGTGCCGACGGACAATCCAATGCCCGTCGTGCCGACGGACAATCCCGCGCCGTTGCCGGCACCCGCGCACCTCGACGCGAATCGCGCGGCCACGACCGTCGAGGAGACGCCCCCGGCACCGCCTCCTCCGTCGCGTCCGCGGTTGAGCGTCGCCGTCGGTCTCGGCACGTCGTTCGAGTCCGCGGGCCTCTCGCCGGCTCGCACCGCGCTCGTGCCCGCCTTCTTCGCGACGGGCGGCGTGGGCGTCGATTGGCCCGTGGGCGTCGAGGCGCTGGCGTTCGCGTCGTCGTCCTCCGGTCGCTTCAAGTCCCCCGACACGCCCGTCGATCGCCTCGCGCTCTCTCTCATCGGCGTCGTGCGTCCGTGCCTCTGGAGCTTCGCCCCCGGCGACGAACGCTATTTCACGCGCGTCGCGCGCACGCTCGGCCTCGAGCTCGGCCTCGGCCTCGAGCGCGAGGGCACGACGGTGCGCGCCGGAAGCCGCCTCGGCTTTCAGGCCGGCGCGCGCGTCGAGTTTCCCCTCTCGCCGAACCCCGCGACGAAGGAGCTTCGCGTGCGCCTGGCCGCGCGCCACCTGCAGGGTTTTTATGTGCCGCGCGTCGGCACCGTCGATGTCGGCGACGGCTTCGAGCTGTACGCCGCGCTCGTCAGTGTTTTCTGACGCTCAGTTCCCGACGCGAATGGCCTCCCACGTCGCCGTGAAGGCGCGACGGCCCGTCTGGGGGCGGAGCTGGACGTCCCACGTGCCGGCCTGCGCGGGCACCTGGAGATCCCCCAGGCGATCGGCGAGGCCGTTGCCGTGCGTGTCGAGGAGCGGCGCGCTGCCCGCGAGGTAGAGGTCATACCCGCCGCCGTCGGCCGCGGAGAACGAGGCGTCGAGGCGCGCCGCGAGGGCGTCGAGGCCGCGCGCGCACGCAGAAGCGAGGCAGCCCGGCGCGCTGCCGGCACGCGTGCACAGCGCGGCGTCGAGCGCGACGCACCCTGTTCCGAGCCCGTCGTCTTCTTGCTGCGCGAGCGCGGCCAGCGCGGCGACGAGGGCGTGCGCGTCGGCCGGCAGACCGCGCGGGGCGAGCGCGAGGCCCCCGAAGGCGCTGCGCGCGGCGGCGCCGAGGCGCAGCGTGAAGGCCTGCTCGGGCAGCTTCAGCACGCCGTCGCCCGCGTCGCCGAGCGTCGTCGCGACGAGGACGGGGACGCCGAGCGGCTGCAGCGCCACCGTCGTCGTGCGGCCCGCGCGCGCGAAGATGACGTCGGTCAGCGTGTGCGTCACGCTGACGGTGTCGAGCGTCGCGGTCGCGCGAACGTCGAGTGTCGAGCGCAGCTTCAGGGCGTCGAAGAGGTGCGTCGCGTCCGCGGCCGCCGCCTCGAGCGCCAGCAGCGGCGCGGGGCGCGGCGCGCCGAAGAGTCCCAGCGCGATCGCGTCGAGGCTGACATCGTCGTGGGCCGTCTTGCCGCCCCGGCACGCCGTCGGCGTTCCGTCCGGTCCGAGCAGCCACGCCCCGCGCAGCGCCGCGAGCGCGTCGCCGAGCGGTCCGTCGCCCCCCGGCTTCGTCGACGGCACGCAGTCGAGCGGATCGCCGTCGCTGTCATCGCCGAGCGCGTCGATCGTGCAGTCGAGCCAGAGCTGCGCCGGATCGAGCGGGCAGTCGGTGAGGTCGCTCCATGCCGCGGCGATGAAGCCCGCGGCGGCGGGCGCCGGCGAGATCGCGAGCGACGTCGTCGCCGCGAAGGTGCCCGTCGGATCGGGCCCGGCATCGACGAGCGGCAGCGCGACCTGGACGGTGACGCCCGCGACGAGCGTCGGCCCCGGGAGATCGACGCACCCCAGGGCGATCAGCGCGCCGCGCGCGTCGATGGCGCGCCCGATGATGGCATGCCCGACGGCCGTGCTCACGAACTGGAAGCGCGACACGGCGCCGTCGATGGCGGGCACGTTGCGCGCAGCGCGCGCCGGCTGTGGCGGGTGCCGCAGCGAGAAGTTGCGGCACGCGCCGTTGTCGAAGAACAGGATCTGGATCGTCGACGGGACCGCCACCGCGCGGGAGGGCGGTGGGAAGAAGGGCGCGACGTCGACGCTGCTGACGAGGCCCTGAGCGACGATGACGGTGACCTCGGCCGTCGCGTTCGCCGTCGTCGCCCGCACCTGGAACACGGCCGGCATGCCGGCCGTGAGGTGCGCGTCGCATTTCCCGGTCGCATCGGCGATGGCGCTCACGCCCGCGAGCGTCGCGCCCTGAGCCTCGCTGCCCGGCGTCTCCGGATCGTCGACGATCGCGAACGCGACGGTGGCGCCCGGCAGCAGCGCGTCCGTGGGGCCGCGCACGAGGAAGCTCGCGATGCCCGTCTGCCCCGGCTGGACCCACACCGTCTCGGGCATCGCCTGCAACGTCCGCGGCGTCGTCGGGGCCGGCACCGTCTCGGGCGGGCCGCCGCACGCCGCGAGCGCCGCCAACGTCGCGAACGCGACGACGGAGCGGCGGGGCAGCGGGGCGAGGCTCGGCATGGGCGCGGACATTCTACCCGGGTCCCGCCGCGGCCGGTTCGATTCGGCGTGCCGGCGTCTGTGGACAACCTGTGGACATGTCGTGGAGGCCGGGCGGCGTTCCGTGCCGTCGCGCCCGGTTGCCACGTTCCGCGTGTTTCCACAGGCCCCGGAGG
>JBBQJG010000347.1:0-5601 GCA_038325725.1 Polyangia bacterium | reverse complement strand
CGTCGCCGTCCTCGTGCAGCGGCTCGCCCGCGAGCGGCTGAACCGCGTCGGCGTCGCCCCAAACGGCCTCCGACAACGCATCGCTGAACGACAGCTCGCTCTCCGTGAGCGCGGGCAGCTCGTACGGCGGCAGCGGAGGCTGCACCTCGCCCGGGATCTGCGTTTCGAAGATCGGCGCGCGCGGCGTCGCCGCCACGATCGGCAGCTGCTGCGTCGGCATCGGCATGTCGCCGCGGCCGCGCCGCCGTCGTCGCGGGCGCGCGTGGAAGTCCGTCGCCGCGAGCAGGCCCGTGCGCTGATCGTCGGCCTTGAGATCGAACACTTCGCTGTCGAGCCCCGCGCACGAATCGCACAGGCCGCACTTGGCGCCCATGGGCTCGCCGAAATAGGCACGCATCATCTGCACGCGGCAGCTCTGCGTGTTCATGTACTTGAGCAGCGACTCGAGCCGACGCCGATCGGAGATCTGCCGGGCCACGAACACCGAGGCCGCCTTGTCGATCTGCTCGCGTGAGGGCTTCGGCTCGACGCCTTCCCATCGCGCCGCCTTGATCTCTCTCGCGACGCCCATCGCCTCGAGCACCGACAGGATGACGCGCACGCGGCGCTCGGGCAGCGCGAGCGACATCGCGAGGTCGCGCACGGAGACTTCCTTGCCCTCGTCGCTCCACGCGTACAGGCCCTCGGCCACCATGCGCGCCTGCGCCTTCGTGGGGTGCGCTTCCTTGAGGAAGTGTTCTTGAATCGCGAGATCGTCGGGCTGGTTCAGCAGCACGCAGCGCGCCGGCTTGCCGTCGCGGCCCGCGCGACCGGCCTCTTGGATGTACGCCTCGGGCGAGCCAGGCATCTGGTAGTGGATGATGTAGCGGATGTCCGGCTTGTCGATGCCGAGGCCGAACGCGTTCGTCGCGATCATGACGACCTTGCGGCCGTTCTGCATGAACGACGCTTGCGACGCCTCGCGCTCGGCGGTCGTCATCTTGCCGTTGTAACGCTCGACGGGGATCTTGCCGTGGCGCAGGGCCACATAGAGATCGTCGACGGCGCGCACGGTCGAGCAGTAGACGATGCCCGGACGGCGCAGCCGCTTGATGAGATCGCCGAGCTGCCGCAGCTTGTCGCCTTCCCCGGCCACCTTCCGGACATCGAAGGCGAGGTTCGGACGGTGGAACGAGACGCGACAAACGTTCGCGTCCTTCATCCCCATCTGCACGAGGACATCGTCGGAGATCGCGGGCGTCGCCGTCGCCGTGAGGCCGAGGATCGGCGGGCGGCCGAGCACCTCGACGGCGCGACGCAGACCGAGGTAAGCCGGACGGAAGTCGTGGCCCCACTGCGACACGCAGTGCGCCTCGTCGACGCAGAAGAGCGAGAACTTCACGCCCTCGAGCGCCTCTTGGAGCGTGGGCGAGTTCACCGACTCGGGCGTCGTCATGAGGATCTTGACGGTCCCCTCGCGCACGGCTGCCAGATCGGCGGCGCGCTCTTTCGCCGAGCGCGTCGAGTCGATGCGCACGATCGAGACGCCGGCCGCCTTGAGCTTCGTGAACTGATCTTCGATGAGCGCCAGCAGCGGCGAGACGACGAGCGTCGGGCCCGGCAACACGAGGGCCGGGAGCTGATACGTGAGCGACTTGCCACTGCCCGTCGGCATGACGGCGAGCGTGTCGCGGCCCGCGAGGACCGATTCGATGATCTCGGCCTGGCCGGGGCGCAGGTCGCGGATCTTGAAGACCTCGCGCATCTTCTCGAGCGCGCGCTCGAGCGCGGGCGAGGGCGGAGGTGGGGGCGCGTCCGGTGTGATCACCGGGGCCGAGGCGGCCACTGACGGCGCGTCGCCGAAGAGCGCCGCGACGCGAACGGGATCGGGGCCGGCGTCACTCCGCACGATGATCGTGGGAACGCCATCCTCGCCCGTCACGCGCAACCGTCGCCGCGTCGTCGCCGGAGCACTCTCCGTCGCGGGGGGACTCTCCGATGAAGGAGAAGAATCGCTATCGGGGCCGTCGGCTGCGGTCGTCGCCGCGCCGGCCCGGGAATCGTCTTCGGAACTCAGGCTGAACTCCTGTGAAATACAAGAACGGGGCGCAAGCTCTGTGCGCGCCACCCCGCCATGCCCTAATGCACCCTGTCACCACCAAAACCATCGATTTCGTAAGGGTCGGTCGCAGCGGCCGGACCCCTTTTGACGCCGGTGCGGAAACAAATCCGCGAGGCACGAGCGTCGATGAAGACGCTACCACGGCCTTTTTGAGTTGCCAATGCAAGTTTGACCCGCCGACGTGAAAAGCGTTGCTTCGTTTGAAAAGGCGGCTTTTCGCGGTCGTTCATCGCGGTCGTTCATCGCGGTCGTTCATCGTGGTCGCTCATCGTGGGCGCGTCATTGTCGTCGCGCGGCCGTGGCACGAGCGTTGCGACAACGAGCCGGATGCGGCTCATCGCGGCCTTGGATCCGGACGCTCGTCCTCGTGAACGATTGGCCACGGTCGGCGCCGCCCAGCTCACCGATGCCGAGCTGATCGCGATCGTCTTGGGCTCGGGGACGCGCGGGATCGGCGTGACAGATGTTGCCGAGGCGTTGCTCAGCGCGTGCGGCGGGCTCGCGGGTTTGGCGCTCGCCGACGAGGACCAGCTTCGTCTCCAGGCCGGCGTCGGGCCCGTGCGCGCGGGCGTCCTGCAGGCGGCGCTCGAGCTCGGCCGCCGCGCCGTCGCGTCGCGCCCGGCGCGCGGCCAGCGGTTGGCCGGCGCGTCCGACGTCTGGACGTACTTCCGCGCGCGACTCGCGCCGCTGCGGGTCGAGGAGTTCTGGGCCGTCGCGCTCGACGTGCGGCACCGCGTGCAAGCCGAGTTCTGCCTCGCGCGTGGCTCGTTGACCGGCGTCGAGGTGCACCCGCGCGACGTGTTCCGCCCGCTCATCCGCGTCGCGGCCGCCGCCGTGATCTTTTGCCACAACCACCCGTCGGGCGATCCGACGCCGTCGCGGCAGGACGCCGAGCTGACGACGCGCCTGCGCGAGGTCGGCGAGCTGTGCGGCATTCCCGTCGTCGACCATGTCGTCGTCGGCTTCGAGGGCTACACGAGCTTCGCCGAGCGCGCTTGGCGTTGATCGTACTGGACGCCCGGGAGCGAGTCCCTAGAATCGCCGAATGCGCGTCGCCGCGATCTCCTTCTTGCTCGCGGTGACCGTCGCGCGCTCGGCGTGGGCGTTCGAGGACTTCGAGGGCACGCGCGCGCAGGGCATGGGCGGCGCGACGCGGGCGTGGGCGCTCGGCGATTCGGCGCCGATGTTGAACCCGTCGGGGATGTCGCTCGCGAAGGTCTATAACGCCGAGGCGTCGTATGGGTACACGAGCCGCCTCTCCGGGCAGTTCCTGCACGCGTCCGTGATCGACTCGACGTCGGCGTCGACGCTCGCGGGCGGCCTTTACTACACGTACCGCACGGAGAAGTCGGCGGCCGGCGTGCCGGGACACGGGCACGAGGTGGGCGCGGCGCTCTCGTTGCCGATCGGCGAGCACCTCGCCGCCGGAGCGACGCTGAAGTGGTTCCGACTCGCGGGGCCGGACCAGGGCCCGGAGGCCGTCTCGGGCGGCGTGACGTTCGACGGTGGCATCACGGTGCGGGTGATGCCGCAGATCTCCTTCGCCGTCGTGGGCGTCAACATCAACGACCTGCACACGGGGCAGGCGCCGCGGATGCTGACGTACGGCGCGGCGTTCTTGCCGTTCCCCACCCTCGTCCTGGCCGCCGACGGCGTCACCGCGTTCTCGCGCGACGACGTCACGGGCGCGCGCGGCACGGGCTTCCGCGGCGGCGGCGAGCTCACGATCGCCGGGCGGGTGGCCGCGCGGGCAGGCGGCGGTTTCGACCCGCTGCTGGGCGTCGGATATGTCGCGGCGGGGCTTTCGGCCCTGTCGGAGCTCGGCGCCCTCGACCTGGGCGTGCGCGGCGACGTCTGGTCGTTCGACAAGAGCTACGGCGACCGCAACCTGTTCCTGGGCGTCAGCCTGCGCCTGTTCGTCGGGGCCGCGCTTCCGGACGAGAACGAACGCGACCGACAACCACGCTCCTACGAATGAGCGGGAACCTCGGGGCGCGCGGGATGTCTGAATCCACGTGGACGCAGCGTTTCGTCTGGCTCAGCTCCGCGTGGCTCGGCTTCGCGTGGCGCGAGCCCGGGCGCGGCGAGGCCCCTACGTCATGAGCGTGGCAGAGCGCCTGCTCATCGGGCGGCTCAAGGAGCGCGACGAGCAGGCCTTCAACGAGATCGTGCGCCAGCATGGCGACAAGGTCTTCAGCCTCGTCTACCGCATGATCGGCAACCGCGCCGAGGCCGAGGACATCGCGCAGGAGGTGTTCGTCACCGTCTTCAAGACGATCGACGGGTTTCGCGGCGAGGCGAAGTTCTCGACGTGGTTGCTGCGCATCGCCGCCAACCAGTGCAAGAACAGGATCAAGTACCTCGCGCGGCGCGCGACGGATCCGGAGGGGCTCGATGAAGATCGGATTGGAGGTGACGTCGTCGCGGCGGCGTCGCCGCACATCGCGCCGTTGTCGGCGCAGATCGACAGGCCTGACGTCATCTTGGAAGCGGCCGAGCTCGACGGGCTGATGCAGAAGGCGATCGCCGAGCTCGACGAGGATCAGCGGTTGCTCGTCGTCTTGCGCGACGTCGAGGAGATGTCGTACGAGGAGATCGGCGAGGTCACGAGCCTGCCCGAGGGGACGATCAAGTCGCGCTTGCACCGGGCCCGCATGGCGATCAAAGAGTGGCTCGACAAGCACACGCGCTGACCCCATCAACACCGCAATCACGCAACGCAATCTCGCGATAAAGATGGACCATCAACAAGCAGCCGATCTCTTTTCCGACTTCGTCGAAGGCGGGCTCGCCGCGCGCGATCAGAACGCGCTCGAGCAGCACCTGGGCGCGTGCATCCAGTGCCGGACGGACTTGGAATCGTTTCGGCGCACCGTCTCGAGCTTGGGCTCGCTCGGCAAGCTCAAGCAGCCCGCGCCCGCGGCGTTCCTGCCGAACATCCAGCAGCAGATCTACCGGCGCTCGCGCGGGCGCTTCTTCAGCAAACGCTGGCTGCTGTTCGGGCGCATCCCGTTCGAGTGGGTCTCGCTCGCGACGATCATCGCGATGCTCATCTACTACATCGCGATGTTGCACGGCACGCCCGGCGGCGTGAAGCCGGCGCCCTAGAGCGGACCCGCCAGTCCTGATATCTTGCGTGGCCCGCGCAGGCCCCATGGAACCACGCACCGCCTTCACCGACGAGCAGTACGCGAATCCCTACCCGCCGGGGATCGAGCACAGCTACTGGCACCGCGCGCGAAACCGCATCCTCATGCGTCGCCTCTTGCCCGCGCTCGCGCCCGGCGCGCGGATCCTCGACATCGGCTGTGGGCCGGGCATCGTCGTTCATCACCTGCGGCGCGCGGGGCTCGACTGCGTGGGCGTTGATCTGGGCACGCCGCCGCCCGCGACGAGCGAGGTCGCGGCGCACCTCACGCTCGGCACGTCGGCGTTCGATCTGCCTGCCGAGGCGCGCGCCACGATCACGGTGCTGCTGTTCATGGACGTACTCGAGCACC
>JBBQJG010000346.1:0-5612 GCA_038325725.1 Polyangia bacterium | reverse complement strand
GCGCATCTCGGGGATCGAGATGTCCGAGCCGTTGGGCTTGCGGACGCTCGCCGCCGGCATCCGCGCGAACGGCAGCGGCAACGCGCACACGGCGCGCACGGCGGCGACGCTCACCCGGTTCAGGCGCAGCGGCGTGCACATGACGACGAGCGCCGCGACGCGCTCGGGAAAGAGGCGCGCGAGCCGCAGCGCGAGCAGCCCGCCCATCGAGAACCCGCACAGCGCGACGGGCCGCCCCCCCACGCGCGCCTGGAGCGCGTCGAGCGCGCGCTCGGCCGAGGCGAGCCAGTCGGCCCACGTGCTGCCCGCGAGCGCGGCCAGCGTCGTGCCGTGGCCCGCGAGGGTGGGCGCCTCTACGCTCCAGCCGGCGCGCCCCAGCGCCTCGGCGATCGGCCGAACTTCGAAGGGCGTCCCCGTGATGCCGTGCAGACACAACACGCCCCGCGCGTCGCCCGTGATCGACACGGGCGACTTGTCGAAGCGGGCGGCCCCGCTGGGTGTCGACGCGGCCGTCGGCGCTACGGGCAGTAGGCGGGCTTGTTCGGCGCGCCCGGCGGCGGGCACGCGACGACCGAGCACGCGACCGTGCTATCGATGTGGCTCTGCGCCGCGTTCGGGTCACGGTGGCTGAACGTCATGACGTGCTTTCCGGCGCAGCCGGCGTCGCCAGCCGCGAGCGTCCAGCAGGTGGCCGTCGACGCCGCGCCCACGGAGGCACACGACGGGACCGTCACGTCGACACGATCTCCGTTCGCCGCGTAGGCGTGATCGGTGACCGTGCAGTCAGGCCCCGTGGCTCCGCCCGTCCACGGCACGCCCGTCGTATCGAGAATGTTGCCCTCGACGCACTGGGAGCCGATCTTCTTGCCGATCTCCTCGGCGATGCCCTGCAACGCCGGAGTGAACGACGCATTGCAGATCGATTCGAAGACGCCGTTGCCGCCGAAGGCTTGAATCCACTGCCAGATGCGCACGCTCGGGTCGGCGTACGTGCCATCGGGCTGCGTGCACGAGTGGCCGACCTCGGGCCACGCGGGGGCCGTGTCGTCGTTGTTCGGCGTGCCCGTGTTGGCGACCGTGTAAGGCTTGGGCGGACCGGTGATCGCGGCCACGAGGATCTTGCTCGGATCCGCCTTGAGCCCCTTGATGCCGGCGACGACGTCAGCCACGCGCAGGAGCTGGCCGTTCTCGTTGGAGACGCAGTTGTTGAACGGACCGCCCGGACCCTTGGGGGGCGCCGCGCCGTCGCAGGTGTGACCGACGAGGTTGCAGCGGTAGGACGTCAACGGGCCGAGCGGATCCGAGACGTACCTGCTGTTCGAGTTGAAGACATCCGAATCCCGCGGCGCCGAGCAGTCGTCCTCGTTCGTGATGAGGATGACGGCGAGCCACGCCTCTTGGCGCAGGAAGCCCGCGTTCTCCATAGGCGCTCCCGAGCCGTCGGCGCCCAGCGCGCGCAGCACGGAGCCGAACTGGTGCTCGAGACCGCAGCCCGTGTCCCCGAGGCCCGCGATGCAGCTGAAGGCGTCGGAGATGTCGCCGGTGTAGTTCGCGAGGCCGTTGATGTTCGCGATGTAGTTCTGGCCGGCCTTGAGCTGCGCGTTGGCGCAGACAACCGGATCCTTCTGCGCGAACTGGAACTTGCCCTGGTCGCCGCCGGTGGCGTTGCAGCCGGGCGCGCCCGTCTTGCCGGCGCCGAGGTCCGACGAGATCACGGCGATGTGAACGTTCGGAAGCGGCAGCGCCTTGAGCACGTCCATGAACGCCGGGAAATTCGTCTTCAGCTTCTTCTGCAGCGGAGCCATCGAGTTCGAGTCGTCGACCATGAACACGATGTCGATGTCGCGGTTCAGCGTCTGCTGAAACGTTCCGACGAACGACTTGTTGGGCGCAGGATCCGGGTCGACGAGCTTGCGGGCCGTGCACGCCCAGAGCGCCGGAATACAAACGGCTAAGCCAGCCCAGCGCGCGACACGCCAGCTGAGCCAACGCCGCGACTGAGACATCGAGTGACCCTTCATAGGAATCCTCCTGCGGGAGTTCGGTGGGGTTTCGCCATTCGGGGGAAGGCGAAAATCGGGGCGATTATAGGGAGTCGTCCCCAGGACCGCAATCGAAGGTGTGAATGGCTCCGCATTCGTCCACACCGGGGAGTGAGCAAGGCCAGTACCAAGGGGGAATTGGCATAAGCATATGAAAACAAAAGAAATTGCTGGCATCGCGGGAAACTTAGTTGGCGTCCGCCCGCAAGGCTGTTGGCGCCCGGGGAGGGATGGCCCCACCTATCGGGAGGCGACGCGGGCGATCCCGCAGAGCATCTCGCCGGCAAAGTAACGGGCGCCGTCGGGGTCCGACACGAGCTTCGGGCGCAGGAACGTGTTGAGCACCTGGCCGCCCGCGTCGCGCCGGAGCGTCGGGCGCGCGGGGTCGACGACGCTGTGGCGAACCTGGCCGCCACGCGACTCGACGAAGCCGATGCGCCCATCGTCGTAAACGCTCTCGACGATGCCCGCGTGATC
The DNA here is from genome assembly GCA_038325725.1 of Polyangia bacterium. Taxonomy (GTDB): domain Bacteria; phylum Myxococcota_A; class Polyangia; order Fen-1088; family Fen-1088; genus DASZFV01. Next base: position 3,093 of record JBBQJG010000346.1, on the reverse strand, counting down.
GGCGCAGCCGGGCTCGGGCGCGGTGCCGCGTGTGTCGAAGAACAGGACGTCGCCGGGGCGCGCGTCGGCCGCCGAGACCACCTCATGGGACGTTCGCATGTAGCCCCACAGCGCGCGTGTGCTGCCGTCGGTGCCGAAGCGCAGGCCTGCTGCGTGGAGCGTGTGCTCGACGAGCTCGGCCCCTTCGTCGGGCGCTTGGCTTTTTCGGAGGCCGCGCGCGGAGACGTGGTGGCCGCCCCGGACCTCGGTGCGAGACGCTTGGAAGACGGACGGGGACAGTCGGCGCGTGCGGGTCGGCGTCGCGCAGCCGAGGGCGCAGAGTCCCAGGACGGCCAGCGCGGCCAGGAAAACCTCGGCGAGAGGGAGGGGGCGTTCACCGGGGAGCGGGAGGGCCATGAAGGCGATGGTAATACATGTAGGATATGTGTCCACATTTGGTGGCTCAATGCGGAGTCGAATCCAGCCGTTATGATTGACGCCATGAGAGACATCGTCATCGTCAGCGGGGCGCGAACGCCGATCGGGTCGTTTCAGGGGAGCCTCGGCAGTCTGTCGGCGCCGAAGTTGGGCGCCGTTGCCATCAGGGCCGCGCTCGAGCGCGCGGGCGTTCCCGGCGACGCCGTCGGCGAGGTCTATATGGGGTGCGTCCTGCCCGCCGGGATCGGCCAGGCGCCGGCACGCCAGGCTTCGATCGCCGCGGGCCTGCCAGCGTCGGTGGGGGCCGTGACGATCAACAAGGTGTGCGGCTCGGGGTTGAAGGCGGTCGTCTTCGGGGCGAACGCGATCGCGACGGGCGAGCACGACGTCGTCGTCGCGGGGGGCATGGAGTCGATGACGAACGCGCCCTTCTTGCTGCCGAAGGCCCGCGAGGGGTTGCGCCTCGGACACGCGCAGGTGATCGACTCGCTGATTTCAGACGGCCTGTGGGACGCGTACACGAACGTCCACATGGGCGACTGCGGCGAGCTGTGCGCGAAGGAGAAGAACATCACGCGCGCCGATCAGGACGCGTTCGCGGCCGAGTCGTACCGACGCGCGCTCGCGGCGCAGGCGGCGGGAAAGTTTCGCGGTGAGATAGCCGGCGTCGAGGTGCCCGCGCGCAAGGGACCGCCCACGATCGTCGATGTCGACGAGGAGCCGGGGCGCGGCGACATTGCGAAGCTGCCCTCGCTGCGGCCGGCATTCCAAAAGGAGGGGACGATCACGGCCGGCAACGCGTCGTCGATCAACGACGGCGCGGCGGCGCTCGTGCTGGCGGGCGCGGACACGGCGAAGGCGCGCGGGTGGAAGCCGCTCGCCCGGATCGTCGGCGCCGCGGGCCACGCGCAGGCGCCCGAGTGGTTCACGACGGCGCCGGCGGGCGCGATCGACAAGCTGCTCGCGCGTATCGGGTGGAAGAAGGACGACGTCGATCTCTGGGAGATCAACGAGGCCTTCGCCGTCGTCTCCGTCGCGAACAACCGGCTGCTCGGGCTCGATCCGGAGAAGGTCAACGTGTGGGGTGGCGCCGTCGCGCTCGGGCACCCCATCGGCGCCTCGGGCGCGCGCGTGCTCGTGACGTTGTTGGCGGCGCTGCGTGACGCCGGCAAAAGGAAGGGCGTCGCCTCTCTTTGCATCGGCGGCGGCGAGGGCATCGCGCTCGCCGTCGAGCTGGTTTGATCTAGATGGGCCCCGGCGGACCGGTTCCCATCCCCTCCGCGCTCGCTCTGGCCGGCAAGGCCGCCCTTCGCTCGGTGTGTTATGACGGCGCCTGACATGTCCATCGAACGCATCGGCGTCGTCGGCGCCGGACAAATGGGGCGAGGCATCGCGCAGCTCGCGGCGTCGCGCGGGCTCTCCGTGACGCTCGTCGATGTCGATCGCGAGCTCCCCGAGCGGGGCCGCGCGCTCGTCGCGGCCCAGCTCGCGCGCCTCGTCGAGAAAGAGAAGATCACCGTCGACGAACGCGAGCAGACGCTGGCGCGCATCCGCGCCGCCGATCTGTACGGCGGCGAGCTCGAGGCCGTCGACTTCGTCGTCGAGGCGGCCACGGAGAGCTTCGAGGTCAAGCGCGAGATCTTCGTGGCGCTCGACCAAGCCTGTCGGGGCGGCGTCGTCCTCGCGACGAACACGTCGTCGATTTCGATCACGGCGATCGGCGCCGTCGTCAAACGCCCCGAGCGCGTCATTGGCATGCACTTCATGAATCCGCCGCCGCTCATGAAGCTCGTCGAGATCATCCGTGGCCTGCCGACGTCGGACGCGACGTACGAGACGACCCGCGGCCTCGCCGAGCGCCTCGGCAAGGTGACGGTCACGTCGCGCGACATCCCCGGGTTCGTCGTGAACCGCATCCTCATGCCGATGCTCAACGAGGCGTGCTTCGCGCTGTTCGAGGGCATCGCCTCGGCGCCCGACATCGACAAGGCCGTCAACCTCGGCCTCAACCACCCCATGGGGCCGTTCACGCTCATGGATATGATCGGCCTGGATACGTCGCTCGCGATTCTCGAGGTGCTGCACCGCGAGCTCGGCGACTCGAAGTACCGTCCTTGCCCCCTGCTGCGTCAGTACGTCGCCGCGGGCTGGCTCGGGCGCAAGACGGGGCGCGGCTTTTACGTCTATTCGAAAGAGGGCGCGACGCCGATGCCGGTGCCAGGCGTGGCCTCGGGACCGCTCGAGGAAACGCGGTGAGCGCGGCGGCCGCGCTCGTGCTCGTCGACGGCGCGGGCGGCCCGGTCGCGACGGTCACGATCAACCGGCCGCAGGCGCTCAACGCGCTCGACGGGGCGACGCTCGCGGCGCTCGTCGACACGTTCACGGCTCTCGCGGCCGAGCCGGGGCTCCGCTGCGTGATCGTCACGGGCGCGGGCGACAAGGCCTTCGTCGCGGGCGCGGACGTCAAGGCGATGGCGACGATGACGCCGGTGCAAGCCGCGACGCTCGCGGACCTCGCCCATCGCTTGGGCGCGCTCATCGACGAGCTGGCCGCGCCCGTGATCGCGGCCGCCCAGACAGACCACTCCGCCGAGTCTTACCGTCCCCAGTGGGCGCGGCTGTACTACCTGCCGGCGGGGCGAAGCTCTCCGGTCTGGGAGCGTCCTTCGTACCAGG
>JBBQJG010000345.1:0-5684 GCA_038325725.1 Polyangia bacterium | reverse complement strand
AGCCGGGGAGCACGGAGACGGCGAAGTCGAACGAAACGATCGTGTGAACCGAGAGGACGAGAGGCGTCGAGAGCCCGGCGAGCAGCAGATAGGCCCACTTGTACTCGGCCCAGTGACGTCCCGAACCGCGCCACCCCATGGCGAACAGGCCGTAGATCATCCGCTTCGTCTTGCTCTTCGAGGAGTCGCGTAGAGCCGCGAGGTCGGGGACGAGGCCGAGGAACCAGAAGAGGAGCGAGATCGTGAAGTACGTCGAGACGGCGAAGACGTCCCACGTCAGCGGGCTCTTGAACTGCGGCCAGATACCCTGGACGCTCGGGTACGGCATGAGCCAGTACGCGGCGAACCACGGGCGACCCGTGTGCAAAAGCGGGAAGAGCAGCGCGCACATGACCGCGAAGAGGGTCATGGCCTCGGCGAAGCGGTTGATCGACGTGCGCCACTTCTGCTGGAGCAGGAGAAGAATGGCCGAGATCAGCGTGCCGGCGTGACCGATGCCGATCCACCAGACGAAGTTGATGATGCCGAAGGCCCAGCCGACGGGGATGTTGTTACCCCAGGCGCCGATGCCCTTGTACAGCGTGTAGCCGATCGCGATGCCGAGCAGGCCAAGCGCTGACAGCGCGACGCCGAACAGCATCCACCAACCGCGACCCGCGCCACGCCACACGTGGTCGAGGAGGTTGTCGTTGAGCGTCTGATCGGTCTGCGCGCCCTCGATGAGGACGGCCGGCTCGAGGGGATCGCGAGAGACGGGCGCGATCGGATTCGCTGACATGGCTATTCCCCCGCCTTGGTCGCCGTGGCGAGCTCGGGGTTGAGGTTGCGAACGCGCGCGAGGTAGGCCGTACGCGGGCGCGTGCCGATCTCGTGGAGCAGGTCGTAGCGACGCGCGTCGGCGTGGAGCTTCGTGACCTTGGCGTTCGGATCGTTGAGCGAACCGAACTCGATGGCGCGCGACGGGCAGCCCTGCTGGCAGGCCGTCTGGAGCTCACCGTCTTGGATCTGGCGACCGACGCCACCATTCTCCTGGCGCGTCTCGATGCGCTTGCGCTCGATGCGCTGCACGCAGTACGTGCACTTCTCCATGATGCCGCGCGTACGGACCGTCACGTCGGGGTTCATCCCCATCTGCGCCGACGCGGTGACGTCGCCCGTGTAGTTGAGGAAGTTGAAGCGCCGCGCCTTGTACGGGCAGTTGTTGCTGCAGTACCGAGTCCCGATGCAGCGGTTGTAGACCATCTCGTTGAGGCCTTCGTCGCTGTGAACGGTGGCGTTGACCGGGCAGACGTACTCGCACGGCGCGGTCTCGCACTGCTGGCAACCGAGCGGCTGGTTGATGATCTCCGGCTCGTCGACGGACCCCGTGTAATAGCGGTCGATGCGGATCCACTGCATGTGGCGGCCCTTGCGGACGTTCTCCTTGCCGACGACGGGGATGTTGTTCTCCGCCTGGCAAGCGACGACGCAGGCGCTGCAGCCCGTGCACTTGTTCAGATCGATCGACATGCCCCACTTGTACGGGAGCTTCCCGTACGCGTCGGGCTCGCTGTATTCGACGGGCGTGTGGATCGCGGGGAGCGGCCCGCGGCGCTCCGCGAGCTCCTCGTTGAATTCCGAGCGCTCGTTCAGGATCTCGGCGAGCGTCGCGTCGACGGCGGGCGGCGGCGTCGTACGGCCGTCGGGCGCCATCGTCCACTGCTCTTGCGTGATGGCTAACTTGTGCGAGTCGCCGGCGCGCGAGAGCTTGAGCCCGCGATCGAACCAGAACGCATCGCTCGTGCGAAGCGCGCCGACGTTGAAGCCGACACCCTTCCCCACCGATTCGGCGTCGGTCGCGCGGCCGTAGCCGAGCGCAACGGTGACCGCGTCGTCGACGTGGCCCGGCACGATGAGCACGGGACCCTCGACCGAGCGCTCGCGGAGCTGGAGCGCGACCAGGTCACCGGTCTCGAGGCCCTGGGCCTTGGCCGTCGCCTCCGACATCATGACGGGGTTGTCCCAGGTCACCTTGGTGATCGAGTGGGGCAGCTCCTGGAGCCAGGCGTTGTTCGCGTAGCGTCCATCGTGAAGCTTCTCGACGACGAACCCGAGCTCGAGGCCGTCAGCCTTCGCCGTCGACGCGCCCAACAGCGGACCGACCGCGGCCGCGAGGGCCTGGACGTTCAGCTCGGGGACGGTCGCCGCGGCGGCCGCCGTGCCGGGCAGGACGCCGTCGGCGAGCCATTTCTCCCACGCGCCGTCGAAGGCCGTGGCTTGATCGCCGGAGCGCTGACCCTGCCAGAAGCGCCGCACGAGCTCGTGCGCGCTGACGTCGCCTTCGCCGAGGAACGCCGCGAGGATCTGGGTCTCGGTGACGCCGCCCCACAGCGGTGCGATGAGCGGCTGGACGATCGACGCCGTGCCGTCGACGGCGCGTGCGTCGCCCCACGATTCGAGCGGGTGCGCCGCCGGAATGACCGTGTGGCAAGCGGCCGCCGTCTCGTCGGCGTACAGGCCGTGATAGATGGTCATCGGCACGCGCTTGAGCAGCTCCGCGAGCTTGAAGTCGACGGGCGCCGTGTAGACCGGGTTCGACGCCGTGATGACGAGCGTGTCGACCGTGCCCGCGGCGATGTCCTCGGCGAGACCACCGAGCGCCTTCGGGCCCGACGGCGCGTCGACGCCGGAGAGCACGTAGGAGACGGTCGTGCCGACGTTGCCGAGCGAGGCGTTCAGCGCGGCCGCGAGCGCGTGGACGGCGGCCGGCTGGCGACGACCCGCGATGACGACGGCGCGTCCGCGGTTGCGCTCGAGATCGTTCGCGACGGCCTTGATCCACTTCGGATCGCCCGAGGCGCCCTTCGGCAACCCGCCGAGCGGTCCGAGCGCCTGCAGGCCCGAGCGACCGGCCAGCTCGGCCGTGAGCGACGCCGCGAAGCTCGCGACCTCGCTGCCGCGCAGGCGCAGGCGGTGATCCGCCATCGCGCCCGTGGTCGTGAGAGCGGGCTCGACGACGTAGAGGCGGTTCATGTCGGCGCCCGGCTCGCGGCGCGACGAGAACTCGCGCGACAGGCGCTTGACGTCCGGCCCCTCTCCGAGGAAATCGGCGTCGAGGGACAGGATGACCTGGGCCTTGTCGAGGTGCTGACGCGCGACGAGCGGCTGGCCGTAGGCGAGGCGCGGCCCCTCGTCGGCGCCGTCGCTCGTCGTCGACGAATAGCTCACGAACTTCGCGGCGGGGAAGCGCGCGAGGATGCGGCGCCGCAGCTCGCCCAACAGCGGCGAAGCCGACGGCTCGACGAGGAAACGCAGGCCCTTGCCGCCCGTCGTCGCGAGCGCCTCGGCACGCGTCTTCGTCGCCGAGAGGAAGCCGCGCCACGCCATACCCTCTCCGCCGCTGCGGAGCTCCTTGAGGCGATCGTTGTCGTACAGGCCCAGAATGAGCGCCTGCTCGAAGGACGTCGTCGCCCCGCCCGTGTCGGCGTGGTCGGGGTTGCCCTCGATCTTCGTGGGACGACCCTCGTGGCTCGTGACGACGAGGCCGCTCGCGTAACCATCGAGCGAGAACGACGTCGCGAAGTGCAGCGGGTTGCCCGGGACCATCTCCTCGGGGCGGCGGACGAACGGAACGATCTTGTCGTGCGGCTTGGCGCAAGCAGCGCCCACCGTCGCGAGCGCCGTCGAGACGCCCATGAGCTGCATGAAGCCGCGGCGCGAGACGCTGTCCTCGGGCAGCTCGTCCACGCCAGGGGCGAACTCGTTGATGGCGCCGAGCGCGATCGCCTTGGCCGCGGTGGGGTCGTTCTTCTCGGCGATCGACCGCCAAAAGCGAGACGCTTTCGGTGCCGGCGTCTCGCCTTTAACGACTGGCAGCGACAGGCGCTTCGCCCGGTCGGCTCCGCGTGCTTCCTTGTTGTCGTCGCAGCTCATCGCTTGTCTCGCTTGTCCTGCATGTTCTGGGCGGCGCTCATCGGTGACACGTCGTGCAGCTCGTGCGCGTGTGCACGTGGTTCTCGTCGCGCAGCTTGTCGCCGAGGGCGACCGCGTCGGCCTCCGTCGCGGGCGGCTCCCACTCCATGTTCGTGACCTCGGAGAGGGGGCGCAGGTTCTTCTCGGGCTTCCGGTGGCAGTCGAGGCAGAAACCCATCGTGAGCGTCGTCGACTTCTCGACGGCGGCCTGCTGATCGACGCGCCCGTGGCAGCTCACGCACCCGACGCCCTTGTTGACGTGAATCGAGTGGTTGAAGAACACGAAATCCGGCACGCGGTACACGCGGTTCCACTTGAGGGGCCGGTTCTCGAAGAAGCTCTTGCGCACGGGCTCGAGCAGCGGGCTCTTGTTCCACACCTGCGAGTGGCAGTTGAGGCAGAGCTGCGTGGGCGGAAGACTCGCGCTGGGAGACTTGTCGACCGTGTTGTGGCAGTACCGACAGTCGATGCCCTCGTCACGCGTGTGGTGACGGTGGTCGAACTGAATGGGCTGCTCGACGGGATCTTGCATGCCACGCGCGTAAGGCGTCCGCACGTAGATCAGCAAGCCTCCGAGACCTCCTAGTCCGCCCGCAGCTGCGAGGAACAGAGAGATCTGCGCGAGTGTGTTGTGACGTGGCCTAAAGAGGAGAGTCATCCTCGCTGGCGCAGCATATAGACAAACCTTGGCACTTGCGTCAAGCAATAGTGACGCTCGGAACACCCTCCGAGGCGACGCGCAACGCACGCGAAGCGGCTCCCACGAACATCGACATTGTGGATAGCCTCGCCAATCGCTTCATGCCGGGCTCGTCTCGAGGTCGCTGCCCCACGCGGTAGGCACACAAACACCGCGCTTCACCGCGCGGCGACGAGGCGCTCTAAGGTTCCACGCGCCCGCTGTCGAAGGTCCCTCTGAGATGCCTCCGCGAGACGAGTCCGGGCGCGTGTCGGGAGGACGCGCGACGGCGTCGATCTCGGTGGCGCAGACGGCGCCGATTCGCGTTCATCACCTCACGGAGGTCTTGTGCGGCGACGAGGCGGCGTTGCGCCGCTCGCTGCCCGAAGCCGCCCTGCGCGTCCTGCGCCTGTGTGGAGGGCGCTCCGCGGACGCCGCGGCCATCGAGGCCGTCCTCGCGCCCGAGCCGGCCCTCGCGGGGCCGCTGCTGTCGATCGCGACCTCGACCCTCTTCGGCGGACACGCCGACGTTAGCGACTTGCGCGACGTCCGCGGCGCCGTCATGCGGCTCGGGCTCGAGTCGACCCGAGACGCCCTCCTCATGGTCGTCGCCAACGGCATCGCGAGCCGCGTCCCGGGTTTCGAGGCCCACGCAGAAAGGCTCCGGCGCCGCGCGCTCGCGGCCGCCCTCGCCGCTCGGCTCATCGGACGCGCGCTGCACGTCGAGTCGAGCCACGACTTCCTCGTGGGCCTCTTGCACGACATCGGAGAGCTCGTGCTCGTCCAGCGCGCCGCCGAGGAGGGCATCCTCCCCGCGGGCGCGTTCGACGACCCCGCCCCGAGCGGCGCCCTGACCGAGGCCATCGAAGGCGATCACACGCGCGTGGGAGGCGCCGTGTGCCGGGCTTGGGGGCTCCCGCCCGCCGTCGTCGAGGCGGCAGAGTTTCACCACGACCGCCGGTCCGGCCGACGCGGGCGCCTCCCCTCGCAGCTCGCCGCCGCCGCCGACGTCATCGCCTGGCACGTCACGAGCGCCAAGACCCACGACGCGACC
>JBBQJG010000344.1:0-5727 GCA_038325725.1 Polyangia bacterium | reverse complement strand
CCACGTGGTACAGCGCCGGGATCTCGACGCCGTCGACGTTGACGACGGTCTCCTTGGGCGCCGAGCCCCACACGATGAGCTGACCCGAGCCGAAGGCCGAGCGGCCGACGCCCGGGAGGTTCTGCACGACTTTGAGAGTGTCGCCCTGCGTGCCGGGGACGCGGCGCGCTTCTTCCGTGCGGATGCGCGTCTCGACGGCTTCCTTCTTGATGCGGGGCGCGCGCACGACGACCTCTTCGTCGACGCCCTCTTCGCGCTCCTCGACGAGGTACTTCACCGTGCGGCGCTTGCCGACGACGATCTCTTCTTCTGTGGTCACGGTGACCAGCTTCGGATGGGCGAGCTCGACCTTGTGCTTGCCCGGCGGCACGTCGGTGAAGGCGAAGTGGCCGTCCTCGTCGGTGACGCCCTTCACGGCTTCGTCACCATGACCCAGATCCTTGATCGTGACGACGACGCGAGCCATGGGTCGCTTCTTGAAGCGCTCGAGCACGACGCCGTCGAAGTTGATCTGCGGGCCCGCCTTGACGAGCTTCTCGACGATCGTGAAGTCGTACTTGTACGTGATCTTCACGGGCGCCGGCTGGTGGTCGATCTCCGCCGGCTCGAACACGAACTGTTTGGCGGCCGCGACGGCGGCGGCGTCGAAGTCGGGGGCGGCGCCCTGCACGATCTCGACCTCGCCGACCTTGCCGTCGTCGCCGATCTCGATCGACAGCAGCACGGACGCCGTGATGCCCGCGTCGTGGCGATCCTGCGGGTACACGGCCTCGACGAACTTCACGAGCTTGGGCGGCTTCGTGACGACGGGGCCTGAATCGGCGGGCGCCTCCGCGGGAGGCGTCTCGGCCGCGCGCGCGACCGGGCAGATCGCGAGCGTCACCCACAATGCAAATGCAAACGAAGAGCGAAGGGTGCGTTTCATGCGAACGGTCGCGATCAATTGCCGAGCTCGAACCGCGCCGCGAACACGTACGTGCCGCCCGCGACGGGCTTGCCACAGGCCATGGCCGGCTTGAAGCGCCAGTTCTTCGCGGTGGCGACGACGGCGGCGTCGAGGCCGGGATCGATGCCCGCGAGGACGTCGACCTTGCTGACCTCGCCCGTCTCGCTGATCGTGAACCGCAGCTTGAGCTTGCCCTCGATGCCGTCCTGCTGGGCCTGCGGATACACGCTGTAGTTGATCTCGGTCTTGAAGGTGGGCTCGGGCTTCGTCGGCTCCTCGTTGCAAGGCTGGTCGGCGTCGGCGGCTTCTTTCACTCGCTTGGTGCGGGACTCGGAGATCGCGGAGGCGACCTTGGTCTGCGCGGCCGCGGGCGGCGGCGCGTCGGCGCGGCCGTGCAGGCCGATGCCGGGGCCGATGTCGAGGCCACCGCCACCGCCCGTGTTGCCCATCGCGAGGTTCATGGCGACGGGCGCCGCGCGCGCGACGTGCGAGGGCGCGGCGGACGGCGCGGGCGTCGGCGCGGCCGGCTTCGGGGCGGCGGGCTTCGCGATCGGCTTCGGGGCGGGAGGCTTCGCCTTCGGCGGCTCCTTCTTCTTCGCGTCCTGAACGGCGACCGAGATCGCTCGGCGGCGCACGTCGCGTTTTTGCGCGACAGCGACGAGCCCCGTCGCCAACGCCACGTGCAACGCGGCGGAGATGACGACGGTGGCGATGACGGTCCCGTAACGCACGAGCTACTCGGTTTGCTGAACGTTGATGGCGAACTTGACGACGCCCGCGATCTTAGCGAGGTCGAGGACGTGGACGACGTTGCCGTGCATGACCTCTTTGTCGGCGCTCACGACGAGGCTCATCTCGGGATCGGCGGCCACGGCGGCCTCGATTTTTCCTGCCAGCTCGGACTCCTGGATGGGTGCCTCGTTCCAGCGCAGCTTGCCGTCCTTGAGCAGCTCGACCTTGGCGGGCTTGTCGGCCGTGCCGTCGGTGGACTTCGCGCGCGGCAGCTGGACCTTGAGCGTCTGCGCGACGATGTACGTCGACGCGACCATCAAGATCACGAGGAGCACGAGGACGACGTCGACGAGCGGCGTGACGTTGATGGCCGCGATCGTGCGCGAGCGGCCGCCCCCAGAAGACATCGTGCCGGCCATGACTTAAGCCTCCGCCCCGGGACGGCGAGCCGTCTCGGCGCGCTCGCCCGCGGCCTTGCTGGACGATTCGCCGTCGCGCGTCTTGCCGTGGCGGGTGCCATTCGAGCCGCCTTGGGTGCTCTTCATCGACGCGAGGACGACGTTGCCGAGCGCGCCAGCCTGCTCTTCGACGTCGGCGCCCTTCTTCTGGAACACGTTGTAAAAGACGACGGCGGGAAGTGCGACGAGGATGCCGACGGCCGTCGAGATGAGCGCCTCGGCGATGCCGCCCATGACGTTGCCCATGGCGCCCATCTGGGCCGTGCCGAGCTCGCGGAAGGCCGTGACGATGCCGAGCACGGTGCCGAAGAGGCCGATGAACGGCGCGTTGTTGCCGAGCGTGCCGAGGAACAGCAAACCGGCCTCGAACTTCTTGCGACGCACGCGCGCCGCCTTGACGAGGATTTGCTCGACCGAGTCGTAGCCCTCGGCCCACCAATCGAGCGCCTCGGCGATGATCTGGGCCTCGACGGACGGGCTCGCCGCGAGCAGCTTGCGCGCGCCGTCGAGATCACCCTTGCCGAGGATCTTGCGAAGGCCGTCAGAGAGCGCGTCGATGTCGTCGCGATGCCGGCGGAAGTACCACCAGCGCTCGATGATGACGCCGATCGAGATGACCGACAGCGCGAGGAGGACGTAGAGGACGGCTGAGCTCGCCAGCTGGGCGACGAACACCAGCTTTTGCATGAGGACGCTTGCGGAATTCATGTTCGGCCTTTACAGGGGCGGCGTCGTGCCGCGTGGTTTGGGTTCATGGCTTCATTCACCGGCTTCGTGTGAATCACGGCAGGGGCCATTGGAAGGACAGAGCCCAGACGCCAGACACCGGACCGTGGTCGCCGACGGTGTCGCGGTCGACCGATTGGCCGTATGCCTCGAGGGGCAGACCATTGCCGGCGACAATGGGCGTGGGCGTCCCCGTCGTGTTCGTGTAGGCCTGGACGTGCCAGCGCGCCGTCGACTCGCCGCACAGCGAGAAGGTGTCGATGCGAACGTCGTAGGTGCCCGTCGGGGGCACGGCCATCGGATCGAACAAGAGGCGCTCGAAGTGCTGGCCATCGATCGTGCAGCGCGCGTTCGAATCGAGCAGCAGCTTTCCGGCCGCGTCGTATTCGGCTTGCGTGTGGCTACCGGGCGGCAGCGCCGTCGGCGCTTTCTCAGTGACGTCGTAGGCCTTCACTGGTGTGCCGTTGGGCAGCATCTCGCCGACGTTGGGCGGCGTGATGTGAACGTGCAGGTCGAGATCGGCCTGCGTGTCCCATTCGAGATCGACGATGAGGACGCCCCGCGGCAGCGACGAATCGACCTTGAGGGCGAGGATCTGCGCGGGGCCGACGACGCCGTCCTTGTCGACGGCGCGGACGAACAGCTTGCGATCGCCCGGCGGCAAATCCGGCGAGAACGAGAGGGACGTCGTGAAAAGGAAGTCGCCGGGGACGTCGTTGATGTCGACGACGCCGCCCACGGGGATCAGCCAGTGCCCGCTGTCGCCCTCGAGGCCCAGGAGCACAGCCCTCGCCGATGGGTTCGCGCTGCCCGAGACGGTGCGGTTGAGCGCGCCCGGGAAGACGTGGGTGTTGTTGCTCTTCACCAGGTCGACGGTGGGCGTCGGCGCGTCAGACGTCGAGGAGAGCTCGCCGGGCACGTACTGCCCGTTCGACGTGCGCAAGTACGCCGTCACGCCCGAGGCGGGGCTCGCGCCACCGCAGCCGAGCAGGCCCACGAAAGCGACAGCGAGCGCGAGACCGGATCGCGTGGACATCAGAACGCCACCTGTCCGCGCGCGATGAAGGTGTCGTCCTTCAGCGACGTCGGGCTGCCGTTGGCGTCGCGACCCGCGTTGTTCCTGTTGTGGTCGTACTCGAGGACCAAGCGCGCCGACGTCGTGCCGAACGCGCCGACGACGGCGAGGGTGCCCAGCGAGAAATCGTGCGGGATCTTCGGCATCGCCGGATCCGTCGAGTCGAGGTCGGGGTTGTAGAAGTCGTAGCGAACGCCGATCGAGCCCAGGTCGGTGACGTCGAGCGTCCCCGCGACGTAGGCGCCGAGCTCGCGGTAGTTGCGACCGATCGTCGAGCTCTTGGGATCAGCGGGCAGGATCGCGCGGTCGAGGTTCTGCGCCTTGTAGAGCTCGCCGTAGATCGTCGCGGTGCCGACCGTGGGGATCGCCATCGCGAGCCGAAGGTCCATGCCGAGCGCGAAGCGGTTGAAGTTCAAAGACGGCGAGGCGCCGCTGCCCGACGTCGTCGCGATCTCGCCGGGATCGAACTGACCGTTCTCGTTGCGGTCGCTCCACTGCAAGGTCGGCTTCGTCGCCGCGGCGCCGGGGTGGAAGCCCGTGCCCTTGAGTCCCGAGACGCCCGCCGAGACGGTGAAGGCTTCGGTGATCGCCGTTTCGACGCCGAGCCGGCCCGCGACGTCCTTCGCGGCGTTCGGGTCGCGACCCGGGAAGCCCTTTTCGCCGAGAGGATCGCCGTTCTGAACGGCGACGGCGTAACGAAGGAAGAGCCAGCCGCCCTGCAGGCGCGCGCCGACGTCGTATTCGCCGGGGAACAGCCCGCGCTCGGCCGTCGAGCGCTCGAGGAACAGGCGATCGCGATCGCTCTGGAGCACCTCGTACCCGAACGGAATCTTAAAGAGGCCGATGGTCGCCATGAGGAGCGGGACGGGCGCGCCCTCTTCGCCGGGGAGCTTGATCGAGGCCTCGGCGCCCACGATGCGCGCCTGCGAGCCGTTCGTCGTGTTGCCGTCGAATTCGAGCGCGCCGCCGTAGTAGGTCTTGTCCAACGTCGTGCGAAGGCGCGCGCGGCGCACGGAGAAGCGCTGCTCGTTGAGCGGCGCGCCCGTGCTGGGGTTCAATTGATCTTCCGAGGATTGACGCCAGAGCGCCCCATCACCCTGAATGAAGCCCGTGATGCCGACGCCGCCTTTGCTCGTAGAGACGGGAGGCCTCTTGAGGATCGTTTCAGCCTTCTCGAGCTTGTCGCGCAGTCCGACGACCTCTTCGGCGCGCTGCTCGCGCTCGGCGCTCAGGATCGCCTCCATCGTCTCGACCTCGGACTTGAGCTCGGCCTGCTCGGCCTTGAGGGCCTCTTCGGCGGGCGAGGGGCCCGGCGGCGGCGGCGGCGGTGGCGGTGCGGGAAGGTTCGGTCCCTCGACGACGGGGGGCGCGGCCTCAGCGGTCGGTGTCGGAGCGCTCTGCGCCCACGCGCCTCGCGCGGACGCCAACCATCCCATCGTGAGAAGAAGCGTGACCTCGACGAAGCGACGTCCCTTGTGCGTTCTGCGAGCTGAAGTCTCCGAGATGTACAAGGAACGTCTCCCTGGTCGAGCGTGCAGGCGTTGCCAAAAACGTGGCTTAGGAAAAAAATAGAAAGGCGCGATCGGTGAGCTGATCGCGCCTTTCTTTCTGCGGGTGTCGTTGTTGCGAGCTACTGCTTGCAGGTGTCGTATGCGACCGGCGCCGCGCGCGTGATGGCCACGCCGCCCGTCGTGTCTGCGTTGAGGAGGCCGAGGTGCTCGGCCATCGTGCCCGTGCTGCCGGCCGCGCCGCCGTCGGAGCCGGCCGCGCCGCCGTCGGAGCCGGCCGCG
>JBBQJG010000343.1:0-5801 GCA_038325725.1 Polyangia bacterium | reverse complement strand
CCGGCGTCGCGCACCTCGTGGCGCCCGGTGTCGGGCGCGGCGACATCTACTGTCGCGACGGCGCCGTCGTCGACGCCGAGATCGGGCGCCTGTCGGGCCTCGATGCGCTCTGTCGTCTCTTCTCGTGGAGCGAGGGCGCCTTCGAGATCGAGTGGAAGATCATTCGTCGCAAGGACGCCGTCGCCATGGAGCCCGGCGCGTTGCTCATGGAGGCGCTGCGCCGGCTCGACGAGTGGCGGCGGCTGCTCGCCGAGCTGCCTGCCGACACCACGATCTTCGAGGTCGACTATCACCTCCTCGCCGAGAGGCTCGCGGAGATCCCCGACGAGGTGAACAGCATTCTGAGGCTGTTCGACGGGCAGCGCACGCTCATGCGCGTGATCGACGACTGCGGCTTCCCAGATCTCGACGCGCTCGCCGTCATCGGCAAGCTGTTCCGCGAGCAGATCATTCGCGACGCGCGCACGCGGCCCGAGCCCGGGCTCACGCCGGGCGCCGACATGGAGGGATGGATCGCCGACGCCCTGGGCCCGTTCCGCGGCGGCGCCACGCGCGAACGACGCGACCTGTTTGGTCCGTCGACCGAGGCCGCGGGCGTACACAGCCGCGTGACGGCGCCCGTCGAGCCGCTCGACGAAGGGGGACGCGACGTCGTGGCCGCCGAGCGCCACGAGCGCTTCACCGATCGACTGATCGCCGAGGGCGCGGACGCGCCCCTCGCGACGAGCACCGAGCCGATCTCGGGGCCCATCGATGCGCCCGAGACGACGCGCATGGGAATGCCCTTGCCGCCGGCGATGACGGTGCCGCTCGTCTCGCCGACCGCTTCGCACGCGCCGACGCTCCCGCGCCTCGCGCCTTCGGCCAGCGCTTCGCACACGCCGGCGCTCCCGCGCATGGCGCCCGAGACGACGCGCATGGGAATGCCCTTGCCGCCGCCGGTTCCGGTTTCGCCCCCACCGCCGCAGGCGTCTTGGTCCGCGGGGCCCGAGACGACGCAGCAAGGGTTGGGGTTGGGGGTCGGGTTGGGGTTGTCATCGGCGCCGCTGTCGACGAAGCCTGGGTTCGAGGCCGCGGCCGCGCCGCCACCGCGGATCGCGCAGACGATGCCCGCGGACGTCACGCCGCACGTGCGGGCCGGCGAGACGAGCGGCGCGAAGAGCGTCGCCGAGGGCATCCCGCAGGTCATCGTTCCGCAGCGCCCGGAGCCGGGCATCATTGTCCCCGCCGCGGCGGCGCCGGCTTTTTCCGAGGCCGTCGCGCCTGTCTTCGAAGCGGTCGCGCCGGCCTCTGTGGCCGCGCCGGCCTCTGTGGCCGCGCCGGCATCTGTGGCCGCGCCGGCATTTGTGGCCGCGCCGGCGGTGGCCGCGCCGGCGGCGGCGCCCCTCGAACCGCGCTCGGTCGCCGGCGAGATTTTAGCGCGCGCGCCGACAGAGGCGATGGACGCGCGGACCACCGCGGATCAGGGCGGCGGCGCGCGTCGCGACACGGACCTCGGCCTCGGCCCCGATCGTCCGCTGGACGTCGCGGGGGAGCTCGCGGCGATCGTCGTGCGCGAGCCGAAGACGGATCCGGCGGTCATCGTCCGCAAGATCATCCTCGACCCCGACGTGCCCGAGGAGGAAGCGGCGCCGCGATCGTCGCGGAGCTTCAAGTTGTTGCTCATGGTCCTCGGCACGGCGGTGCCGCTCGTGGTCGCTTATCTCGCGTTCACGCTGACGGGGCACCATGCGCCCGTGGCCGTCGTCGTCGACGCCGCCGTCGCGCGCGCGCCGATCGCGGCACCGATCGCGGCGGCGCCCGCCGCTGCTCCCGAGGTCGACGCCGGCGTGGATGGCGCCACCGCGAGCACGCCGCCGTCGCCGGCTGCCGGACGCACGCACGGGGCGTCTTCGCACAAGCCGACGGCGAGCGAGACGCCGCCTGCCCCGCCCGCGCTCGACGAGCGCGGGGCCGATCCCAAGGTCGCGCGGGCGTTGCCGGCAGAGTTCGCGCAGCTGCTCGTCGCCTGCCGCACGGCCTTCGCCGACAAGCGCGCCAAGGACGCCGAGCTCGCGTGTCTCGCCGCCAAGGACGCGAACCCCGATTCGCCCGAGGCGTGCGTGCTGCTCGCGCACGCACTCTTCAATCGCAAGAAGCAACATGAGGCGGTGCGCTGGGCCACGCGCGCGCTCGAGCTCGACGCCAACCAGGCCGAGGCCTACGTCATCATCGGCGGCGTCAAGCAGGCGAACGACGACGCGCACGGCGCGAAGGCGGCCTACAGGAAGTATCTCGAGCTCGCGCCGACCGGTCAGTACGCGGCTGATTTGCGCGCGATCGTCGATTCGCTGTAGATCCGCGATCGACATGCTCGTGCTCGGAATCGAAACGTCTTGCGACGAGACGGCGGCCTCGGTCGTCGAAGACGGGCGGCGCGTGCGCTCCGACGTCGTCGCTTCGCAGATCCTCGTGCACGCCGAGTACGGCGGCGTCGTCCCCGAGGTCGCCTCGCGCCAGCACGTCGCGACGATCGCGCCCGTGCTCCGGCGCGCGATCGCCGACGCGGGGATCACCTTCGAGGATCTCGACGGCATCGCCGTGACGTGCGGGCCCGGGCTCGTGGGCGCGCTGCTCGTCGGCGTCGAGACGGCGAAGGCGCTCGCGTACGCGCTCGGCAAGCCTCTCGTGGGCGTCAATCACCTCGCGGGGCACCTCGCGGCGGTGTTCCTCGACGATCCGACGCCGTTCGCGTCGGCGGGGCCGCCGCCGTTTCCGCACCTCGCGCTGCTCGTGTCGGGTGGGCACACGGCGCTCATCCGCGTCGACGCGCCGGGCGCGACCTGCCTGCTCGGGTCGACGCGCGACGACGCCGCGGGCGAGGCCTTCGACAAGGTCGGCAAGATGTTGGGCCTCGGCTATCCGGGCGGGGTCGTCGTCGACAAGCTCTCGACGGCCGGAAACGCGCGCGCCTACGCGCTTCCGCGCGCGCTGCCTGCGCGTGACGATCTGGATTTCTCATTTTCAGGGCTGAAAACGGCCGTGTCGACGCTGCTCGCGGCGCGCCCGACGCCCGCGGACGCGCCTCGTCCCGCGCCCGAGGGCGCGGAGCTGGCTGACTTTTGCGCGAGCTTTCAGGCGGCCGTCGTCGCCGTGCTCGTGCGCAAGTCGCGGCGCGCGCTCGTGCTGCAGGGCCTCAAGGATCTCATCGTGTGCGGTGGCGTCGCCGCCAACCGCGGCCTGCGCGCGGGGCTCGCGGCCGCGGCGGCCGAGGACGGCTTTCGGCTCTACATTCCGCCGCCGAAGCGCTGCACCGACAACGCGTCGATGATCGCGGCGGCGGGAACCCAGCTGCTCGCGCGTGGCGTGCGCGCTCCGCTCGACCTCGCCGTCGATCCGGGACTGCCGCTGTGACCGCGGGACCTTGACAAGGTCCCGCACCGCTGGCGCTCGCGCCGCGAAGCCGCGCTGCGCTCGGGTAGGATGTCGGCGAAATGGATGATCCGCGGCGGGTGCTCGGGCGGCATGGGCTCTACGCCAAGAAGTCGTGGGGGCAGAACTTCCTGCACGACAAGTCCGTGCACGCGCGCATCGTCGCCGCGGCGGCGTGCACGGGGGACGACGTGGTGGTCGAGATCGGGTCGGGCCTCGGGACCCTCACGGGCGCGCTCGCCGCGGCCGAGCCGCCGCCGCGCCGCGTGCTCGCCATCGAGCGCGACGCCGACATGCTCAAGGTGCTCGAGGCCGAGCTGGGCGGCGAGCCGCGCGTCGTCATCACGCCGGCTGACGCGACGGAGTTCGACTTCGCGGCGGCGAGCCGAGACGCGGGGCGGCCGCTCGTCGTCGTCGGCAACCTGCCCTACCAGATCTCGAGCGCGCTGCTCGTCGCGATCGTGCGGGCGGGGCCGGGGGCGATCTCGCGGGCCATCGTCATGGTGCAACGGGAGCTCGCGCAGCGGGTCGTCGCGCCGCCGGGCTCGCGCACCTATGGTCGCCTGTCGGTGACGGTGCAGCAGCGCGCCGAGGCGCGCCTCTTGTTCAACGTGCCGCCCGGGGCGTTCCACCCGCCACCGACGGTGACGTCTTCGGTGATGCGCCTCGCGATTCGGCCGACGGCGCTCGCGCCCGCGCGCGACGCGGACCTGTTCGACGAGGTCGTCAAGCAGGCGTTCTCGACGCGCCGAAAAATGTTGCGGCGCGCGCTCGAGCCCGGCTTCGGCGAGGCGTGCGCGGCGCGGGCGCTCGCCGCCGCGGGCATCGACGAGACCTTGCGCGCCGAGAGACTTTCCGTCGCCGACTTCGCGCGGCTCGCGGACGCGCTCGCAGCGGAGCGCGCCCAGGCGCGCCTCGAGGACCGCGTCGTCGAGGCGCACGAGGACAAGCCGCGTGCCTGAGCTGCCCGAGGTCGAGACGATCGTGCGCGGCCTTCGGCCCGTGCTGAGCGGCCGGCGCATCAAGGAGGTCTGGAGCAGCGGCTTCGGGTTGCGCCTCGCGCGTCCCGTCGACGTGCGCGGGCTTCGCGCCGTCGCCGTCGGCGCGCGCGTGCGCGACGTGCGGCGCCTCGGGAAATACATCGCGATCGACGTCGACGACGTGCGTGGCGTCTGCGTCCACCTCGGCATGACGGGGCGCCTGCGCGTCCAGGCCGCGTCGGCGCCGCGCGCGCCGCACACCCACGTCGTCTTCACGCTCGACCGCGGCGAAGAGCTGCGCTTCGTCGACGCGCGCCGCTTCGGCTTCGTCGCGCCGGGCGATCCGCTCGCGACGCTCCCCGCGCTCGCAACGCTCGGTCCCGATCCGTTGAGCGAGCTCGACGCCCCGGGCCTCGCACGCGCGCTCGACGGTGTGCGCGCGCCCATCAAGGCGTTTCTCCTCGACCAGTCGCGCGTCGCGGGCCTGGGCAACATCTACGTCTGCGAGGCGCTGTTCGGCGCCCGCATTCATCCGACGACGCCGGCGCACCGCGTGCGCGCCCGCGCGCCCGCGCTCCTCGCCGCGATCCGCGCGACGCTCGAGGGCGGCATCGCGCGGCGCGGGACCACGCTGCGCGACTACGTCGACGCCGACGGCTTCGCGGGCGACAACGCGGCCGCGCTCGAGGTCTACAGCCGCGAGGGCGAGCCGTGCGTCGCCTGCGGCGGCCCTGTGCGCCGGCGCGTCGACGCCGCGCGCTCGACGTTCTTCTGCCCGCGCTGCCAGAAGCGCTGACCCGACCAGCGCCTCAACGGTTGTCGCGCGCGGCGCCGAGCCCATCGTAGGCGGCGTACTTGTACAGCTCGGACAGCGTCGGGTAGTTGAAGACGCCTTCTATGAACGTGTCGAGCGTGCCGCCGAGCGCGAGGCACGTCGTCGCGATGTGAATCAGCTCCGTCGCGCGCTCGCCGACGATGTGCGCGCCGAGCAGGCGGCGATCCGCGCGCGCGAAGACGAGCTTGAGCAGCCCGTCGCGGTCGCCCGCGAGGTGCGCGCGGGGGTTGTCGCGGTAGAACGCCCGCCCCACGCCGTATGAGAGGCCCTTCGTGCGCGCGCTCTCTTCGGTCTCGCCGGCCATGGCGAGCTCGGGGATCGTGTAGACGCCGAGCGGCTGCACGGGCGACAGGTGCGTCTTGTAGCCGAGGTCGAAGGCGTGGCACATCGCGAGCCGCCCTTGCTCCATCGAGATCGACGCGAGGCCGGGGAAGCCGACGACGTCTCCCGCGGCGTAGATGTGGGGGACGGCGGTCTGGTAGTGGGCATTGACGGGCACGCGCCCGCGCGCGTCGGCGGCGAGACCCGCGGCGGCGAGGCCGAGGTCCGCCGTGCGCCCGTCGCGGCCCGCCGAG
>JBBQJG010000342.1:0-5835 GCA_038325725.1 Polyangia bacterium | reverse complement strand
AGCCCCCTGCTCGTCGCCACCCACAGGTCACCGCCTGCGTCGCGCGCGATGGCGCGGCAGGCGACGATCGATTCTTCGCCTGCCGCTTCGCCTGCCGCTCCGCCGCCGCCGAAGGAACGCCACGCGGCGCCGTCGTAGCGGGCGAGCCCCTCCGACGTCGCGGCCCACAACGTGTCCGCGGCGCCACGCGCGAGGCCGTGCACGAGCTCGCTGCGAATTCCCTCGTTCTCGCCCCAGGTGCGCAGCTCGCCCTGGTTCCAGCGGCTCACGCCCGACAGCGACGAGAACCAGAGCGCCGGCGGCTCGAACATGACGTCGGTGAGCGCCGACGGCAGCGGCAACATCTCGGGCGTGCGCGGCTCGCCCTGCTTCGTCGCGCGGTGCTGAACGGCGCGGTGGCTCGCGAGATCGAGCTCGAGCGCGCCCGCGCTCACGTCGTCGCCGCTGTCCGTTTGCGCGCGCAGGCCGACCCACAAAACGCCCGCGGGCGAGATCGCCGCGAAGGACAACCCCGGCCCGCCGGGAAACGGCATGACGAGCGGCACGCGGTGGAAGCTCTTCCACAGATCGCCGCTCGCCGTCTCGGCGGCGCCGCCCTTGGCTGCGCGCGCGAGGCGCGTGATGACGAGGCCCGTGTACTTCGGCTCGGACGACAGCGCGTAGATCGTGCCGGCTTGATCGGCGACGACGGCGAGCACGGTCGCGTCGTCGGCCTCGCCGACGGCCACCTCGCGATAGACGTCGCCGTCGGTGAGCCAGGCGCGCGGGCCGCCGGTGACGGCGAAGCAACGGCTGGGCGTCGCGCACGCGACGGTGAGCCGCTCGGCGTCGCCGACGAGCGTCGCGCCCATGAGATAGTCGGCGCGGCCCTTGGCGGCGCGCGCGACGCCGAGCCGCGCGGTCGCCGCGAAGACGGCGCCCTCGCCCCCCGCGACGGCCGTGATCTCGTCGGCCGGCAGCGCGAGATCGAGCGGCACGGCGACCCAACGGTGGTGGGCGTGCGCGCTCGACATCCCGCTTCTGACCGAGACGAAGCGCAGACCGCCGGGCGGCGGCGCCTCGCCTACGTCCAGGAGCCGCAACGCGTACGCGCGCTCGGCACCCGCGGGGCCCGCGACGAGCACGGCGCCCTTGCCGCTGTCGACGAGGCGCACGAACCGCACGTCGGGCTGCGCGCGGAACGACTGCGGGTCGCCCTCCTCGAGGAACACGAGGCGCGCGCCATCGCGCGCGCGCGCGGCCGCGACGCGGGTGCCCTCGGCCGTGAGCGCCGTGCCGAGGATGTCCTCGAACGCCGCCGCGTCCTCACCCACGGGCACCTGCCGCGCCTGGCCGCCGTCGACGTGGAAAAGGCCGCGCGCGCGCGTGCCGACCCACGCCGAATGGCCGTCGGCGTCGAGATCGACCGACGTCACGACGACGCCGCTCACGCCGGCGACGGGCGTCCAGCTGGTGCCATCGCTGCGAAAGAGCCCGTCGGCGCCACCGGCCCACGCAGCGACGTCGTGGCCGTTCGTCGTCGGCGCGAGCGCCGTGACGCCCGCGAGCCCGCCGAGCGCGTGGTACTTCCACGTCCCGGCCGCGGTTTCTTTTCCACCCGCTGACGGCGAGAAGCGCCCCACGCCCGCGTCGGTGGCGACCCAGATGTCACGAGCGCCGTCGAGCCCGAGCGCGGTGACGCCGTGGCCCGGCAGGCCTTCGTCGGCGCCGAGCGTCTCGTAGTCACTCCCGCCGACGTCCCAGCGACGCACGCCGCGCACGCCGCCCGCGACGAGCACGGACCCGCGAACCGCGAGCGACGTGATCGGACCCGGCTCCGCGCGTTCGACGATGGGCGCGGCGGTCGGCGCCGCGACGACGGCGACGGGCGCCCCGACGTCACGGCTCAGCCCCGCGTGGCAGGCGAAGAGTCCCAGCGGCCACGCGACGAGCGCGCCCCGCGCAAGCCGCAGCGTCGTCGTCACCGGCACTCTCATGAGGATCGCTACTATGCCGGTTCGCGCGCGTTCAAGCTACAGTGAGCGCCGTGCCGCGCGCGCCGCTGCCCGCCCTCGTGTTCTGTCTGTTCGGCGGCGCCGCGCTCGCGAGCCCGCCGGTTCTCCTGCCGCCCGGCCGCACGACGATCGTTCACGTCGCGGCCTCGCCCGGTCTCGGCGCGCCCGTCGAGCGCGCCGTCCCTGGCCGCGCGTTCGCGCGCGCCGCCGCGCTCGACGGCGAGCGCCGCTGGGCCGACGCCGCGGCCGCTTACGATGAAGCCGCCGCCGAGTGGGCGTTCGCCGCGCGCGTGCACCCCGCGCCCGCCCTCGACCTCGCCGTGCAAAAGGCGGCGCGCGAGCGGCAGCGCTCGCTCATGCTCGCGAGCACGGTGCCGACGCGCGGCCGCTTCGAGTCGGTCGTCGTGTCGATCGCGCCGCTCGAGGAGGGCAACCTGCTGCGCGAAAAGATGATGCTCGCGCGCGCGGCGACGGGCCACGTGCCGGCCGCGCTGTACGCGCGCGCGCGCGACGCCTTCGAATCGGCGCTGCGCGCGCCCGTGGGCCGGCGCCCCGCCACCGAGGCCGAGCTGCACCTGCTCATCTGCGCGACCCAGGCCGCCGCCGGAGCGCGCGACGCCGCCCGCCTCTCTCTCGCGCGCGTCGGCGACGCCGAACGCCGCGACCTCGACAACGCGCTCCCCCTCGCGCTGTGCGCCGCCGCCCTCGGCGACGACGACGTCGCCCTCGGTTGGCTCGAGACACTGATCCTCCGCCCCGCGCCACACCAGCTCGAGCCCTACCGTTTGCGCGAGCTCTACCTCGCGAACGACTGGGACCGCCTGCGCGGCCGCCCCGCCTTCGAGAGCCTCTTTCCGCCCCTGTCCCCATGATCCACGGTCGCGATTGACCCCGGGGGCCGGGACTGCTAGTTAAGCCGTGCCGACGCAAGTCGGCGATGGGGATGTAGCTCAGCTGGGAGAGCACCTCAATGGCATTGAGGGGGCCGACGGTTCGATCCCGTTCATCTCCACTCCTCCCTCCCTCTCCCGCCGCCGGCGGGAGAGGGTCGGCGTGAGGGTCCCGGCACTCCAGACGACGTCCGATTTCGTCAAGAGCGTGCTCGACGGCTCACCGCTGACGTTCACGATCAATGCGTCGTCGCTCACGCTGTCGGGAAGGGGATGGGCTTCGTACACCCCGGGAGGCTATGGTGCCGACGCGCTCGACGGAGCGTCGGGGGAATAGGATTGGACAAAACCAGGGAACGCGCGGTAGCACCGCGACCTCGCAGGGGTGTGCGGGAGCGCCTTTTCGGGGAATCGCTGCCCAAAGCGCTCGTGCTGGCCATATGCCTCGTTTGCGTGAGCTGCGTCGGCTTCGTCGACTACGTGACGGGCTACGAGATCCGATCGTACCCGCTCTATTTTCTGCCCATCGCCTTTGGCGCCTGGCACCTGCCGCGCAGCTTCGTCCTGTTGCTGTCGCTTCTCAGCAGCGGAACCTGGGTGACCGCCAACTTTCTCGCGGGCGGGCACTATTCCAGCTCGTACATCTGGATCTTCAACGCTGGCGTCCAGGCGGTGGCCTTCGGGTTCGTGGGACTCCTGATCGTCGAGCTACACCGCCGGTTGGCCCGCGAGCGCGACCTGAGCCGGATCGATGCCCTGACGGGGCTGCCCAACAGCCGCGCCTTCTACGAACGGGCCGAGCTCATCATGGCGATCGCGCGCCGCTCGGACGTGCCCCTGACTCTCGCCTACCTGGATCTCGACAACTTCAAAGCCGTCAACGACCAGCACGGACACCAGGAGGGCGATCGGGCGCTCAAGACGATGGGCGAAATCCTGAAGCGCCACTCGCGCGCCAGTGACGTCGTCGCTCGGCTCGGGGGCGACGAATTCGCCATGCTGCTGTCCAACGCCGGTCCCGACGCCGCGAGCACGACGCTCGAGCGGATCCGAGAGCTCGCCGGCGCGGCGATGCGCGAAAACCGTTGGCCCGTCACCGTCAGCGTGGGCGCCCTCTCGTTCCCTCGGGCGCCCAGCGGCCTGGACGAGGCCGTTCAGCGGGCGGACGCCCTGATGTATCGGGCCAAGGCCGCCGGCAAAGACCGCCTCCACCTCGAGCGTGCGTAAAGGCGATCCACCTGGCTTCGGCGGCGCGCGGCCTTAGTCTTCTCTCCGAACGGCGCTCTTGAACATCGCTTTTCACACGCTCGCGGGTCTCGCCATCGGGCAGACGGCGGCCACGCGCGTCTCGGCGGAGCCCTCGCGCGATCCGGAGGCTCGTCGTCATGACGCCCTCGTCGCGACGCTCGCCTTCGGCTTCGCCGTCATGTCACACGGCATCCTCGATGGCCTGCCGCACGAATACCCATTCCGCGCGCTCGGGGACACGCTCGCGACGGCGGTCGTCGTCGCCGCGGGGATGTCCGTGCTGCAACGCCGCCACCGCGTGCTCGTGCTCATCGCGCTCATCGGCGCCGTCCTGCCCGACGTCATCGACCATGCGCCGCGCGATCTCAACCGCCACTTCGGCACGCACCTGCCCGAGCTCAAGAAGGTCTTCCCCTGGCACGGCGCCGGCGGCTCCGGCTCGCTCAGCGGCGACCACATCCTGTTCCGCGCGCACATCGCCTCGCTCGTGAACCACGTCATCGTCGTCGCGTTCAGCGCGGCGATGCTGTGGCTCACGAGGAGCGTGTGGCGCCGCCGGCCGAGCTAGGGATCGCGCGCGAACCATGCACGCTCGCCGCCGTCACGACGTATTCTCCGCCGCCATGACTCAGCCGCGTGCGGCCACCCTCTTGACCGCGACGGTCGCCTTGCTGCTCGCGACGCCGTCCCGCGCCGCGGCCGAACCCGACGCAGGCGCGTCCGCGACCGAGCTCGTCCAGCCGCTCGAGGTCGTCCCATCGCCATCGCCATCGCCATCGCCCCCGCCGCCGTCGCGATCGTCGATCTTGCACCCGCCCCCCGTCGACGTCGGCGCGTGGCCCGCGGCTTCGGAGGACGAGCGGTTCACGATCGAGCGGCACGTGGGTCGGGCGCTGTTGATGGACCTCAGCATGCTCGGGGGCGGGACGATCTGGTACTGGAGCAATCAAGACTTCAATAAGCAGGACTGGGATCTCCATTGGGACTGGCCGAGCTGGAAGAAGAAGCTGCTGTCGACCGAAGTCCTCAAGCTCGACACGAACGACATGAACACGAACGCGGGCAATCACCTCACCGCGGGCGCTTTTTACTACCTCATCGGTCGCGCCAACGGGTTGGATCTGCCCGCTTCGTGGGCGATGAACGTCGCGTCCGATTTCATCTGGGAGTACGCCGTCGAGTACAGGGAATATCCGTCCGTCAACGACCTCATCATCACGGGCATGGCCGGCCCGGTCGTCGGGGAACCCCTGCTTCAGGTGGGGCGCTTCTTCCGGCGCAGCTTGCACAACCGAAAGAACCGCGTCCTCGCCATCGCGCTGTCTCCCGTCGAAGCGCTGACGGGATGGATGGACGATCGAAAATGGGCCGACCCCGATCTCACGGACGACCGCGGCCTCACGATCGAGCGCGGCCACGTCTTCAGGTTCTACCTGTCCGAGCGCGCGGTGACGTTCAACAGCGCTGGCTGGCGGCGCGACACGACCGTGGGAGCGGACCTCGAGGTGATGATGCCCCGGGGGTATGGACAGCCTGGGCGCTGGGCGACCTGGACCCGGACCGGCGCCTTCAGCCGCGTCATCCTCTCGCTCACCTACCTCGACGGGACGCACCTGAGCACGCTGTTTCGGACGAAGACCACGGTCAGAGCGCACTACCGTCAGAACATCGTCGCCGACGACGAGACCGGCTCCTCGCGAAGA
>JBBQJG010000341.1:0-5842 GCA_038325725.1 Polyangia bacterium | reverse complement strand
CGAACCCCTCGCTTTCCATGGGCCTCGCCACGACCGCGCACGGCGCCTTCGTCCCGACGTGGGGTTGGGCGGGAGCATTTTGAGTGATCACCGACCCGATGCCGCGCGCCGCGCGCAAGCGCGCCGAGTACGATCGCAGCGACGCGGTCGTCACGATGCCGCTGCCGCCGGCCGGGGCCGTCCGCGAGCTCGGTGAGTTGCTCGCGCGCGCGATGGCGCTGGGCGACGCCGAGGTCGTCGAGGCGGCCAGCCTCGCGCTGCTGACCAGCCTGTCGACGTTCTACGCCGTGCCCGAGCCGCCCGTGAGCGTGCTCGGCGTGCGCCCGCACAAGGTCGCGAGCGGCGTGTGCACGTACCAGCTGTTTGGCGACTACACGCCGTCGACGCAGAAGATCCGCGTCTGGATGCGCACGGCGATCCGCGCGCAGGTGTCGAGCCCACGGGCGCTCCTCAACACGCTGTTACACGAATTTTGTCACCACCTCGACTGCACGCGCCTGCGCTGCCCCGAGAGCTATCACACGCGCGGCTTCTACTGGCGCATCGACCACCTGTACCACCTCGTGCTCGGCACGCCGGTCACCAAGCGCAAACCGCTGCGCTGGATCCAGCGCGGCGGCGTGTGGACCATCAACTGGAACAAGCTGCGCGGCTGAATCAGGCGGCGGGTCGACCCGCGCATTCATTGATCGGCCGAAGCTGATGCCCCAGCGTCACCAGCGTCTCCGCAAGGGATGAGTCCCATTCCCCCGCCACCCGTCACAGCGCATTGCCATTGGTTCAATACACACTGGCAGTCAAACACCGGGGGATACACAGGAACAAAATCACCCGGAAAACGACATACACTCTGGAGCTCGATCGCACAAGAGCCCACTCCCTCGCACGTCCCCGACGGCAATTCGGAGAAGCGGCCGGAATCTGAGATCGGACAAACGATCTCTGATCCGGCGTCTGCGTCGACCACGCCGCCGTCGGAGCTTCCATCGTCGCCAGGAAGCCGAACGAGGTGACCAGATATATCGAAGCAAGGGTCGACCGTGTTTGCTCCGCGACAGCAGGCTTGAGCTTGGAAAGAGCCCTGCCAGAACCACGAAGTATGGTGAATGACGAGGTTCGCGACTCTGCTGCTCGCCGGAAGCTTCGCCACATAGGCGGCCTTTTGAGCCGGATCCGCTAACAGCTTCTGGAAAGCTCGCGCTTGCGCCAGGATCTCGCCGGGTATCTCTGGCCAATAGACCTGCTCAGAAGCAGAGCGTCCTTTTGCATCGAGGAACGCAGAGGCTATCGAATCATCGATGGGAACTCCCTCCCATCCACGATGCAACAGGGTGTACGAACCTTCCAAGACATATGGGCCGTGCAGATAGACGGTCCCGTCAGCAGATATCGACGCGATTTGTTTTTCTGGTAGGCCGGCCGTCACGAAATAGGATTTCACCACCGCATTTTGTGCATCTGCACCGCCAGGATAGACGCCAATGACCGGATCAGGGATCGGCACGTCGCGGACTCCGTTGGCGGCACCCGTAACAAGCCATGTCGCAAATGTGCCTTCGGTGCCGACGTGTTTGTGCATTCCGAATTCGTCCTTCTCGGCAATCAGGTTCCCGAGGTTGAAACGAGAATGCTCAAACGTGTGCGTGTAGCCGGACAAATTGTCAGGAGCCGGCGCGCCCTGATTGCACGCCGCAGCCAAACAGCACAGCACGGACCCCGAGGCCCAGCTGCCGGAGAAAGCCTTCACGCCACACATTCTCTCAGGTTTAACTGATCAGAGCTTCAGGTTTCGCATCCGACGCGGTTACGCGCCGAGCCACCCCCGCAGCACCGCCTTCGCGCGTGCGGGGGCCTTCGGGTCGGGGGCGATGACGAGCTTGCGGTCGGGGCTCTCGGCGAGGGTGAGGGTCGCTTCGCGCAGCTCGTCGCGGCGGAAGTAGGTGAGGCGCGCGCGGTCGCCGGGGTGGCGATCGCCGATGCGCTTGGCGAAGGTCGCGTTCGAGACGCGCGCACCGTCGACGGCGACGACGTCATCGGCGAAGGTGAGGCCGGCGTGCGCCGCTGGCGAGCCGGGGATGACGTTGCGGATCGCTGTGCGGTCGGGCTGCAGCGCGATGCCCGTCCACGCGCGGGCGCGCGCGGCACGCACGGCGTCGACGTCTTCGCCTTCCCAGTCGGCCTGCTCGCGGACGGCGAGGCCGGCCTTGCGCCACAGCGCGGGCAGCGGCAGCTCGTCGGTGCCGCCAACGTAGCGATCGAAGAACGCGTCGATCATCCGCGCGGCGCTCGAATTCTTGCGGTCCGCGCCCACGACCTTGCGCGCGGCGGCGCGCACGTCGGCCTCGGTGACGATCCAGTCGTTCTTCTTGAGATCGACCCACAGCGTGCGGAAGAGCTCGGGCAGGCCGCGCGCGCCCTTCGTTTCGAGGCGCAACGTCAGGTCGAGCGCCATGCCGACCCACAGGCCCTTTTCGTAGTAACTCACGGAGCGGTTCACGTGGTTCTCGGCGGGCTTGTACAGCTTGATCCACGCCTCGAACGACAGCTCGTCGAGCGGCGTCTCGCCGCGGCCGGGGCGGCTCGCGTACCTCGGCCAGTCCTCGGCGATCCACTTCCAGACGTGCTTCTCCTTCGTGACGCCCGCGCGCAGGATGATGATGTTCGCGAGGTAGTCGGTGAAGCCCTCGTGCAGCCACAGCAGGCGCGTGTAGCTTTCTTTCGTGTAGTCGAACGGGCCGAGCACGCGGTCGCGCAGGCGCTTGACGTTCCACGCGTGGAAGAGCTCGTGCGCGGCCAAGTCAGCAAAGCGGTGGTAGCCGCCTTCGTCGTCGAACGAGAGGCCCGTGATGTCCATCGTCACCGACGCGCAGTGCTCGAGGCCGCCCGAGCCGACGGGCAGCGCGTGGACGATGAAGAGGTAGCGGTCGAACGGGAAGCCTCCGAATATCTTCCCCGTCGCGGCGCAGACGCGGTGGAGCACGTCGACGAGGCGGTCGACGTCGGCGTTCGTGCGGCCGTACAGCGCGAGGTCGAACGTCGAGCGGCCGACCTTGAACCGCCGGCGGACGTGCGTGCCGACTTCTACGGGCGAATCGACGAGCTCGTCGTAGTCGGCGGCGGCATAGGTGAGCGCGGCGCCGGGCACGCGGCGCATCGCCGTGTCGACGTGCCAGGACGTGCCCGCGGGCGGCGCGATGACGACGCGGCACGGCCGTGCCTGCTCGCCTTCGATGAAGAAAAAGAGGCTCGTGCCGTTCCAGTAGGCGTGGCTGTCGTCGAGGAACGACGTGCGTACGCTCTGCTCGAAGGCGAAGACGCGGTAGCGCACGCGGAAGGGCCGGCCGCCCGAGTCGACGCGCCAGCGCTGCTTGTCGAGGCGCTCGCGCGGCAGGGCGCGGCCGCGCGCGTCGGTGACGGACAGGCGGTACACGTGGCGGACGAAGTCGCGCACGAGGTAGCTGCCGGGCGCCCAAGCGGGGAAGACCAGCTCGACGAACGGGCGGCCGGGGAGGGCGGGCACCGCCATCTCGATCTCGTACTCATGGTCCTGGGGCGTCGGCATGGCGACGCGGTAGCTGATCGGCGCGGCGTCGGGCGTGGTAATCACGGAGGCAGCTTATGTCAGATGAGGCGTCAGGGCGCGTCGTCTCCGTGTCGGTGGACCTCGATCCCATCGAGTGTTACTGGCGCATTCACGCGTTGCCGGGCGCGCCGCCCGTCGATGGGCGCCACGCGATCCTGCGTCGCTGTCTGCCGCGCTTCGCCGAGCTGTTCGCGCGCCACGGCGTGCGCGCGACCTTCTTCGTCGTCGCGCGCGATCTCGAAGAGGACGCCGTGGGCCGTGGGCTCCTCGAGCAGCTCGCGCGCGACGGGCACGAGCTCGCGAGTCACACGTACTCGCACCCCTACGATCTCGTGCGGCTGCCGACGGCGGAGATCGAGCGTGAGATCGACCGCGCACATGGACTGGTCGGCGCGTGTGCGGGCGCGGCGCCGTGCGGTTTTCGCGCGCCCGGCTACGCGATCTCGAGCGAGGTGATCGAGATGCTGCGCGCGCGGCACTACCGCTACGATTCGTCGGCGTTCCCGTCGCTGGCGTACTACGGCGCCAAGGCCGCCGTCATGGGCGCCATGCGGCTCGTGGGGCGGCCGTCGGGCAGCATCCTCGACACGCCGCGCGTGCTCGGGGCGCCGCGCGCGCCGTACCGTCCCGCGGTGGGCGACCCGTATCGAAGAGGCGAGCTCGACATCGTCGAGCTGCCGATGGCCGTCACGCCGATCGCGCGGCTGCCCGTCATCGGCACGGGGATCGTGACGGCGCCCGCGTGGCTGCGCCGCCACCTCGTCGCCACGGCGCTGCGCGCGCCATTTTTCAACCTGGAGCTGCACGGCATCGATCTCGCCGACGCCGCGGCCGACGAGATCCCGCCCGCGCTCGTCGCGCGCCAGCCCGACCTGCGCCGCCCGCTCGCGCACAAGCTCGCCGCGCTCGACGAGGCGCTCGTCGCCGCGCGCGCCGCTGGCGCCCGCTTCGCGCGCCTCGACGAAGTCGCCGCGCGCGTCTCCTGAAATCAGAGAGCCCTTCCGAAAATCGGAGACCCGCTCCGGCGACGCGATCACCGCGGCCGTTTGATCACGCGGCTTTGAGCATCGACGAGTGGAGCGGTGCGATGGCGCACGAGTTGCTCTCGCCTCGTGCATGCGTACACGTCTGTTCCGCGCCGTCTTTGTCGTCTCTGTCGCCGCATTGGGCGCCACCGCGACCGCTGGATGTTCCACTGAGACGACGTCTTCGTCGGAGGTGGGCTCGATCGGCGTGGCGCTCACGCTCGCGTCCGGCACGACGCTCAACAGCGTTTCGTACGCCATCAGCGGTCCCTCTGGGTTTTCGCGCACCGGCTCGCTCGACACGAGCCGCAGCTCGATCATCTCGGGGATCATCCCCGCGCTGCCGATCGGAGCCGGCTTTTCGATCGCGCTCGACGCGACCTCCGTCGAAGGGAGCCTCCACTGCGCGGGCGTAGCGCCGTTCGGCGTGACGGCTCACGCGACGACGTCGGTGACCGTCCACCTCTCCTGTCGCGAGACGTCTGGCGTCGGCGGCGTGCTCGTCAGCGGCACGCTGAACATCTGCCCCGCCGTCGACGGCATCTCGGCAAACCCGGGTGAGGTCCTCGTCGGTTCGTCGATCGCACTGTCTGCCCTTGCACACGACGCCGACGGCGCTCCCTCCTCGCTCACGTATCAGTGGACGACCACGGCGGGGACGCTGAGCGCGGTCGCCGCCCAAAATCCGACGCTGACCTGTACGACCGCTGGCGCCGTCACCGTGACGCTCTCGGTGAGCGACGGCGATTGCGGCGACACCCTGTCGACGACTGTCGTTTGCACGGGCGCCCCGCGCGTCGTCATCAACGAGGTCGAGTCGAACGGCGACGCCCTGGGCGACTGGGTCGAGCTCACCAACACCGGCAACGTCACGGCCGACATCTCGGGATGGAAGCTCAAGGACGACACGGACAGCCACGCGTTCGTCGTCGTGCCCGCGGGGACGACGCTGGCGCCGGGCGCCTTTTACGCCACCTACGTGTCCGCGACGTTCGGCCTCGGCGCGCCGGACATGGTCCGCCTCTTCGATCCGGCCGGCACGCTCGTCGAGTCGTACAGCTGGATGACTCACGCCGCGGGCACGTACGGTCGTTGCCCCGACGGCACCGGCGCGTTCGTCGACATGACGCCTTCGCGGGGCGCGGCGAACATTTGTGGTGGCGGTGCGGCGGGCGCGGGCGGCGGCGCGGCGGGCGCAGGCGGCAGCGCGGCGGGCGCAGGCGGAGGCGCGGCG
>JBBQJG010000340.1:0-5845 GCA_038325725.1 Polyangia bacterium | reverse complement strand
AGACCTGCTTCGGCTTGGTTACTATTGCGGGCCGATTGACGGCGTCTTTTCGGTCGATGTTTCGTATGCCATCGCCAAGCTGCAGAAAAATTATTCCATGCGCGTGACTGGAACTTTGACCGTTCCGGTACGGCGGCTCTTTTGGCGCCGGCCGGCGCAGCAGCAGCACGTCGCCCGCTCGCACCGCCGCCGCGGGCCGCACGCGCCGCCCGTCGGGAAACGAGATCTGCGTCTCGATGATGGTCTGGATCTTCGTGCGTGAGAGCCGCCCGATCCGCCGCTTCAAGAAATGATCGAGCCGCCAGCCCTCGCACTCGGAGGGCACCAAGATGTCGAGCTCGATGACGTCAGGATTCAGCAAGACGTCTCGGTTCATCTTGATGCCAACGGGGCCATCGCGAAGGGGCCGAGACCCCTTTGAACGCGCTGGTCCGTCGACCTAGTCTTCGTCGACCTAGTCTTCGTCGACGTTGCCCTTCCAGCGCCAGTTGCCCCGCTCTTGCTCCTCGGGCTTGGGCCGGGTGGACTTCTTCTTTTCGGGACGCTCGCGCCGAGGGGGGGCGTCACCAGGGCTTCGGGGCGGACCACCCCCCGGGCCCGCCGGGCGGAATCCGCCCGGCGTACGCGGAGGACCGAAGTCGCGCGGCGGAGCTCCGCCCGCACCGGGCGGACGTGGGCCACCGAAGCCACCCGGCCGCGGCGGACCACCAAAGCCACCGGCGCCCGGGGGACCGCCAGGGCCACCAGGACCACTGCTGAAACCGCCAGGTCGCGGGGCGCCGCCGTAGCCGCCCGGGGCACCGCCCACGGGGCGCGGGCCCATGGGCTTGGCCTGAGCTTCCTCGACGACGATCGCGCGGCCTTGCAGCATCCGGCCCGAGAGCTTCTCGATGGAAGCCTTCGCGCCCTCGTCGGTCGCGGTCTCGACGAAAGCGAAGCCGCGCGGACGTTGGGTTTCGCGATCGAGCGCGACGCGAACGCTGCGCAGCTCGATGCCTTCACCGGTGAACGCCTCGCGGAGCTCCTGCTCGTTGACGTTATACGAAAGGTTGCCGATAAAAAGACGAGTACCCATCGATTTCCCTGAGACCTGCTCCCCTCCAGTCCGGAGACTACGAGGCGGGCCGATTCACGCGATCTCGGAGCTCCTTTCCAGCCTTGAACGTCGGGACCTTGCGCGCGGCGATCTGGATCGTCTCGCCTGTCTGGGGATTGCGGCCGGAACGGGCCGCCGACTCGCGAACGGCGAAGGCACCGAAGCCGCGGAGGTCGATGCGCTCGCCTTTGGAGAGACCATCAGCGACGGCTTCGATGAGCGCGTCGATCGTGGCCTCGACCTGCGGGCGGGGAAGTCCCTTTTGCTGCGTGACCACGTCAACCAGATCAGCCTTCTTCATGAGTTCCGTTTTCTCCTTGTTTTCGCCACGACCGAGCCCAACGTCCACCTCGATCTCGAATCGAGATCGCGACAACCACGGCCCTGAGCGAGCTCGGTGGGTCCGCGCGGTTCGTTCAATCGGCCAACCATAGTGCTTGTGCGTCGAAAAGGTCAAGGTAGGCTGGCGCCACGGCCTATGAAGGGGTTTTTGGTGGGCCTCATCGTGGCTGCGCTCGGTTTCGGGGGCTACACGTATTGGAAGCAGCGCGGCGACGCCGCCCCGCGCGCCTCCGTGGTCGCCGCCGCTGGGGCGCCCCCCAAGGAGTCGAAAGAGAAGAAGAAGCGGCGGCCGCATGGGGCCATGCGGGTCGCGCACAACGTCAACGCTGCCGATGGGACGGAAGCGCGGCTCGGCGATGACGCGAACGGGACCGCGACGGCGGCCATGCCAGACGAGCCCGAGCCCATGAAGCTGTCGGCCGCGGACTTGAAGATCGTCGGGCAAGGCGATGATCTCTCGCGGCCGGACGTCGTGCACCTGGACATGTCGGACGACAACAGCTCGCGCGAGCTCAGCCAGGACGACATCGACGCGCGCTTCCGCGCCAAGGAGGACGACATCTTGCGCTGCATCCAGCGCGCGCGCCCTGATGACGAGACGTGGGTCCCCGGCCGGGTCACCGTGAAGTTCCGCATTCAGCGCACGGGGACCGTGCGCGGCGTGCGCGTCGAGGCGCCGGCGATCCTTCAGAAGGGCGGCATCTACGGCTGCATCAAGAGCATCGTCGGCGGGATCCGCTACCCGTCGTCCGGTGGCAGCCAAGTCCTCACGTATCCGTTCTCGCTGACGTAGCTCATTACGCGTCGGTCAGTCGCGCGTGCGCGCGCGAGCGTGGGCGGTGATGAGCGTCGCGGCGTCGAGAGCGCCGAGATCGGGCTTACCGAGCGTAATGAGAGGGGGCGGCGCGGGCGGCGTGTCGCGCAGGCGGCGCGCGGCCTCGCTCACGTCGGCGGGGACGTCGTCCGCCGCCGCGAGCGCGGAGACGTGCTCCATGTAGCTGCGGCCGAAGCGGGCGACGAGCGCGTCCGTCGTCGCGTCGTCGGGCGCGGCGGCGAGCACGGCGTTCCAGGCCATGCCGGCTGCGCGGCGCGCGTGCGTGACGCCGGGGCGTGCGGCGCGCCGCTCGAGCGCCGCGCGCGCGTGCGCGAGCTCTGTCGTCGCGGCGTCGAGCCACTCGGCGGGCGTGAAGCGGTGCAGCCAGTGCGCGGGATCGGGGCCCGGCACGTCAGTCCCAGGTGTCGACGAGCGCCTGCGCGCGAGAGAGATCTTCTTCGGTATCGATCTCGCGCCAGCGGCCGTCGATGAACACGGGCACGAGCGGCACGCCGCGCGCCACGAGGGCGTTGAGCGCGTCGCTGAGGTAGGCGTTGCGCAGCGTGGCCGCGGCGCCGAAGGGCAGCTCGAGCCCGCGCGCCTTCGCTTCGTGCCACACGGCGCCGAGAGCGGCGGCGCTCGCGGCGGAGAAGCGCGCGAGGCCGATGAACTCGCCGGCGGCCTCTTCGGCCGTCACGAGGCGCTTGCCGACGCGGGTCACGCGCGGTCCTTCGGCCGTGTCCTCGACGCGCGCGAGCTCGGCTTCGCTCACGGGGTGTTGCTCGCGGCCGACGTAGGCGTCGCGCCACCGACGATCGATGACGAGCGCGACGGCGTCGGGAGGCGCGTTCGTCTCGTCGGCCACGCGGCGCGCGTGCTCGTGCGCGAAGACGATGTCCGAATACGAGAACAGGAAGCCGTCGGAGAATTCATCCTCGGCGTACATCAGCGACGCGAGGATGTTGTTCTCGGCCCACGCGGGGTTCTCGACGAAGCGGGGCTGCACCGAGGCGGGCGTCGCGATGCGGTCGCCGAGGTAGCCGCGCACGATGACGAGCTCGCGCGCGCCCGCGGCGACGAGCGCGTCGACCTGGCGGTGCAGGATGGGACGGCCAGCCACGCGCACCATGCACTTCGGGATCTCGTTGGTCTCGGGGCCGAGGCGCCGCCCGCGGCCCGCGGCGACGATGATGGCTTTGTCGCTCATGGGACCGTTCGGGGCGCGGCACGCCCGAGCTTGCGCATGACGCTGAGCAGGGCGCGCGCGGCGTACGCGACGTGGAGCGCGCAATAGACGTGGAAGAAGAGATCCATGCGATTCGCGATGGCCACGAAGACAATGTAGCTGGGGTAGTGGGCGAGGAAGCTCGCGAACGACATCACGAGCGCGACGGGTGAGCGCGACGGTTTGACGGGCTTGGCGTCGAAGCCTTCGCCGTAGTCTCCCGCGCCGTGGCTCACGGCGGCGCCTGTCGCGGCGGCGTATTCGGGGCGGCGGATGAACGTCGTGAGGCTGATGGCCGTCGCCACGGCGGCGAGGCCGAGCACGCCCTCGACGAGCCAGCGGGGATCGCCCGAGCCGCGCCACAATCGGATGGCGACGGCGGCGACGAGCAAGAACGCCTTGATCTCGTCCATGAGGAAGTCGAGGTGCGCGCCCACGGGCGACGACTGCCCCTTCCAGCGGGCGAGCTGACCGTCGACGCAATCGAGGATGTACGACAGCTCGAGGATCGCGACGCCGCCCACGAGCGCCGTCCAAGTCGGGCAGAGCGCGAGCATGGCGGCGCCCGCGACGAACACGAACAGCGTCGAGAACGTGACCTGGTTGGGCGTGACGTTCGTGCGCGCGAGCGGCACGAGCAGCACGGCGGCGAGGGGCCGCGCCACGAAGCGGTTCCACAGGATGTCGCGTGGCTTCTTCGTGCGGCGGTACGCGTCTGCGACGGCGGCGAACATCCTTTTGGCGGTTCGACGACGCTCGCGCTAGTGCGCCAGGCGTCCGACGAGCTGGTAGATGCCGAGGAGCACGAGGCCGAAGGTGAAGCCCACGCCCACGTAGGTCCAGATCGCGGCGGGACGCTGCGAGGAGGACGGGCTCGCGGCGCGTGCGGGCGCCTTGTCGGCGCGCGCCGCGGCCTTGTCAGCCGATTTGTCGCCTGACTTGTCGTTCGATTTCTCTTCGACCTTCTTCTGCGACCCGGTCGGGCGCGTCTCGAAGCCGTGGTGGGTCGTGCGTCCTACCTCTTTCGCCGGAGCCGGCGCGGCCGTTTCAGCGGGAACGACGATCTCGGGCGCGGGCACGGCGACCTTGCGCGCGCCCGTTTTGACGAGCCGATCGGTGCGACCGGTGTCCGCCTCGGTGACGTGCGCGGCGGCCGCGGGCTCCGCCACGGGCGCGGGAGAGACGGCGGCCGTCGCGGCGTAGGACTCGGGCATCACGGGCGCCGACATGCCGAAGATCGTCTTCGAGGCGCTGGCGCGCGCCGCGGCGGCCAGCGGGGCGGGGATCGCCGACGGCGCGAGGCCGGGCGGCGTGATCGGGACGACCGGCATCGGCGCGGGCGCCGGCACCTCGACGGGGACCGGCGCGGCGAGGGGCGGCGGCGCGACGTCTGGAGGCGCGGGCGTGCCCACGCCTTGCGCCGCCATGATCGCTTCGGCGGCGGCGCGCGCGGCGGCCACCTCGGACTGCGGGAGGCCGAAGATCGTCTTCGTCGCGCTGCGGCCCGCGGGCTCGGGGGCCACCAAAAGGGGCGCGGGTGCGGGCGCGTGCTTCGGCGCGATGGCCGGCAGCTGAATCGGCGGGACGATGAGGCGGTAGTTGCCGGACGCCCACTGCATGACCTCGGCGAGGCGCTCGGGCGCGTCGATGCCGCCGACGGTGACGCCCTTGATCTCGCCGCGGTGGTAGTCGACGCGCGCCGTCTCGTTGCCGCGCCACACCTCGATGCCGCAGGTGATGACGTAGTCCTCGCAGTAGCGCATGAGGTGCGCGAGCGGGCGGCCGTCGAGCGTGCCGGATTCGGCGCCAGGCTTGCCGAGATCGCCGGTCTTCGGATCCGGCAGTCGCGGATCGACGCGGAAGCGCGCGCCCGTGATCAAGAGCAGGCGGTCGAGGGCGTCGTCGGTCGCGTTGCCCTCGTAGATCGAATCGGACACGCCGCCCGCGACGAGGTGCACCTCGCCGATGAACGCGTCGGTGCCGGGAGGGATGACCTCGACGCGCGCCGAGGAGGCGGGGGCGGAGAGCAGGGCGATGAGATCGGTGAGCGCGCCGCCGCTCCACTCGATCATCTTTTTCGGGGCCGCGCGGCCGCCGGCGCCGGCGGCTTCGACAGCTTCAGCTTGAAGCGGGTTGCGGCAGATCGGACAGACCAACCCTGTCGTTCCCTCGGGCGCGTCGAACGTGAGCTGGCAGTTGCCGCAGACGACCTGCATTTCCGGTTCCTCCGACGATCAAACGGTCAGGAAAAAGACCGCATCAGTATCGCCGTTTTGAGGCAGAACGCTACAGTTCTCTACGCGCGCTCGCGCGCTTCATCCGACGGCGCCAGCGTCGGAGATCGCCTAGGTCGCGCCACCGCTGCCGC
>JBBQJG010000339.1:0-5868 GCA_038325725.1 Polyangia bacterium | reverse complement strand
GACCTTGCCGTCGCCCGACGTTTCGATCGCGCAGAAGATGCTCGCCGGATACAGGCCCGTGATCAGGCTCTGCACGCCATCGGAGATCCCCGACGACGGCATGCACCCGAACGGCTTCACCGACAGCGTCATGTGCGACTTGTTGTGAAGCACGTTGAGGATGAACTTGCCCACCTCCATGTGCCCCTCGCCGCCGCGGACGTTGTTGTTGTAGTAGGCGTGCGCCGTCTCGGCGACGTGGTCCATGTCCGGCAGGTGGTAGCCACGATGGCCAATGGCCGCGCCGAACGTGTGGAACGCGGCGCGGATGGCCGTGTCGGCGACGAAGAGGCCGATGAGCTTCTTGCCGATGTTGACGTTCTTGAGGCTCTTGCGGGCCTCATCGAGCCCGCGCAGCTCGGCGCGCAGCTTCGTGTCGTAGCGACCCTCCCACAGCATGAACAGGAGCCAGTTCGTCACGAACTGGATGTCGCACTCGGCGCCCTCCGCTTCGAGGAAGCGCTGTAGCTGATAATTTCCGTCGCCCTCGGTCGTCATCGCCCAGAACTCGCCGATGATCGACACGCGCGGCGCGGGGCGCGTCCAGTCGAGCTTGACCGCCGCGAACTCGCGGCGGCCGCGCAGCAGCGCCGCGAGCACCGAGCCGCCGCCGACGAGCGCGTCGTTGACGTAGCGCTTCGTGTTCTCGATGGCGCGATCGGTGGCGCCCGACTCGATCTCGAACGGGCGCAGGCGATAGCCCATGCCGTTGATGACGTCGCCCGCGAGGATCGCTTTTAGAAGGCCAAGAAAGAACGAGGGGTTCATGACGAGCCCCGCCTCTTCGCCCGTCGCCTGCTGCAGGCCGCCCTTTTGCTGGAACAGCATGACGCGAAAGCCGTCGAAGCCGGCGTCGCGCAGCGCCTTGCGGTACTCGGTCGCGTACATGCCGAAGCGGCAGGGGCCGCAGGCGCCCGCCGTGAGGAAGACGTACTTGTCGACCATCTCGGTCGGCGCGAGCTGATCGCGCTGCGCGCGCTCAGAGAGGAACTTCACGAGGTTGCCGACCGTGAAGTAGGTCGGGTTGCACTGGCCGCGGTTGCCGAACTCCTTGCCGTAGCGGAGGGCGTCGTTGTTGGGCGTCTCGATGACCTCGACGTTGTAGCCGAGCCCCGTGAGCGCGGCCTTGACCAGGTAGTCGTGCGCCGCCGTGAGGCCCGACACGAGCAGCGTCGTGCGTTCGCGCTGGCTCTTCGTGAACTGCGGGTCGATCATCTGGTCGACCCAGTGGCGCGCGTCGACGTGCGGGGCCGCGGCCTGCGCCGCCTCTTCGTCGAGCTTGCGCAGCTCGGCGTCGATGTCGAGCGTGTCGCCGAGGTCGCCGAGGACCGGCAGCTTGAAGGGTTCCGACTTTGACGTTCCCATGATGCTCTCCTCAGTTGGCGGCGGTGGCGCCGCCGGCGCCCAAGGCCTCGATGCGGCCGTCCTCGCGCTTGATCCCCAGCGACACGATCCCCGTGCTCTTGAGCTCTTCGCGCGCCGTGTTTGCGCGCTCCGTGGACGACGGCTTGTCGCGCGCCGTCTCGTAGGCCTGCACGCGCGCGACGATCTCTTGAATCTGCTGCTCGAGCGCGCCGTCCTTGTGCGACCGCGCCGCGAGCTGCTCGGCCTTGAGGCGCAGCAGCGCGAGACGCTTCTGATCGATCTGATGCAGCAGCGCGTTCTTACTCGACGACAGATCCTCGAGCCGCTCTTTGTGCAGGCCCAGGCTGTGCGCGTAGGTCTTCACGCGGATCTTGATCGAGCCGCCTGGTTTGTTGGCGTCGATGTCGTGCAGCGCCGAATACGGCGTCTGCGCGGCCGAGATGATGCTGTCGATGATGCCGTAGGTGGGCGCATCGTGGCCGCACTTGAACGAAGACAGATCGAGCACGACGACGTTCGGGTGGTGCGCCGCGAACTTCGCCGCCCACACCTTCTGCGCCGAGTTCGACGAGTAGTTCTCGGGCCAGACGTCGCCGATCTCGAGCGGCGTCGTGATGCGACCCGCCTTCAGATCGTCGGCGAAGTAGCGCGAAAGATAGGTCTCATCCTTGGGGATCGACCGGATCGAGAGCACGGGATACCCCATGACCTGGAACTCTTCCGGGATCGCGTGGTTGAGGCCCGGGTCGAGATGGTAAGGGCGGCCCAGCATGACGATCGCGATGCGGTCGTCTTTCTCGACGGCGTCGAGGACGGCGCGGCCCTTGGCCTCCATGTCGACGTCGAGCTTCTGCATCGCCTTCCACGCTTCGTCGCAGGCGAAGTCGGACTCGTCCTCGGTGATCTCGAGGCGGTCCTTGAAGCACTCGAAGAGCTGCTTGCGCAGCAAATTCGGCTCGATCATCGAGCACGCCGGATCGAGGTACGTGATCCCACGCTGCTCGAAGAAGTTCACTTCCTTCGTGAACGCCGCCTTGAGGACGTTGGGCGCGCCCGCGACGATGGGGCACGACGTGTAGTCCATCGCCTTCTTCACGAACGACGGCACGTGCGTCAGCGTCGGGAAGAAGATGTACTTGAGCTTCCGCTCGTCCGTGTGGTGGTGGAAGAGCAGGTTGTGGATGTGCGCCTGCCCGACCTTCGACGGGTAGCACGGGTCGATCGACCCGTACTTCCCGCCCTCGGCCCACAGCTCTTCGCTCGTGTCGTCCGAGAAGACGACGTGCTGCTTCTGGATGCCGAGCGTCTCGAGGTATGTGCGCCAGAACGGCGCCGTCGACCACACGTTGAGGACCTTGGGGATGCCGATGCGGATCCGGCGGCGGCGCTCGGTCGCTTCAGCGGAAGAGCGGTTGAACGTCCGTTCGACCTGCGTGCGCCGCACGCCCATGAGCGTCTTGGTGACCTCGACGTCCATTTTCTTGGCGCCGTCGGCGGGCACGGGCGCCGGATCGTAGAAGTGCCGGAACAGCATCTTCGCCTCGCTGTCGACGAGGTTGGGATACTGCTTCATGAGCTTCTTGCGCGTCGCCGACAGCGCGAGCATCGCGTCCTCGGACTCGACGGTGCCCTTTTCACACGAGAAGCCGCTGATGTAGCGGGCCGTGTCGCCCGCGGGCGTCTCGGTGTCGATGAACGTGCGCGCGCAGAGGTTCGGGCAGAAGTGACAGCGGGTCTCTTCGTCGTTCTTCGACGTGAAGGTGATGTCGATCGCCGAGTCGATGCCGATGAACGTCGAGAACCCGCGGCGCTTGACGACCCGCAACGTCTCGAAGGCGGCGCCGATCGCGCCGGCCTCGCCACAGTGCGGGTGCACGTAGACCTCTGCGCCGGGCACGCGCTCTTTGATGTAGTCGACCTGCGCCTTGACGGCCGCGAGGTTGTATTGCGTTCCGCCCTGCAGGACGTACTTCGTGCCGAGCGCCGCCATGCGCGGGATCTGCACGACGTACTGCCAGACGTTCTTGGGAAGCACCTGCGCGAGGCCCGCCAAGAGCTCCTCGCGCGAGTAGCCTTCTTTCTGAAAGTTCACGCGGTCGCTGTCGAGGAAGACGGCGCAGCCGTAGC
Source organism: Polyangia bacterium (assembly GCA_038325725.1). Taxonomy (GTDB): domain Bacteria; phylum Myxococcota_A; class Polyangia; order Fen-1088; family Fen-1088; genus DASZFV01. The sequence continues at coordinate 2,337 of JBBQJG010000339.1, read as the reverse complement.
TGAACTTGGGCGACAGCTCGGCGCCGAAGGCGACCTCGGCGTAATCGGTGATCTTGACGCCGAACTGGTCGGCCATCGCCTGCAGCAACATGCCGTTGCCCGCCGAGCACTGGTTCGACAGGCGGAAGTTTTTGATGTCGCCGTTCTGCATGAACAGGACCTTGATGTCCTGCCCGCCGATGTCGCAGACGACGTCGATGTCGCCGAAGTACGTCGTCGCCGACATCATGTGGGCGACGGTCTCGACGATGTTGACGTCGGACTTCACGGTCTTTTCGAGCACGTCGGCGGCGTAGCCCGTCGCGCCGAAGCCCAGCACCTCGAGCGTGCAGCCCTGGTCGGTGACCCACTGGCGCAGGCGCGCGAGGATCTCCTTCACGTCCTGGATCGGGTTGCCCTTCGAGAGCTGGTATTCCTTCTTGAGGATGTTCTTCTGCTCGTCGACGAGGACGGCCTTCGACGACGTCGAGCCGCCGTCCATGCCGATGACGGCGCGGATCTTCGTGCCGGGCTCGAACGCCGTCGGCACGAACTTCGGGATGCGGTATTGCTCGCGGAAGGCCTCGAGCTCGTTGCTCGTGCGCGCGAGAGCAGGTCCAGCCGAGTCGCCGAGCTTCGACTTGCGTCCGCCCGCGATGAACTCGTTGAGCCCGTCGAGGCCCTTGTACAACCCCACCGACGCCTCTTCGTAGAGGCCGTAGATGACGGCGCCGAACGCGGCGTAGTACTGGGCGTTGTCGGGCACGAGGATGAGCTCCTCGAGCGGCACGTCCTTCGGGTAGTCGTAGCCGCGATCAGCCCACGTCTGCGGGATGCGCTTGCGCCAGCACTCTTGGAGAAAAGGCAGATAGGCGTTCGGGCCGCCCAGCAGCAGCACCTTGTGGCGCAGCGTGTTTCCACGCGTGAGCACCGACAGGTTCTGCATGACGATCGCGTCGGCGAGCGAGCACATGATCTCGGGCGACGGGATCGACGCCTTGACGAGGTTCACGATGTCCGTCTCGGCGAACACGCCGCACTTCGCGGCGACGTGGTGGAGCTTGCTGTCGTCGAAGTGCAGCCGCGCCGCCTCTTCGTTCGGCATGCCGACCTTCATGAAGCACTTGTCGATAGTCGCGCCCGTGCCCGACGCGCACTTGTCGTTCATCGACGCGATGGCCGTCTTGCCCGTGGACTTGCCGTTTTCGTCCTTGGCTTCCTTGAAGATGATGATCTTCGCGTCTTGCCCGCGCAGCTCGACGACGGACCCGACGTCGGGGTGCAGCGTCTCGACGGCGAGCGTGACGGCGTTGACCTCTTGCACGAACTTCGAGCCGATGGGCCCCGCGAGCGGGCCCGAGCCCGAGCCCGTGATGAAGGTGCGCACGCCGCCCGCGGGCAGCATGGGGAAGTCGCGTCCGATCTGGACGAGCAGCTCCTGGACCTTCTCCGCCTGCTTCGTCTGATGCCGCTGGTAGTCCGACCAGAGGATCTCTTTGGTGAGCGGATCGACGACGACGGCTTTGACCGTGGTCGATCCCACGTCGATGCCGAAGACAACAGGCTCAGTCCGCAAGTCTGGGTAGGTGCGGGTCAAGAGGGTTCGAAGGTAGGTCCCGTCTCCGTCGCTGTCAATGCAAGGTCGCGTGTCCAACAGATGTCGTTCGTGTCGAGCCGATGTGTGTTGCGTCGCCCGCGCGCGCGTGCAAGCGCGCTATGGTGCGCGCCGTGACGACCTCGGTGCTGGCGCGCGTGGGCGCCTTCGTGAAGCTCGGCCGGCCGATTTTTCTCGGCGGCGGCTTCGCGCTGTACGGCCTCGGCGCCGCGCTCGCCGTCTACGCGGGCGCGCGGCTCGATTGGCGCCGGTACCTGTGGGGCCAGCTCGCCGTCACGGCGATCCAGCTCATGACCCACTACGCGAACGACTACTTCGATCTCGTCGCTGACCGCGCGAACCGCACGCCGACCCGTTGGTCGGGCGGCAGCCGCGTGCTCGCCGACGGCGTGCTGCCGCCCGGGGTCGCGCTCGCCGCCGCCGTCGCGCTCGCGCTCGTCGGCCTCGGCGTCGCGGCCCGCTTCGCGACGGGCCCGTTCCCGTCGGCGGCCGCGCCGCACGTCGTGCTCATGCTCGCGCTCGCCTGGGTCTACAGCGCGCCGCCGCTGCGCCTGTGCGCGCGCGGCCTCGGGGGGGGGAGGGCCCCGCGCAGCCGGGAGCGTCGACGGGCGCGGGGAGCCGAAACCCAACCCCCGGGGCCCCAACCCCGCCCCCCCGCGACTCCACCTGGACGATGCCCGTCAGCGCTTCATGCGCCGTGGCGACCGCGGCGTGACCACCCCTGCCGTAGTCGGTGCCGCGCG
>JBBQJG010000338.1:0-5898 GCA_038325725.1 Polyangia bacterium | reverse complement strand
CCGCGCTCGCGGGCCGCGGTGAGCTGACGTTCGGGTTCGAGAAGGGGCAAGGCACCGGTCTGTCCGGCTTCGAGGGCGAGACCCAGGGCGCCTTCGAGACCTTGCGCTTCGGCGAAACACTCCTCTCGCGGCTGACGGTCGAGGGACAGACGGCGCACCTGTCGGCGCGGCCGGGGGATGCGTCGTTCGCGCTGAGCATCGCCTCGCTCAGCACCGCAACGAAAGACGTTCGCGGGATCGAGCTCTCGCTGAAGCTGCAGCAGCAAGACCTGAGCGCGACGTTCGGGGTTGCGGCGCCGGCACGCGTCGACCTCACCATGGCGGGCCGCCTGTCCGAGGATCGACACGTGTTCGACCTCTCGAGCCTCGTCCTGACGTTCCCGGAGGAGGTGTGGAATTCACAGGGCATCGCGCGCCTGCGCTCGGACGACAAAGAGCTGTCGCTCTCGAGCTTCCGTTTGACGTCCGCGGATCAGATGCTCGCGATCGACGCCTCTCGCCGGGGCGAGGACCTCGCCGCTCATCTGGCCTTGACCGGGCTGCGCCTCGGCCGCCTCCCGACGGTCCTGGTCGATCCCGCGTTGCAGCTCGACGGCGTGCTGAACGCCGACGTCAAGGCCGAGGGCCGGTCGGCAGCGCCCAAGGTCGTTGCGCGAGTGGATCTGCAGCAGGCCCGGTACCAGCACTTCTCCAAGATCGACGCGAAGCTGAACGCGACACTGCAAGACGAGCAGCTGAAGGCGGACATGGACGTTCAATCTCCGTTCATGACGGCGACCGGCGCCTTCCAGCTGCCGACCGATTTGCTCCTGGACCCGGGAGCTGCTCTCGACGTGAAGCTGGACGTCAAACACCTCGACGTCGGCGAGCTCCTTCGCGCGGCCGATCATCCCGCCCCCGCCGACGGGCGCTTGAACCTGAAGCTGCGCGTCGAGGGCAGCGCCGACGATCCCAAGGCGACGCTCACGATGCAGCTGTTCGACCTCGAGCTCAAGCCCGGCGCCGGCAAGGCGACGGCCGACGCCGGGAAGGCCACGGCTGACGCCGTCCAGGGTTCGAAGAGCCCGGCGGAGGCGACGGCGGCCGCGGGCAAGGCCGCGAAGAAAGCTTTAAAGGATGCCCCTCCGCCGCAGGCCTCTCTGGCGAAACCTGCCAAGTCCGTCGATCTCGGGCACGCGCGCGTGCGTGTCACCTACGAGGATCGGGCTTTGCGAGTGGAGGTGGACTTCGGCGCCGCCCACGGGGGCACGGTGGTCATCGACGCGAGCACTCGGATCGACCTGTCGTACCCGCAGGTCAAGAGGCCCATCGTCGACAAGAAGCTGCCCATCCACGGCAAGGTTGTGGCCCGAGATCTCGACGTCGCGTGGGTGGCCGAGCTCAACCCGCGTGTCGAGTCGATGGGCGGTCAGGTCACGGCCGACGGGCGTCTCGACGGCACCGTCGCGGATCCGCGAGTCGTCGGCGACGTGCACTGGAAGAACGGCGAGCTGGTCGCGACGAAGCCGCCTCTGGCGGCGCGCAAGCCGGCCTCGGCGGCGCGACCTGACCCGCCATCAGGGCGGTGAGGCGGTGCGCGTCGCCGCTCGGTCGGCGGCGTTCTCGCGCGAGCGATAGATCGTATCCAGCTTCAGATCGAGGTGCTCGACGGTTTCGTAGCTGGGCAACCCCGTCGTGGGCAAGCCCTCGCTCTTCTGGAACGCGCGGAGGGCGTCACGCGTCGCAGGATCGATCACGCCGGTGATCTGCTCCTTCGTCAGGAGTTCCTTGGCGCGCAGCCGCTCCTGGATCTTCCGTTCCGCGCCGTCGTGCATGAGGCCTTTAGGCGTGCTCGACACGGGGGTGCCCGTCTCGGCTGCCAGCTCTTGATCCGGCTTGGTTGCGGGGACAGCGTTGGCGGGCGGCGGGGCCGTGTGCGTGTGGAAACAGCCACCTGCGCAGGCCAACACCGCGGCCAGCGCGGCCAGCCGACAACTCACGCGGTTGGATGGTCGCAAGAACGAACGAAAGAGATTCATGGCGTGGGCTCCGCCGTGGTCGGCTCTGATGGCGACGGGGCCGGGGGCGCGTCCGCCGTTGGGGGAGGCAGGTGCGCATAGCCGGAGGTCAGGCCCTCGACGAAGGCGTTGCGGAGCACCCCCAGGATAGTGGGCCAAAGCTGGACGTCGGGCTTTGTCAGATCGCCCTGGATGGGCACCACCGTCGCCACGGCGTTTCTCTGCCGAATGTTGTCCGAGAAGATCGTCACGGCGAGGTCCACCGCCCAGGCCGCAATGACCGTGAACGGATTCTTGCTGCTGGACCGGATCTTGACGTTCTTGAGAACGGGTTTCACCCCGCCCGTGAGCCTTCCGTTGCGGCACTCGAACTCGACGAAGATGTCGATTGTGCCCTCGGGCGCTTGCAGCTTGGTAGCCGGCTCGATGAACCGGTAGAGCTCGGCCGTCTTCAGCCCCACGATGGCGGCGCGCCCGGAGAAGGTCAGGCCCTGCTCGAAGGGCTCGGCGGTAATGAAGATCGAGACCTTTCCGCTTCGCGCCAGGGTCCCGCTAGCCGTGAGCAGGGCCGGTCTACCGTCAGCCAGATGCATCCGCGTCGTGATGTTCTCGGCAGAAAGCTGCAGATCGTGCAGCCACAGCTCGGGCCGCTCGGCGCGGCTTGTGTCGATGAACGCCACCTGACCGTCGAGGATGTCGATGTGGTCTACGTCCAGCGGCGTGACCTTGCGCAGCTCCTTGGAAAGATCGATGACCTCGTCGGGCTCTCCGGCACTTTCGTTGCCGCTTTCCTTGGGTGCCTTCTGTTTGGCCTTGGCCGCGGCCTCAGCCGCCGCGTCGGTCGGCGGGGCCGCGTGGAGGAGTCGCATCTTGGGGGCCACCAGCTTGACGGCGGCCGACACCTCTTTGCCGTTCTCCTTGCGCACCTTGACGATGACCTCGTCCCACGACGCCTCGAGCAAGTGGTTCTTCTCTTCGGGACGGGCGCCTGGCTGCGGCTTGTGGGTGGCGGCCGCGCCGAACGGTTCCCCCGGCGGGGGCGGCGCGCGGTGCCCGCAGGCGATCAGCCCCACGCTGGCGACGGCGACAGCGACAAAGCAGGAGCACGCCTGCGCCCTGCCCGAAGACCAGCCCCGCTGATCCATTTCACGTTTCCTCACGAGCCGACAAAAATGGGGTCTGCGGTCGAAATGTCGATGCCCCATCCATTCATTTCGCCGTGATTGAACTCTATCGTTTTCCGACTCAACCGATCGGCATTGGTCATGAAGCGTGTCCGCGCGAGTCGATCCGGTGGAGGAAAACGACAATCTACGTGTCAGGGCAAATTCCCGACGAGCGCGATGCCGCCGCCCGCCGTCACGGCCATCGGCACCAGCGTGGGGCTCCGGGGCGCAGCGTGCATCGCCGGAACGAGCAAGCCGATCCCGGCCCCGACGGCGGCCCCGGCGATGACATCCGTCGGGAAATGGTCGCCGGCGAGGATGCGCGTAGCGCCCACGAAGCCAGCGGCCGTCAGGCCTCCCGCGAGCACGACCCACGGCCAGCGGGCGTCCGGATGGCGACGGTGTAGCGTCACGAAGACCGCGGTCACCGCGCCGAAGCTCGTCGATGTGTGCCCGCTGAAATACGAGAGGCCGCCGTCCCCACTCTGACGGACGGACAGGGGGGCCTCGGTCCCGTAGAGATACGGTCGCGGTCGCCCCGTGATGGCGGTCGAGGCCCCGGACGCCGCACTCGCGAGCAACGTGGACTCGGCAACGACGACCAGATCGTTGAGCCCGCCCTTGATCCCGTCGTCGACGAGGACCCCCGCCGCGCTGAGCGCTTCGATGCCGTAAAGGCCCACGTCCGACCAACGTTCCCACGAGGGGCGGTAGCGGCCCGCGAACGGCTTGTCCAACGGGTTGAGATTCTGCGGATCGCAGCGCGTAGACGCCTCGACGGCGGTTCCGGGCGCGGGCGCGCAATAGGCGGGCGCGAGCCCACCGCGAATGTTGCGCCCAATCCCGAACACCGTCGCGATCACGAGGAGGGGCGCATCGATCTCCCAGTAAAGCTGATACGCGGGCTGTTCTTGCGTCGGCGGCACGGGCGGCTTGACGGGGGTCAGCTTGTCGACGGGATCGCCCTTCTGGTTGACCTTCTTGCCCTCGGGCGTCGAGTTGCCCGGCTCCGCGTCGTTCTGCGCGCGCGCCGTGGACTCGGTGGCGACGAGCCCGAGCTGTCCCGCCACGAGGAGCGCGATGATCTGCCGAAAGGCGCCGAAGGGATGAATCATGGCGACAGAGTAAGACGACATACGCGCGCCGCAAGAACGACGCGCCGGTGGTGCGGCAGCAGGCCGGAGCGCCCCTGGCCCTTGTGTCGAGCGAAAGAGAACCCAGTGTTGGTGCTCGTGATTTCCCTCGTCGCAGCACTGTTGATGGTCGCCGCCCCGCCCGCGGCGATGACGCTCGAGCCCGAACCGGCGCCCAAGGCCCCGCCGGAGATCTATCGGCTCCATTTGGCGATAGACATCCCCGTGTCGATCGCCGCGGGCAGCGTGGGTCTCGCACGTGTGCTCTGGCGCGATCAGCTGGCACGCAAGAGTTGTCCCTGTGACCCGGCGAGCGTGAATGCCCTCGATCGCCACGCCATCGGCAATCACAGCCGTGCGGCCGACCTCACCGCCAGCATCACCGTCTACGGGGTCATGGCCGCGCTCCCCATCTTGGACGTCATCGACGTCGGGGCCAACCGCGCCTTCGTCGAGGACCTGGTCGTCTACGCCGAGACATTGGCGGTCGACACGGCCCTACAAAATATCGTGAATTTCACGGTGGCCCGGCCGAGGCCCCTGTCCTACGCCGGTGATCCGCAATTCGTGAACTCCGGCGAGGGCTATCTGTCTTTTTACGCTGGGCACGTCGCGACGGCTTTCTCGGCCATGTCGGCGGCCGCCTTCACGATCGGTCACCGCCACGGCTCGCGCGTTTGGCCCTGGCTCGCCACGTTCGTGGTGGCTGGGAGCGTCGCCGTCGAGCGCGTCATCTCAGGACATCATTTTCCGACGGATGTCACGGTGGCCGCCATCGTCGGCACGACGACTGGAATCACCATTCCGTGGCTCCATCTCTCCGAGCGGTCTCCGTCGGTCACGATCGCCCCCTCTTCCCTTGGCCCTGGTCTCGCGCTCGTCGGTCGCTTCTGAGCTCGACGTCTCTCGCCGCGTTCGCGAGCGAGTGGTCCCCGCGCCGCTTGCGTACCCAGAGGCGTCGCGTTGCAGGGTCTGCTACCGTAGGCGACCGCGTGGGCGAATCAAGGCAAGCGGGCCTGCACGCCGAGGCCCGCGTCGATCTCGAAGCGCAGCCAGCGGCGAAACCCGATCGTCTCGCCGAACTGCGCGTAGACGCCGAAGTTGCGCATGATCTCGAACATGAAACCGTTCGAGTTGCGGATCCCGAAGTCGTTGTTCGTGACCTGCGTGTTGGCCAGCTGCTTCGTCGTGTCGTAAGCCATCTGGATCGTCGCGAAGAACTTGGCGTCCTCCTCGGGGTCGACCCAGTAGCGGACGCCGGGGGCGACGGCGAACTCGCGCGTCTGCGTGAAGTCCTTCTCGAGACCGAAGCGCAGGTCGACGAGGAAGTCCCAGTGGTTCGCGAAGCCGAACGAGGGCTGCACGTCGAGGAAGACGGGCAGGCGCTGCGTGCAGATGCTCTTGTCCGTCGCGCCGTCCTTCTGACCGCAGAAGATCGCCGCCTGGTTGTTCTTTTGGTACGGGAAGATCGCGCGGTAGCCGGTGCCGGGGAGCACGGAGAGACCGAACTGGTACTTGTGCGAGAAAGACGGCGGCGTGAGCGCGGGGAACTCCTTGGGCTTGACCGGGGTCGCGGGCGTCGGCGCGGCAGCGACTGGCGGC
>JBBQJG010000337.1:0-5920 GCA_038325725.1 Polyangia bacterium | reverse complement strand
GGCTCAGTCGGCCGCGCCGTCCAAGCTCAACCCGGCGTCGCCCGCTTCGTCCGCCGCGCCGTCTTGACCCGCCGCGCCGCCCGCGCCCGCGCCGCCGCTGCCGCCCGTGCCCGCCGTGCCACCGCTGCCGCCCGTGTCGCTGGCGTCCACCGCGCCGTCCACGCCGCCGTCCGGCTGGTCGGTGGGGACCTCCGTGAGGACCACGGTGATCGTCGTCTGCCCGCCGATCTCCACGTGCTGGGACGTCGTGTTCCCCGCATAGCCTATGGACGCCTGGATGCCCTCGGAGCTCTTGTCGAGCGCATCGATCGAAATGGTGATGGGCGCCGTGCGCGACTGATCGATGCTGACCGTGAAGCTGGTCGGGAACTCGATCTGGTGGCCGTCGACCAGTGGCACCGCGGGCACCATGATGACGTGCGTTTCGATCAAGCCGACCGTCACCGTCACGCGCAGCTGATTCGGATGCACGTCGGCGGGCCCTTCGACCTCGACGAGCAGGACGGTGTTCGGCTTCACGCACCCGCCGACGCCGAGGGCGAGCGCCAAGGCGCAAGCGAAGGCGAAGCCGAGCGCGTTTCGCGGAGGTCGCATGATCAGAACCGAAAGTCCCCATACATCGACGGCGGCGGCCCCGGATCCTTGGGGCGCAGGAAGACGTAGCTCGCGACGCCGCCGCCCACGGCAACGACGGCGAGCGTCGTCCACAGCAACCAGTGCGAGTCGTGGCCCTCGTCGCGCGCCGAATCCTTCGCCGGTGCGCGCGGCGCCTCGACGAGCGCGTTCGCGTCGCCGCCCGCGGCCCCAGGTGGCGGCGGCAGGAACGGCATCGGAGCCGGGGGCGGCGCCGCGGGTAGAGCCGCCGGCGCCGGCGCCACGGCGACGGGACGCGGCGCGGGAGCCGGCGGCGCGAGCGGCTGGACACCCACGGGACGCGCTGGTGGCGGCGTCGCGGGCGGACGCGCCGCCACAGGACGCGGCGGGGGCGGCGCGGGTCGCTCGAGCGCGGCGATGCGCCCCTCGAGCTCCGCGCGGTTCGGCGCCCCTGGGAATCCCTTGAGGTAGCCGCGGTAGTCCTCGGCCGCCTTAGCGTTCTCGCCGAGGCGGCGATAGCACTCGGCGCGGTTGAACAGCACGATCGGGTCGTGGAGGCTCTCGTACGCGGCCGTGTATTCCTTCACGGCCGCCGCGCACTTGCCCGCGTCCGCGAGCTCCGCCGCCTTCTTGAGATGATGCTTGCCGTCGGAGTGGTGCTCGCGCGCCGCCGCCGGCCCCGCGGCGAGCAGGCACCCGAACAACACGACGGCCGAGGCTCTCATGCTCCGCAAGTGTCACGTCCGGAGGCGCTTCGCGCAACTTCGGGCATCGCCTTGCCCTGCCGTGGCGCCGCTTACGGGCGGGCGACCTGGCCGCGCCCGAGGCGCCGCACGTAGCCCGAGAGCGACTGGATCTTCGGCAAGCTCAGCCCGGCGCCGAACGCGGGCATCTGGCCCTTGCCCGCCATGATCGTGCGCGCGATGTCGTCGGTCTTGGCGCGCGCCTGGAACTCCGGATCGTGGAAGTCGCGCACGTTCGGCATCGTCTTGCGGATCTCGGCGTCGCCGCGCCCGTCGAGCCCGTGGCAGCGCGCGCAGTTCTGCGCGTACATCACGGCGGGGTCGATCGGCACGGCCGGCCCCACGTCCTCACCCGCGCAGCCGGCCACGAAACCCGCGGCGCCGAGCGCGAACAGCGCCAACAAAAACGGGCGGGCGCGCTTCACGCGGTTACTCTCCGCCATTCGGCGCGTCGGGCACGTAGAGGGCTTGCCCACCCTCTTGGAACGCCGCCGCCTTGTCGCGCAGGCCCGCCGCGAGCGCTTCGTCCTCGGCGAGGCCCTGGGCCGCGGCGTACTCGCGCACGTCCTGCGTGATCTTCATCGAGCAGAAGTGCGGGCCGCACATCGAGCAGAAGTGCGCGCCCTTGGCCGCGGGCGCCGGGAGCGTCTCGTCGTGGAACTCGCGCGCCGTATCAGGATCGAGAGACAGGTTGAACTGGTCCTGCCAGCGGAACTCGAAGCGCGCCTTGCTGAGCGCGTCGTCGCGCCGCTGCGCGCCCGGGTGCCCCTTCGCGAGATCGGCCGCGTGCGCCGCGATCTTGTAGGCGATGACGCCATCCTTGACGTCCTTCTTGTTCGGCAGGCCGAGGTGTTCTTTCGGTGTCACGTAACAGAGCATCGCCGTGCCCTGCCACCCGATGAGGGCCGCGCCGATCGCCGACGTGATGTGGTCGTAGCCGGGCGCGATGTCCGTCACGAGCGGCCCCAGCGTGTAGAAGGGCGCCTCGTGACAGAGCTCGAGCTGCTTGGTCATGTTCTCTTGGATCTTGTGCAGCGGCACGTGCCCCGGACCTTCGATCATCACCTGCACGTCGTGCTTCCAGGCGATCTTCGTCAGCTCGCCCAGCGTCTCGAGCTCACCGAACTGCGCGGCGTCGTTCGCGTCCGCCTGGCACCCGGGCCGCAGCCCATCACCCAGGCTGAAAGAAACGTCGTATTTTTTCATCAACGCGCAGATCTCTTCGAAGTGCGTGTAGAGAAAGTTCTCCTTGTGGTGCGACAAGCACCACTTCGCCATGATCGAGCCGCCACGCGACACGATGCCGGTCACGCGCTTCGCCGTGAGCGGCACGTAGCGCAGCAGCACGCCCGCGTGGATCGTGAAGTAGTCCACGCCCTGCTCGGCCTGCTCGACGAGCGTCTGCAGGAAAATGTCGATGGTCAGGTCCTCGGCCTTGCCTTTGACCTTCTCGAGCGCTTGATAAATGGGGACTGTGCCAATCGGCACCGGCGAGTTGCGAACGATCCACTCGCGCGTCTCGTGGATGTTGGCGCCCGTCGACAGGTCCATCACGGTGTCGGCGCCCCAGCGCGTCGACCAGCGCAGCTTGTCGACCTCTTCGCCGATCGACGACGTCACGGCCGAGTTGCCGATGTTCGCGTTGATCTTCACGAGGAAGTTGCGCCCGATGATCATGGGCTCGGCCTCGGGGTGCTTGATGTTCGCCGGGATGATGGCGCGGCCGCGCGCGATCTCGTCGCGGACAAACTCTGGCGCCACGTTCTCCCGCAGCGCGACGAAGCGCATCTCTTCGGTGATCTCGCCGAGACGCGCGTAGTGCATCTGGCTGAAGTTCACGTCGCCGCGCGCGATGCGCCGGTCGATCCATGGCTGCCGCAGCTTCGGCAAACCCTTGTGCAGATCCGCGGCCTGCGGACCCGAGGTGTCGTAGACGTCCAGGGCCGGCTCGCTGCCGCCGTCGACGGTGATGCGGCGGACGGGCACGCGGAGATCGCCGTCCTCGAGGTAGGCCTTCTCGGACGCGGGGAGGTCCTGGAGCGGCGCGAGCCCCTCTACAGGATCGACCGTGACGGTCGGCAGCTTCATCGATGCCTTGCTCATGCGGTGTCTCGCTTCCCTTCGCCGGCATTACCCGGAGCAGGTTCAGGGGTCGCGCGCCTCCGCGCCTCTCAGCCGACGGGTCCACCCGGACCACTCAGCTCCCCCAGCTCGTTGTCTCGAAAAGGAGGCCTAACTTAGCGCGCGACCTCGCGAATGCAAAGGAGCGCGGCGGCGGCGCCGTTCGCGCCTCAGTTCCAGTCCTTGCGCGGGCGGGCCGCTCCGCCGTCGAGGACCTTGTAGCGCTGTCGGGCCCGCCGACTGCGCAGACCGTCGAGGAGCTGTCGCAGGCCCCCCGGCGCGGCGAGCAGCCAGCCCGCCCCGACGGCGACGAGCGTGCCGGCGACGCCGGGAAAGTCGCGGTTCCCCAGATCGAGGAGCAGCGAGATGCCGACCCAGAAGAGCGCCATGTGGGTCGCCTTGACCGCCATGTTCGGAAGGACCTGGGTCGGCACGGGCCCGTAGATGCGGGCGAAGGCGACGAAGAGCGCGAGGATGGCGCTCGAAGGACCGACGTAGAAGTCCTGGGCGCCGAAGCGCGAGAGCGCCAACGCGACGGCGACGTTGGCGACGACACCAGAGACAAAAAATACCGTCAAGAACCGCTGCGCCCCGAGCTTGCGCTCGAGGGACGTCCCCAAAGACCAAAGGCAGAGCAGGTCGAGCAAAAGCCCGAACAGGCCCTGTCCGCCGGTCCGCACGTGCAGAAACATCGCCGTGAGCGGCTGCCATGGCATGTGCCGCAGGTCGGGGGACACGCCGAGATACGCGAGCATGGGGGCCCGAACCTCGACAACCAGCAGGAAGACGAGATACACGACGACGTTCGCGACGAGGAGCGCCTTGATCGCGGGCGTGAGGCGACCCGCGAACGACTGCGTCCACGACGGGGGTCCGGAGCGACGGCGGGGCAAATCGGGCATCGGGGGCGAAGCTTAGCTCATGCCGCCCGGGCCGGCATGAGCCGGCCCGCGGAATCGGCCGGCACGCTACTGCGTGAGCGAAAGCTCGATGTTCCCGAGATCCGTGTTCGTATCGCACGGAACGAATACAGATCGCTCCGGGGTCACCGACAAGAGGTTGCCGGCCGAGTCGAGCAGCGCGACGGAGACGTTGTGATTGACGCCGCCCGCGAACGTCGGCGTCGTGCCGACGTGGGCGTTGCAGTCGAACTGCTGGACCATCAGGTCGGTGTCGACGCGAATGTCGACTTCGGTCGCGCCCGCTTGAGCGCAAGAAAGCGAGCTGCCGTTCCCCGTCACGAACCAACCGACCGTGATCGTGCTGTCCCCGCAGACGTTGGAGGGGTGCGACGTCTCGACGAAACACCCGGGGACGACGATCGCCGCGCCGAGGAGCCCGAGCGCCACCAACCCCTCGCGAAGCCGAAAACGGCGCGTCCAGCTGGTCTTCGTTTCGCTCATCATCTTCAATCTCCTTAGTCTCAGGAACCTGATCGAGTCCGTCACGGACGCGCGCAGACGCCTGAATTGTTCATCCCACCGCATTCGTTGTCGCACCCGACGTCTAGCAAGAACGCTTCCACCTCGGTCGGTTGGCCACGGGAGACGGTGCGGTACACCGCGTCCGGTGCGTAATTGTTGGGAAGATCGATGCCATCGGCACCGACGGCGACGACCTTGATGCCGTAGGTCTCGCCCCCCTTCGTCTCGGGGATGTCGAAGGGCGTCGCGCCGGTCTTCCGCTGACAGGAAAACTCGCACTGGGCTTGGCCGGCACACGGTGTGGCGCCTTGAATCGTGCCGCCCCTCCCCACGAGGTCGATCCGCACCGTGGCAATCTTGGGGCTCGCACACGAGCAATCGATGATGGCGCGCCCATTCGCCTGAACCTCCCAGCTCACCTCGACGGCACCGCCGCTGATCTGGACGCAGCCCGCCGATGCCCCGGCGAGCGTGACCAGCGTGATGGCGAAGGCGACGGTAGCCGCGCGGAGGTTCATCGAAGAGCTCATCGAAGAAAGGAACGTAGGAACGGCCCACACCCGTGTCAAACTGCGACCCCAACCCGCCAAGGAGGCTTCCTGCTCATGCAGCCGCTCATTTTACAGGCCGGCGCCGGCGAAGCGCGACTGGACATTCTTCAGCTCATTCTGGGCGCTTCGCTCGTCGTCAAGGGCGTGCTCGGGCTCTTGATCCTCATGTCGGCCGCGTCCTGGTACGTCATCGGCTCGAAATCACTGTATTTGGCGAACGCGACGTCACGCTCGGCGAAGTTCCAGGACGCGTTCTGGAAGACGGGGCGTCTGGACGAGATTTGGCGCATCAGCGAGGCGTCGCCGCCGTCACCGGTCAGTGAGGTGTTTCGCGCCGGTTACACCGAGCTCGCGAAGCTACAGAAGCGGCGACAAGAGACGCCCGACGCGGCGAGCGAAGAGCTGTTGGGGGACATCGAGAGCGTGCAACGCGCGCTGGACCGCGCGCGCACGACGGCGATCACCGACATGGAGAGCAACGTCCCCC
>JBBQJG010000336.1:0-5936 GCA_038325725.1 Polyangia bacterium | reverse complement strand
AGGCGTAGGTCGCAAGACCCAGGATGCCCGTGCCGAGACCGAACGCGGTGCAGTTCATGGCTTCCGAGATGCCCTTCGAGAGCATCGTGGCCTTCATCGCGGGGTCGACACCGGCGACGCCGGCGAACGACTTGATGAGGCCCGTGATGGTCCCGAGCAAGCCGGCGAGCGTCGCCAGGTTGCCGAGCATCGCCAGGTAGCCGGTCCGCTTCTCGAGCTTCGGGAGCTCGCGGAGCGCCTCTTCGTCCATCGCCTGCTGCACGTCGTGCTCGCTGCCGCCGGCCTTGCGCAGGCCCGCCGCGATGATGCGCGTGACGGGAGCGGGGCTCGCCTGACAGGTGTTCACGGCGCCCTGGATGTTGCCCGAGACGATCTGCGACTTGAGCAGCGACATCAGCTTGTCGACGTCGACCTTCGACTTCGACAGGTAGCTGAAGCGATCGACACAGATATAGATCGTGATGACGGCCAGAAGAAGGATCGGCCACATGCCCCAGCCGCCCTCTTGAAAGTGCTCCATGATGAACATCGTCGTTCTCCTTGTCCGCTGTCTGTTTGAATCGTTGAAAAGGTTGGGTGTGCTTCGACCGGCTTGACCGCGCAGGGCGGCTTTTGCGGTCAGCCGCGAAGAGCGGCTTTGGCTTGGAAGAGCAGGTTCGACACGTTCTTCTTCACCTCGGCGATGTCATCGAGGGCGTTCTGCGTCTTGCCGTTCAGGTACGCGAAGGCCGCGAGGCCCAAGATGCCGGTGAACAGACCGAAGGCCGTGCAGTTCATGGCCTCCGAGATGCCCTTCGACAGCAGCGTCGCCTTCTGCGACGGGTCGACGCCAGCGACGCCGGCGAACGACTTGATGAGACCCGTGATGGTCCCGAGCAAACCGGCGAGCGTCGCGAGGTTGCCGAGCATTGCCAGATAGCCTGTCCGCTTCTCGAGGGCCGGAAGCTCGCGCAACCCTGCCTCTTCCATCGCCGACTCGATCTCTTCATCTGAGCGATTGGCGCGCATGAGGCCCGCCTGGACGATGCGCGTGAGCGGCGTCGAGTTGCCCGAGCACACCTTGATGGCGCCCTGGATGTTGCCGGCAGAGATCTGCGAGCGCAGGAGCGCCACGAGCTTCTCCTTGTCGATCACGGCGCGGCGCAAATAAACCGCGCGCTCGATCAGGATCGAGATGGTGATCATCAGCAGGAAGAGGATGGGCCACATACCCCATCCGCCTTCGTGGAACCCGTCGGCCAGTATCTTGAGAACGGTCATCCGGCTCCTCCTTCGATCGAACTTCGAATCGCGAATCGCTTTTTGGGGGACAGGTGGACTTCAACTGTCCCGTCCCGCCCCAACCGCGGAGATGTGAGCGTCGTTAAAGCACGGGCGGTGCCACAGCGTTTCAGGCCGGTTTCCTTTCGGTTTCCGAACGAAGTCACCTGCCAGGCCGTGGCGTTTTGCCCCGGTGCGGGGTTTTTGGCCCCGATGACCGCGTCTCGCGCCGCCTTAAGGGGCCGAAGTCATGAAATTTGTTTTGGTCCTGGTATGTTCCCGGCCGCGACATGGCGGGATCCAGCAAGCGCGGCGGCCGTTCGGTAGGGGCGATTTTGGTCGTCGGCCTCCTCGTGGTGGGCGGCGGTGTCTGGGCCTGGCGGCGGGCGAGCTCCGTCCCGCCCGTGACCTTCCGGACGGCGCGCGTCGAGCGCGGAGCGGTCGAGGCCACGGTGACGGCGACGGGCGCGCTCAATGCCGTCGTGACTGTTCAAGTCGGCTCGCAGGTGTCCGGGACGATCCAGAAGCTCGGCGCTGACTTCAACAGCAAGGTCACCGAGGGTCAGGTCATCGCGCAGATCGACCCGACGCGGTTCAAGGCGAACTTCGCGCAGGCGGAGGCGGCGCTCAAGTCGGCCGAGGCGGCGCAGGTGCGCGCCGTCGTCAACGTCCGGCAGGCGAAGGTCGAGCTCGAGCGCGCCAAGTCGCTCGCCGACAAGCAGGTCATCGGCGCGGCCGAACTCGACGCGGCGAAGTCGAAGTTCGACCAGGCGGTTGCCGATCAAGCGGCCGCCGAGGCGCAGGTGGGTCAGTCGCGCGCGTCGGTGGGCGTCGCGCGCGTCGACCTCGAGCACACAACGATCAAGGCGCCCATCGCCGGCACCGTGTTGCAGCGCTCGGTCGACGTCGGGCAGACGGTCGCGGCGTCGCTGCAGGCGCCCGTGTTGTTCACGATCGCGCAGGACCTGTCACGCATGGAGGTCCACGCGGCCATCGACGAGGCCGACGTCGGCAAGCTGCACGAGGGCCAGGAGGCCGCCTTCACGGTCGACGCGTACCCGGGCGAGACGTTCCGCGGGACGATCTTCCAGATTCGGTCGCAGCCGACGGTCACGCAGAACGTCGTCACCTACGACGCCGTGCTGCGCGTCGAGAATCCGGACAGCAAGCTGCGGCCGGGCATGACGGCATCGGTGCGCGCGATCTCGCAGCGGCACGAGGGCGTCCTGCGGTTGCCGAACTCGGCGCTGCGCTTTCGCCCGACGGCCGATCTCATCGAGAAGCTGGCGGGCGGGCCGGACGGTGGGACCGGCGGCGCGCCGGCGCAAGCTCAAGGCGCGCGCCCGGCGCGTGGGTCCGGCGACGCGACGAAGCCGCCCGGTGACGGCCGTGGCGCGACGACGGGGCGCTGGGCGAAGGCGTACACGGCGCGGGGCCAGAAGGTCGTCGCGATCCGCTTTCGTCCCGGCATCTCCGACGACGAGTACACGGAGATCCTGCAGGGCGCGCTGCAAGAGGGCGACGAGGTCGTCATCGAGGCGACGGGCGGCGCGGCGGGCGCGCCGTCGGGCGCCGCGGGCGCCGCGCGGGGCCGCGGTCCGCGCATGTACTGAGGCGGAGACGCGCATGGCGCTCATCGAGGTCTCATCGCTCACGAAGGACTACGTCATGGGCGACGTCGTCGTGCGCGCGCTGCGTGGCGTGAGCCTCACCGTCGAAAAGGGTGAGTTCGTCGCCGTGATGGGCTCGTCGGGCTCGGGCAAGTCGACGTTCATGAACATGGTCGGCTGCCTCGATCGGCCGACGACGGGGACGTACCACCTCGACGGCGTCGACGTCTCGACGCTGAACCGCGACGAGCGCGCGGCGATCCGCAACGGCAAGATCGGCTTCGTTTTTCAGGGTTTCAACTTGCTCGCCCGCACGAGCGCGCAGGACAACGTCGAGCTGCCGCTCACGTACGCGGGCGTGCCGGCCCGCGAGCGCGCCGCGCGCGCCGCGGCGGCGCTCGGCATCGTCGGGCTCAAGGACCGCGCCGACCACCTGCCCAATCAGCTCTCGGGCGGGCAGCAACAGCGCGTCGCCATCGCGCGCGCTCTCGTGGGCGAGCCGCCGCTGCTGCTCGCGGACGAACCCACGGGCAACCTCGACTCGACGACGAGCGACGAGATCATGGGCATCCTCACGCGGCTCAACGCGGAACGCGGCATCACGATCGTCCTGGTCACGCACGAGCCCGACATCGCCGCCTACGCGAAGCGCGTCATCGTCTTTCGCGACGGCCACATCGAGTCCGACGCCACGAAGACGCCCTCGGGGCGCGGTTCGGAGGCGCGACCATGAGCCTGTGGGCACTTTTCATCTTAGCGGTGCGCGGCTTCTCGCGGCACCGCATGCGCGCGCTGCTGACGGCGCTCGGCATCATCATCGGCGTCGGCGCGTTCATCACGATGGTCGCGATCGGCAGCGGCGCGTCCGCGAAGGTCAGCGAGCAGATCGCGGCGATGGGCACGAACATGCTCATTGCGACGGGCGGCGCCTCGAACGTCGGCGGCGTGCGCGGCGGCACGGGCACGTCGGGCTCGGCGGCGCTCACCGACGACGACGTCGACGCGATCATCCGCGCCGTGTCCAACGTGCGCTTTGCGGCGCCGCTCGTGTCGACGAACGCACAGATCGTCTACGGCGGCGCCAACTGGGCCACGTCGATCACGGGCACGACGTCCGACTACCTCGACATCCGCAACTGGGGCGTCGACTCGGGCGAGTTCTTCACGTCGCAGGACATCTCGTCGGCGGCGAAGGTTTGCGTCCTCGGCCGCACGGTCGCCGACCAGCTGTTCGGCGACGACGATCCCATCGGGGAGTTCGTGCGCGTGCGTTCGCTGTCCTGCCAGGTCCTCGGCGTCCTCATCAAAAAAGGCCAAAACCAAATGGGTCAAGATCAGGACGACGTCATCCTCATGCCGTTCACGACGGTGCGGCGCAAGCTGTTCAACAACGGCGGCACGCAGGCCAACGCCGTGTCGCGCATCCTGATGGCGGCGACGGCGGCCAACACGACGGCCGCGGCGGCGCGCGACGTGCTCGCGGTGCTGCGTCAGCGTCACCACACGAACGAGGGCGATCCCGACGACCCGAGCGTGCGCGATCTCTCCGAGTTCGCGAAGGTCGCCGAAGAGACGACCCGCACGACGACGCTCTTGCTCGCGAGCATCGCGGCGGTGTCGCTCATCGTCGGCGGCATCGGCATCATGAACATCATGCTGGTCTCGGTGACCGAACAAACGCGCGAGATCGGCATCCGCATGGCGATCGGCGCGCGCGGCCGCGACATTCTCGCGCAGTTCCTGCTCGAGGCCATCGTGCTCACGGCGGCGGGCGGCCTCATCGGCATGGCGCTCGGCACGGTCTCGTCGCGCCTGCTCGCCTCGGCGATGGGGTGGCCGACGCTTTTGGGCGCGCAGAGCTATGGCCTCTCGTTCGGGTTCTCGACGATCGTCGGCGTCGTCTTCGGGTTTTATCCGGCGCTGCGCGCGTCGCGCCTGGATCCGATCGAGGCGCTGCGGTACGAATGAGGCCCGCATGCGCGTCACGCGAATCCTCGACCTGATGGTCCTGCTGCTGCTCGCGGCGGTCGTGCTGATCCCGCGGCCCGACGCCACGGTGAAGCCGGCGCTCGCGCTCGACCCCGAGCTGCAGGATCGCGTCGCCGAGCTTCAGTCTGTGCTCGTGGGCCAGCCGGGTGCCGTCGACAAGGCGCTCGAGCTCGCGAACCTGTACCTCGACGGCCACCGCCCCGACTGGGCGCTCGCGACGATCGGCCCTTCGCTCAAGGCGCGTCCCGACGACTATCGCCTGCACCACGTCCGCGCGATCGCCTACGCCGACCGCTTCGATCCCGACCCCGGCTACGAGGCGGCGAAGACGGCGGTGTCGCTGTGCGAGCGCGACCCCGCGCCCGCGAACGCGCCCGTCTGCGGGCCGGCGGCGCACGCGCGCCTCGTGCTGCTGCGCTCGGCGCTCCAGAGCGTCGCGGGCATCGACATGAAGAACCAGCCGTACCTCGCGAAAGAGCGCATCTTCCGCGAGCTGCACCCCGTCTACCTGCCCAAGCCGAAGCCGAAGGCCAAGGCGGCGCCCGCGCGAACGCCTCCCGGCGGCGCCCCTTCGATCGAAGCCCCCAGAATCGAAACCCCCGAGAAGCCTTGACAGGCCGGGGGTGCCTGAACAATATCTCGCGTCCTTGAATCCATGCGCTCGTAGCTCAACTGGATAGAGCATCGGCCTTCGAAGCCGAGGGTTAGGTGTTCGACTCACCTCGAGCGCACCGACCCGATCGCAGGACCTGAAAACTGAATACGCCGGGCGTGTAGCTCAACTGGCAGAGCAGCGGACTCTTAATCCGTTTGTTGAAAGTTCGATTCTTTCCACGCCCACAGTCGCTCGCTTCGCTCGCTTCGCGGAAGGGGCTTCGCCCCTCCCGCGGGCCCTCCCCCCGGAGCGCTTCGCAAGGGGAGCCGGGCCCGCGAAGCTGGCCCTCCCGATGGCCTGGACGCGCTCGCTGCGCTCGCTCCGACTCATCAGGGCTGGAGCTCGCTGCGCTCGCTCCGACTCATCAGGGCTGGAGCTCGCTGCGCTCGCTCTGGCGCTCCGAGACGGGAGAGCCGAGCCCT
>JBBQJG010000335.1:0-5937 GCA_038325725.1 Polyangia bacterium | reverse complement strand
GGTTCGCGGCAGGCTCGTCGAGGACGAGCAGCTCGGGTTTGGGACAGATCGCGAGCATCAAGCCCACGGCGCGCTGCTGGCCGAGCGACAAGTGGCTCATGCGCCGCGCCGGATCGATCCCGAAGCGCGCGAGCATCCGGTCTTGCAGCTCGAAATCCCAGGTGGGGTACAGCGGCGCGCACAGGCGAATCAACGACGAGACCTTGGCGCCCAGGAAGGGCACTCCGGTCTCGGCCATGTAGCCGAGCCGTCGTCGGCCTTCGACGTCGAGTCTGAGCGGATCCTGTCCGAGCGCCCGCACCTGCCCGCTGTCGGGCCGGTCGAGGCCGACCATGCATCGCAAGGCCGTCGACTTTCCCGCGCCGTTGCGCCCGAGCAACCCGAGCACGCTCCCTTGCGGGATCGCGAGGCTGAAATCCTTGAGGGCCTGGGTGTCGCCGAACCGGCGGTTGACCAGGGAGAACGTGACCGCTGCGCTGCTCATGACTGCTTCCTTTCGTGCGGGGCGGCCTTGGGGCCGACCTCGCGCCATTCGCTACCGACCGCCCGCTCCGTCTGCGCGAGCGACAAGCCCGCTTGCGCTGCTTCGAGGACCAGGCGTCGTGCCGCCGCGGCCACGCCGGCGGGCGCGTCCTTGCGAACGCCGCGCGGGCCCTCGCGGCCGGGGAGCACGAACATGCCGAGCCCGCGCCGCATCTCGATGAAGCCCCCGCGTTCCAGCTCGCCATACGCTTTGCCCACCGTGAGCGGATTGAGCCCCAGCGTCACTGCCAGATCCCGCACCGACGGCAGCTTGTCGCCCGCGGGCAGACGGCCCGCGACGATCATCCGCTGCACCTGCTCCATGATTTGCCGGTAGACGGGCAGGCCGGAGGTGGCGTCGATGGGAAGGAACACGACGACAGTGATATAGTTAACTATGTCACTAGGTCAAGCGAGATCATCAAGCAAGATCGCGGTTGGCCGGCGGGCACGCGGTGCCTGTCCCGAGAGCTCCCAGCCTTGGCAAAACTTGCCTTCCGGGGAACCTCCGGACTACGTTCCGCAAATGCGCGGCTCCCTCCTCATCGTTCATGACGACGTTGGTGTGCGACGGGGCGTGGGTGATTTCCTCGGTTCGCAGGGGTACAGGGTGCTTACGGCGGAGACGAGCCAGGCGGCGCTGGCCGTCCTCGAGGAAAACGTCCCCGCGCTGCTGATCATCGGGATCGGCCTGCCGCTGCTGAGCGGTTGGAAGCTCGTCGAGGCGCTCGCGCACTACCCGGATCTGTCGGGAATTCCGCGACTGCTCGTCGGCGCCGATGAATCGCTGTCCGCCATCTGTGGGCGCGCGCTCGCGCAGCTCGAGACGAAGCGCGACGGTGCGAAGGGCGACGCCGCGCCCACGGCAGACGCGGCCGCGACCGGCGGCGACGGCCTGCGCCGTGGCGCTCGCGCCTGACGGGCGTTTTCGTGTGACCCTCCGTCCCGCTCGGCATCAAGTGGGGGCACCGCGTTCCGCGGCGTCCTCGCCCAAAAATCGAAAGGGACTCTCATGACACGACTCTCAGTGCTCGCCGTCTCGGCCGTCGCGGTCGCCTCGCTGGCGTCCTCGGCCCGCGCCGAATCGAAGCTCTCCGTCCAGGTTGTTACGGGCTCGCCGCAGGGCTTCCTCGTGAACTCCGCGCTGGTCTCTGGTGAGAAGGACGTCGTCGTCATCGACGGGCAGCTCACGCTCGCCGACGGTCACCGCCTCGTGGCCGCGATCCTCGATTCGAAGAAGACCCTGACGACGGTCTACGTGACGCACTGGCACCCGGACCACTACTTCGGCCTCGTCGTCCTCAAACAGGCGTTCCCGAAGGCCAAGATCGTCGCGCAGCCGGCGACGGTCGCCGATATCAAGAAGACCTGGGCCGCCAAGGTCAAGCAGTGGGGCGGCATGTTCGGCGACAACCTGACGGCCAAGCCCGTCATCCCGTCGGCGCTCACGGGCAACACGATCACGCTCGAGGGGCAGACGCTCGAGATCCACGGGCCTGTTCAGGGCGACGCGGAGTCGGGATCGTATGTTTGGATCCCGTCGATCAAGGCGCTCATCACGGGCGACAACACCTACCAGGGCACGTTCGTGTGGACGGCCGAGACCAACGCGGAGTCGCGCAAGGGCTGGTTGAAGACGCTCGACGAGATGCAGGCACTCAAGCCCGAGATCGTCGTCGCGGGCCACAAGGACCCGAAGCTCAAGGACGACGCGAGCGCCATCGAGGCGACGCGCGCGTACCTCAAGGACTTCGACGTCGTCGCGGCCGCTTCGAAGTCGGCCGAGGAGCTCGAGACCAAGATGAAGGCGAAGTACCCGAAGCTCGCCATGGACATCGTTTTGCACATCGGCGCCGCGGCGCAGTTCCCGGCGGCTCCGGCCGCGGCTCCCAAGGCGGCCGCGGCTCCCAAGAAATAAAGGAGCGCGCGTGCCCACGACGCTCCGTTTGTATTCGGACTTCGTGTGCCCGTTCTGCTTCGT
This sequence comes from Polyangia bacterium, assembly GCA_038325725.1. Taxonomy (GTDB): domain Bacteria; phylum Myxococcota_A; class Polyangia; order Fen-1088; family Fen-1088; genus DASZFV01. The sequence goes on along the minus strand of JBBQJG010000335.1, from coordinate 3,434 downwards.
CGCGGAGCAGAGCACGGTCCCGCGCCTGGTCGACGAATTCGACATCGTCGTCGACTGGCGCGGGTTCCCGCTGCACCCGCGCACGCCGAAGGGGGGCATGCCCCTGTCGACGCTGTTCCCGGCGGCGCGCATCCCCGCTGTCAAAGAGCAGCTGCGCACGTTCGCGGCGCGCTTCGGCGTCACGGGGATCGTTCACCCCGATCGCTTGCCGAGCTCACGCCGCGTGCTCGCCATGGCGGAGTTCGCGCGCGAGCAGGGGAAGCTGGAAGAATTTCGGCGCGCCGGCATGGACGCGCACTGGCGACACGGCAACGGCCTCGAGAGCGACGAAGAGCTGAGCGTCGTCGCGACGGGGGTAGGGCTCGACGCCGCGGCGGCGCTCGCCGCCGCGGACGACGCGCGCACCGTCGCGCTCGTCGACGCGCGCATCGTCGAGGCTCACGCCGCGGGCATCACGGGCGTGCCGACGTTCAGGATCGGGGACGAGGTGGTCGTGGGCTGCCAGCCTTTTGAGGCTTTGTCGGCCGCGGCCCTCCGGGCGGGCGCCAAGCGCCGGGCTTAGGGCCGAGCGCGCTCGGCCGCACGCGCTCGACGACGGGCGCGTGAGGCGCGCGCGGGTGCGCCGCGCGCGGCGCGTGCGCGGGGGGCTGCGCGCGAGGTGCTTTTGCGTGCGGCGCGCGCGGGGTGTGCGTCGCGCGAGGCTCCGGGGCCTGCGTCATGGGCGGCTCTGGGGCGCGCGTCGCGTGCGGCTCTGGCGCCACGGTCGCGCGTGGAGCGTGAGGACGAGGGGCGTGGTCGGCCGTCCTGCCGCGCGGCTCGTGCCGGGCGGGCGCGGGCCCGCCGTCGACGCGCTGGATGTTCACGTGGGGCGCGCGCGGATCGCTCTGGCTCGCGGCGAGCGCGAACTCCGCGGCTGCGGGGCCGGCGATCTCGAACAGCGTCTCCGTGGGGCCGACGCGGATGGCGCCGACGTCGTGGCGCGTGATGCCGCCGCGCCGGCAGATGAGCGGCAGCAACCAGCCGGGCTCGGCCTTTTGGTTGCGGCCCATGTTGATGCGGAAGGAGACGGCGCCGCGCGAGAGGTTGTCGCGGCTGTCGCCCTGGCCGCCGCGCGCGGGGCCGCGCGCGTCGTTGCGGTCGGAGCCGGGGCGTGCGCGCAGATCGACGGACGTGAGGCGCTCGCCCTTGGGCATGCGGTCGAGCTCGCGGCGGAGCAGGGCGACGAGGAGCGCGTCCCTCCCGACCTCGTCGCCGAGGCGCGCCGCGAACGCGCGCGCGTCCGAGGCATCTTCGCCGTCGGCCGCGCCCGCCTGGCCGCGGAGCTCCTCGGTGAGTGATTCCTCGGCGGCGGCCAAGATGTCGCGCTCTCCCGGCGCCGCGGTCCACGTGAACGGCACGCGCGCGATGCCGAGCAGGCGCTCGGCCTTGCGGCGCTCGGCGACCGTCGCGATGAGCACGCTCGTGCCCTTGCGTCCCGCGCGTCCCGTGCGGCCGCTTCGGTGCGTGAGCGCCTCGGCGTTGAGCGGCAGGTCGGCGTGCAGCACGAGATCGACCTCGGGAAGGTCGAGGCCGCGCGCGGCGACGTTCGTCGCGACGAGGATGTCGGCGTCGCCCTCGCGGAGCGCCGCGAGCGCGCGCGTGCGCTCGGACTGCGCCCTGTCACCCGACAAGACGACGGCGCGGAAGCCGAGCGTGCCGAGGTGCTGGTGAAGATCGGCGACGCCGTCGCGGGTCGTGCCAAAGACGATGGCGCGCACGCCGCGATGCCGGCGCAGCACGTTGACGACGGCCGGGATGCGCTCGCCCATGGCGACGAGGTGCGCGACGTAGCTGATGTCCGCATGGCCGCCGCCTTGGCCGCCTTTCGCGCGCGTGTCGACCCGGAGGGCGTCGCGCTGAAATCGGCCGGCGATGCCCAGGATCTGCGGCGGCATCGTCGCGGAGAACAGGAGCGTGCGCGCGCGCGTGGCGCCGCCGTCCTTGGCGGCGACCGCGAGGTGCGTGCGCGCCGCGAGGAGCTTCTCGAGATCGTCGCGGAAGCCCATGTCGAGCATCTCGTCCGCCTCGTCGAGGACGATCGCGACGACGTCGTCGAGCAGCAGGTTGCCGCGCTCGAACAGATCGACGAGGCGTCCCGGCGTGCCGACGACGAGATCGGGGTCGCGGCGCAGCTTTTCGAGATCGCCGCGCACGTCGGTGCCGCCCGTGAAGACGGCCATGCGCACCTTGGTCTTCGCGTAGAGCCACCCGAGCTCCTCGCGCACCTGCGTCGCCAGCTCGCGCGTCGGCAGGATGACGATGGCGCGCGGTCCGGGGCGCTTTCTGCCCTCGGGTCGCGGGGGGCGCTCGCCGAGCAGCTCGGCGGCGATCGCCGCGCCGAACGCGAGCGTCTTGCCCGACCCGGTCTCAGCCGACACGAGGAGGTCGCGCCCCCGGTTCGCCAGATCGGCGACGGCGGCCTGAACGGGGGTGGGGCGCGTGTATCCGCGCTCGGCGATGGCCTCGGCCAATGGGGCCGGTAAGGCCATGTCCTGGAACGTCTCGGGCGGCATTGCGGGGGCTTGTATATCAGACCCGCGCGAGGAACCCGCGCCGCGAACGGTCAGGGAGTGCGATCAGGGGTTGAAATAGGGGTCCTTCGCGAGCTTCGAGAACGCCGCGAGCGCGGCGGGGGTCGAGTTGACGCGCCAATCGTTCTCCTTGTCGATGTCGAACCAGACGAGCGCCTTGAAGAGCGGGTATTGGGCCTTCAGCGTCGGGAGGATGCCGTCGATCCACGCCGCTTTGTCTCCGCCCGGCTCGGCCGACGCCATCTCGCCGATGAGGATCGGCTTCCCCTTGCCGGCCAGCAGCGGATAGATCTTCTTGAAGACCTGCTCGAACGACTGCCAGTCGCCGCCGCCCCAGTTGTAGCCGTCGACGCCGGTCCAATCGACGTAGGCGTCGCCCGGGTAGTAGTCGAGCGTGCGCTTGTTCGAGTTGTCGACGTCGGTGACGTTCGGGCACCAGGCCCAAACGACGTTCGTCGCGCCGCCCGCGACGAACAGGTCGTGGAGGTGTCGGTAGGCGGCGATGTAGAGCGTCGGGTTGTTGCCGCCCCAGGCCTCGTCGCCGTTCATCTCGGCGGCGAAGTCGAGGAAGAGCTTGCCGCCGAGGGCCTTCGCTCCGGCCGCGCGGGCCTTGATCGTTGCGTCGTGGGCGCCGCTCACGATGGTGTTGAAGTCGATGCCGTTGGGCTCCCAGTTCACGAGCGGGATGCGGCCCGCGGCGAGATCGGCCTTCGCGCCGCGTTCCCATTCGTCGTCGAAGGCGTAGTACACGAGATGGATCTGCGGCGAGCGACCGATGCGCGCGTCCGTCGCCGCGATCGTGCCAGCGCCGTAGTACAGGCCCAGCAGCGCGCCCTGCGCGGGAACGAGGAGGTTGCTCGTCGC
>JBBQJG010000334.1:0-5958 GCA_038325725.1 Polyangia bacterium | reverse complement strand
TCCATGAACGCGGACTTCATTTCCTCCTCGATCGCGATCGGGAGTTTGTTGCCGGCAAAGGGGGCGGCGCCGTCAGCGCTCATAGCCGCCCTTTATACGAGAAACCGTCGGAGCACACCATCACGTTCGGCGGACTTACTGGACGTTCAGCCTGCCGGTGATGCGAACCGTGCACGCGCCCGTCGTGTTGTCCTTGTTGACATACGTCGCGGCGATCATCGCCGATAGCGTCGCGGTCGCGCCGTCCGTCGTCGTGAAGGTGAAGGTCGTCCCGTGCCAGGTGAAGACCGCGCCGCTCTTCGGATCGGTGCTCATGCACGTCTGGTTGGGCTCGATGGTGCCGACCGTGCCTCCGACGGGAACGTCGAGCACCCATGGGCAGAAGTAGAGGGCCGAGACGGTGTTCGGCTTGGCGTTCGCGACCACGTCGACGTAGTCGCCCTTGAGCGTGCCCGTCGTCGAGTTGACGCCGCACGCCTGCGTGAGCGAGCTCGTGTCGTCGAAGATCCACTTGCCGATGAAGGACTCGAGCGGCAGCACACCGCCCCCGCCGCCCGCGCCGCCCGCGCCGCCACTTCCGGCCTTGCCGCCGGCGCCTGTGCTGCCGGCCGCGCCCGTGCTGCCGCCGGTCGCGCCAGGCTTCCAGCACTTGTTATCGGTGCGGCACGAGTACCCCTCGGGGCATTCGCCCTTCGCGCTGCAGACGAGCCCCCCGTTGGGCGGATCCGGGTTGTAGCCGCACTGCGCGGCCGTTCCGACGAGGAGCGCGAGCCCGAGCGCGCCGAAGACAGCCCGCGAGAACGACATGTCCGAGGCGCGCATCAGAACCTCACCCGGAGCGAAGCGCCCGCGGTGTTGGCGGAGGCCACGGGCGTCACCGCCACGGTCGCCTCTTGGTACTGACGATACCCAAGATAGTAGAGGACGCCACCCGCGGCCCCGACGAGGAGGCCCGTGAAGACGAACCCCTTCTCGGCGGCCAAGGCGCTCTTGCCGCGGGCCTCGACGGCCGGATCGAAGGTGCCGCCGCTCTTGCCCGCGTTGTTGACGTCGTTCGCGGCGCCGACGGCGCGGCCGCCTTCAATCGCGCCGAGGATGACGAAGAGCCCGCCCGTCGCCATGCCGACGATGCCGGCGATCCGCAGCGTGTGGCCCACCGACGTGCTGGGCGGAGCGGCGGCCGGGGCCGGCGCTGGCACGAGGGGCCCCGTGTTGTACAGGTCGGGCGTTGGCGGGGCCGCGGGCGGAGCCCCCGGCGGCGGCACCGTCTCCGTCACGGGCGGCGCGGGCGCCGGCTCCGTCGCGCCCGAGGGCGGCAGCGTCTGAGTGGGCGGCGCCGATTGCGAGCCGCTCTTCTGCGAGACGAGCTGTTCGAGCTGCGCGATGAACGATTCGGTCTCGCTCTTGAACGGTCCCTTGGGCGCCCTGCGGAGGTAGGTCTTGTAAAAGCGCAGCGCTGGCTCGGCGTTGCCCGCGAGGCGGTGCGACTGCGCGAGGTTGTAGAGGATCGCCGGGTCGTTCTTGATCTGGTAGGCCGCCTCGAACTCGGTGATGGCGTCGGCGTACCGCCCGAGATCGTAGTACGACGTCCCCTTGTTGTAGTGCTCCTTGGCTGACAACGTCTCGTCGGCGCGCGCGGGCGCGGCGGCGAGCACGGTCAGCAGCATGGCGACGATAACGGAGACCCGGCGCACTAAGTTCCGCATGAGGCGGCGCCATTATCGACCGAGAGGTCGATCTAGGCAATCGGGCTAGGCAATCGGGCTAGGCAATCGGGCGAGGCAATCGGGCTAGGCAATCGGGCGAGGCAATCGGTCAGCGGGGGACGATGCGGCCGGCGGTCGCCTCGAGCTTTCTGAACTCTTCGATCTGAGCGAGGAACACGGGGACGATCTCGGGATCGAATTGCGAGCCCGTGCAGCGCTCGATCTCGCCGCAGGCGATCTCGTGCGGCAGCGCCTTGCGGTACGCGCGATCGGACGTCATCGCGTCGTAGGCGTCGGCGACGGCGACGATGCGGCCGATGAGCGGGATGTGGTCGGCCATGAGGCCCTGCGGATAGCCCGAGCCGTCCCACGCCTCGTGGTGGCAGTAACACCCGGGCACGATGTCGCGCATGAAGGGGATCGGCTCGAGGATGCGCTTGCCCTTGGCCGGGTGCGACCGGAACATCGCGAGCTCTTCCGGCGTGAGCTTGCCGGGCTTGTTGAGCTTGTCGTTGCGCACGCCGATCTTGCCGACGTCGTGCATGAGCCCGACCTTGACGACGGTGTCGATGTCGATCGAGCTCATCTTGAGGCCGAGCGCGATGAGCCGCGCGTAGGTCGCGACGCGCTCGGAGTGGCCGCGCGTGTAGCGATCCGACTCCTCGAGCGCGTGCGCGAAGCCGATGATCGTCTGCTTGAAGTTCTCCTCGAGCGAGACGTTGGCGCGCGTGAGGTCCTTGTTGGCGTCGACGAGGTTCTCGTACAGACGCGCGTTCTCGATCGAGAACGCGGCGCGGCTGGCGAGGACGTAGAGCATCTTGCGCTGGCCCTCGGAGAACTTGTTGCCGCGCGTGTAACTGTACGCGTTCAACATGCCGATGATGCGGCCCTTGAGCTTGAGCGGGATGCTGCAGAAGCTCACGAGCCGTCGCTCGAGATCGGGCGGCCCCGCCAAAAAACGGTACGACCGGCTGCCGTGTACGAGCAGCGGGCGGTCCTCCTGGAAGAGCGGCAGCACCTCGTCGAGGTTGAGCGCGGGTGCGATCGCGCCGGGGTCGGCGCGCTGCGAGACCTTGCGCATGCGCTCGGAGAAGCGCCCCTCGTGGGTGGGATCTTCGAGCAGGAGGCTCACGACGTCAGCGTCGACGGCGTCGATCGTCGCGTCGAGGACGAGGTCGAGCACGGTGTCGACCGAGAGCGACGTCGCGATCGCCTCGCTGATCTTGTAGATCGACAGCGCGTCCTTGAGGCGGATGTTCTCGTGCTGCAGGCGCTGGCGGTCCAGGCCGCGCTGCACGATGTGCATGACCTCCTCGACCTTGAACGGCTTGAGGATGTAGTCGTACGCGCCGCGCTTCATCGCCTCGATGGCCGATTCGACGGTGCCGAAGCCCGTCATGATGACGGTGAGGACGGGCAGGCCCTCATCGGTGATCTTCTGGATGAGCTCGAGACCGCCCATGTTGGGCATCTTGAGATCCGAGATCACGAGGTTGTAGCTGCGGCGGTGCAGCTCGGCGAGCGCCTCGACACCGTCCTCGACGGTGTGGACGACGTAGCCCTCCATGTTGAGGAAGTCGGCGAGGATCTCGCGGATGACCTTCTCGTCGTCGACGACGAGGATGCGCGGCGTCTCCGGCCCGCCGAGAGAGTCCGACTGCGACGTCTCCGCCGCGACGACCTCGGCTTCGTGGTCCGCGACCGTCGTCTTTGCGACGAGGGCGTCCCGATCGCTCGTGCTCAAGAATTCCTCATACTTACCGGCTCACCACCGGTTTGTTCAGAGTAGTCCACGAAGGTCGTCCGCACCAGGGGGCACCGCGGACGACCCGGTCGTTAGGCCTTCATTTTTTGGACCTGGGCCGTGAGGTCCTGCCAGCTCTTCTCGGCCTCCTTGGCGTCCTTCTCTTTGGAACTGGCCTTCTTCTTCGCCGACTGCCAGTCGTCGTTCTGGTCGTTGAACTGGTCCTGGTAGTTGCTCACGGCGAAGTCGCCGTCGGGCTTGATGCCCTTTTGCTGGGCGACCTTCGCCTTTTCGAGCTCGACCTTCGCCGTCGCGGCGCCGACGTGAGCCGTCGCGGCGTCGCGTACGGCCTTGAGCCAATCCTTCTTCGCGCCGAGCCACGACAGTTTCGCCTCGGCGGCCTTGACGCCCAGGTCGGCGGCGTCCTTGGCGTGCTTCGAGGCGGCCGCGTTGTTCTCGTTGCGCGAGGCGACGGCGGCTTCCTGCTCGGCGATCGCTTTTTCGACCTCGAGCTCGGCCTGCTGTTTTTCGGTCTTCGCGATGTTCGTGTCGCGATCGACCGCGTCGAGCTGGGTCGTCGCCGTGCGGGCCTCGCTCTTGGCGACCTCGAGCTCGTTCTGCGCCGCGAAGACAGCCTGGCGCTCGCCCGCGGGGATCGCGTCCATGGCGCTGTCGTCGACGCGATACTTGAGGCCGCCGCCGCCGCAGCCGGCGGGCAGGACGCCCAACGCGACGGAGATGATGGAGATGGCGAGTAGGGTCGAGGGGGCGGAGGTTCGCATGCGCGCATCGTGAGCCGGGTTGCGTCCGAGCGTCAAGCGCGCGAAGGCCGCCCGCGGACCTCGTTTTCACGGTAGCCTGAGGCTCGCCCCCCTAGCTTGTCGCCGGCCTCGCTCGACGCGAAGCTGGGAAAGGATCCCGCATGCGCACGCTCGCGGTTCGTCTGGCCGTCGGAACGATCTTCGTCGGTGGTCTCGCCCTCGGAGGCTGTGCTGGCTCCGCCGCCGGTCCCTCGGGGATGGCTGGTAGCGGCGGCACGGCGACGGCCGGCTCGGGCGGCGGCGGGGCCGCTGGCACGACGTCGGCGACTGGGGGCACGGGCGGCACGATTTCGGCGGCAGGTGGAAACGGCGGCACGACCTCGTCCCCCGCCGGCAGCGGCGGCGGTGGAAGTGGCGGGAGCGGCGGCGCGGGCGGGACCGGCGGGACGAGCACCGGTGGCTCCGGCGGCACGCCGACGGGCGGCACGGGCGGCACGCCGACGGGCGGAACCGGGGGCACCGTCGTGACCGTGCGTCCGACCGGCCGCAGCGCTGGTTGCGGCATGGCGCCCCCTTCGCAGGACAAGTCGGCGTCGCTCACGCTCCACCCGCTCGCCGTGCCCGCGTGCACGGGGACCATCACCACGAAGTGCGTGGCGCCGAAGTTCGCGCCCGGAGGCGCGCTGGCGCAAGCGAACGGCGCGTACGACTTCACCAAGCGGAACTACGCCGTTCAACTTCCGACGAACTACAACGTCGACACCGCGTATCCCGTCATCATCGCCGGCGGCGGTTGCGGTGGTGGCCCCACGGAGAGCGGCGGCGGCGCCACGGCGGGCCAAGGCGCGGCGGACGCGATTCACATCGGGATGTCGTACGTGAAGATGTGCTTCGCCGACGGCGGGAATTCGTGCGCGGGCACGGCCGCGAACCAGCCGGAGTGCGTGAACACGCCCGAGGTCCCGTACTTCTACGCGCTGCTCGCCGACATCGAGTCCAAGTACTGCATCGACAAGAGCAAGGTCTACGTCGGCGGCTACAGCAGCGGCGGCTGGGAGACGTACACCCTCGGCTGCGCCGCCGCTGACGTCATCCGCGGCATCACGCCGGTCAACGGCGGGCTCCGCAATCACAGGCCCGCGTGCACGGGCACGATGGCGGCGCTCATGGTCACGGGCGCCGTCGACACCGACAATCCCGTGGGACCGCTCGTCATCGACACGGCCTACGCGCCCGCGAGCTTGGCGATCGCCGACGTCAACGCGGCGATCACCTCGCTCGACAGCAACGGGTCGGCGCCCGCGCGCGACGCGCTCCTCGCGCGCAACGGCTGCATCGGAAACGCGACGGCCGTCTACGATCCCGCGTACCCGCTGTGCCAGAAGTACACCGGCTGTCCCGAGGCGACGCCCGTCGTGTGGTGCTCCGTCACGGGCGCTGGCCACCAGAACCTCACGTACGGGGGCGTGACCTACTACCCGAGCACGGGCGCCAACTCGCTGCAGTGGAACTTCCTCAAGAAGCTGCCGTAGTCGTCGGCGGCTTCGCCTGACGACGGCTACGGCCTACTCGAAGACGTACGTCGTGTGCGCGCCCAGCAGAGCGCCGAGGCCAGTGCCTAGACCGCTTTCGAATTGACGCGATCTATCGGTCGTGATCAAACGTTAGGATGCGGGATCACTCTCTGGATCTGAAGCGGCGATTGGTGGAGGCGTACCGATCTGGAAAGAGCGGTACGTACGCTGCG
>JBBQJG010000333.1:0-6000 GCA_038325725.1 Polyangia bacterium | reverse complement strand
AGCGCGACGCGTGGCGTGTTGCCCGTGACCCGCGTCGACGATCGCGCGATCGGGGACGGCACGCCCGGGCCCATCACGAAGAAGCTGATGGCGCTGTACGAGGAGCTCGCGCGCGCGGGCGTCGCCTGAGGCGGACACGTGAGCCCGGCGGCCGCACTCTTCCCGAAGTTCTTCGTCATCTCGGGAGTCATCCTGATCCTGTCGGGCGTGGGTCAGACGTTCGTCCGTCCCCGCAAGCCCAACGAATCGCTCGCCGAGAAGCTGCTCAACCGCGCGTCGATCACGGCGCTGTTCTCGCTCGCGATCGGGCTCGCCGGAATTCTCATCGGCGTCGGCGTGCTGCCGATGCCGCGTTTCTAGCTGGGTTTCGAGCTACTTCTCGATCTTGAGCTTCGGCGAGATGAAGACGCGCTCCTTCGGGAGGAAGGAGAGGGCGGCCTTATACGTCTTGGCCCGCTGCTGCTCCTGGTCCTTCTTCGCGCCCTTGTCATCGGTCTTGTGCATGCCGAGCTTCGCGAAGGTGATCGCCGCGTAGGACGCGATCGTCTCCTGCGTGCGCGAGAGGTGCTCGTCGAACTCCTTGCGCGTGACCGTGACCTTGAGGACGGGCTGGTCGTCGAGCAGGCCCGTGTAGGTCAGGGACTCGAGCTCGGGCGCCTTGCCGAACATCGTCGTCAGGAACTCGGCCCAGTAGGTCATCGCCGAGTTGAAGGTCAGCGATGTCACGTACTCGTCCTTGCCCGCCTCGAGGTAGGGGAACGTGACGTCCGCGGACTTCGCGCCGGCGTTCACGGCGAAGGTCGGCTTGTGCTTGAAGCCGTCATCGACGCGCGCGACGGCCTTCTTGTCGGACAGGTGGCACGGGTCCGCGAGGTCCTCGGGCTCGGCGCGGTTGGTGCTGTAAGCGAAGGCGCGCTCCACCTCCTCGGGGAATTCGAGGCGCACCGTGTTCTCGCACTTCGGGCCGCGGTCCGAGCGGTCGCGCCAGACCTTGGCCATCGGGTTGCCGCCTGTTTTTGCTTCGCCTTCGGACGAGTAGAACTCGCCGACGAAGCTGACGGGCTCGAACGTGTCGCGGGTCATCGCGTAGCGATAGAGGAAGTGCATCGCGGGATACATCTGGTCCCGCTTCGTCTTCTGCTTCATCGCGACGCGCAGCTTGACCTCTTGTCCATCCGTGGGACCGGTGACTTCGTCCGAAACAACGACGAAGGCGGGCACTCCAGGCGGAATGCGCGGCTGGTCACAACAAACCCGCACGGCGGGGGGCTTCTCTGTGTTGCAAGCGGGGAAGGCGAGGGCGGCGAGGGCTGCTGCCGTCGCGGCGAGCACGCCCGCCGGCAAGGTCGTCCTGCGAGAGCGCATCGGAACCTCCAAGGTCGGTCGTCCGTTCAGGGCAGGCGAACGTACACCAGATCGCGGCGGTTGCATTGACGATTTCGCCAGCCGGGCGAGACGATTTCGCCAGTCGCCCGGCGGCGATTCGTCGCGCGCATCGTCCCGGGTCTCGTCAGAGGCTCCACCATACTTCCAACCACGCGCCGGGTAGGTTATTGTAAGCCGGCCCTCGCGGAGGGCGTGACATGAATCGCTTCGACAGACGGGAGCGCAACGGATTGAGGGTGAATCTCGGACGCGTCGTATTGCTGCTGACGCTGTTTTCGTTCTGGTCTCCACGCGCGGCGGGCGCCGCTGAGCTGACGTCCCAGCAGAAGCTGGAGATGAAGCAACTGTACGAGCGCGCGACGCGCGCCTACGACGTCGGCAAGTACGCGGAGGCCATCGACTACTACCAGAAGGCCTACGAGATCGGCGGCGACCCGCCCATGCTCTACAACATCGCGCAGTCGTACCGACTCAACGACCAGCCGGCCGACGCGGTTCGCTTCTACCGTCGGTACCTGCAGCGGGCGCCCAGCGCTCGCAACAAGGACGACGTCGAGCGCAAGATCGCCGAGCTCGAGAAGATGGTCGAGGAGCGGCGCAAGGCTCCGGTCGCGGCGCCGCCCCCCACGCCGCCGCCCGCGACACCGCCGCCGTCGACCCCGAGCGCCGCCGCGTCGGCGCCTGTGCAGCCGACGCCGCCGTCTTCTTCTTCTTCTTCTTCTTCGCCCACGACCACGATCGAAGGTGGCGCGACGACCGCGACCGACGGGAACCCGCCGACGCTCCAAGACGACGGGGGAGGCTCGCCCGTTCGAAAGATTGTCGGTTGGTCGTTCGTGGGTCTCGGGGCCGCCGCGGCGGTGGGCGCCGTCATCGAGGGCCTCGTCGCCAAGAAGTATTCGGACAAGGTGACGTCGGCCTCTCAATCCCACGGCACGACGGAGTTCGACGCGGGCTGGGAGAAGGAAGGCAAGAACGCGAACACGGCCATGCTCGGGCTCGCCATCGGAGCCGGTGCTGCGGTCGCCGCGGGCATCATCCTCGTCGCCACGGCGCCGAGCGCCTCGGAGGCGCCCGCTGATGTGCCCGCCGCGCCGCCGACGGCGCGCGCGACCGTCGCGCCCTGGTTCGGGCTCGGCCTCGTCGGCGCGGGCGCCACGCTGAAGTTCTGAGCAAACGTGAACGCGTCTTTTTCTTCATCTTCTTCATCGCGCGCCTCGCTCGTGGCGGTCTTCGCGGCGGCTCTGTTGGGCGCATCAGCGTGCTACAGCCCGAGCATCACGCCCGGTGGCATCCCCTGCGGCCGGGCGAACCGGACGTTCGATCAGGACTGCCCGACCGGCTATTCGTGTCGCAGCGACAATCGCTGTTGGCCGCCCGGGAAGGGCCCTGGCGTCGACGGCGGCGTCGTGACGGACACGAAGGTCGACCTGTCGACAGACGTGCCGCTCGACGCGATGCTCGAGGCGAAGGGCGACGTGCCGATCGTTTGCCTCGTGCCTCCGACCAACTGCACGCCCGCGGCCGGCCCGAATTGCGATCCGATGTGCCAGACGGGGTGCCCCAGGTGCGATCAGAAGTGTTCGGTGAACACGAAGGACGCGCCCACGTGCAACGTCCCGTCGGGCCCGTTGGTCCGGCAGGTCGGCGAGAGTTGCACGCAGGTCTCGCAAGGCTCGGCGGCGCAGACGGACAATTGCGCGCCGGGGCTCGTGTGCATCAGTGCGGCTTGCGGCAGCACCTGCTTCAAGTTCTGCCACGTCGACGCCGACTGCCCGGGCTCGGAGTGCTCGCGCACGATTCCGGGCGGCGTCACGAAGATTTGCGACGTTCCCACCGTCACCTGCAACCCGGTCACGATGCTCGGCGCGACGGGCTGCGCTTTCCCTGCGCAAGGTTGCTACGTGTCGGCCACCATCCCCGACGAGACTCGCTGCGATTGTCCCTTCGCCTCGGTGACGGAAGGTCAGAACTGCTCGGTTTCGCGGCAGTGCTTCCCGGGGCTCGTGTGCGCCGATCCAGGGGGCACTGGGAACTTCGTCTGCGAGCGGGCGTGCAAGCTGGGAGTGCCCGCGGGAATGCCGAACGGGTGCGCCGCACCCACGACCTGCAATCCCATCAAGACGAGCAAGACGTTCGGGTTCTGTAGCTAAACTGACGAACATGAAGGCGCCCAGCCCGAGGCCTCGGACGACGAGCAGAACGCCGGCGCTCGGTGTCTTGCTCGCGGTCGTGCTCGCCGGCGCGCTCCGGGCGTGGTGCTACAAGCCCGTCATCGACGAGGGCGGCTTCAAGTGCGCGTCTGCGGGCAAGAAGTGCCCCGACGGGCTCACCTGCGGAAGTGACAATCGCTGCTGGCAGAAGCCGCCGCCCGTCACCAACAACGACGCGAGCGACGGAAAGATCATGAGCGACGCCGGCGACGGCGCGGCCGAATCGATGTGTGCGCTCACGGTCGTCACGCCCACGTGCAACGACGTGCCGAAGGCGGGACAGACGTGCAACCCGGCCTGTCAGACCGGGTGCGCCTGCGGTCGGTGCAACGTCGTCGGCAAGGCCACGGCCTGCGTCGCGGCGGGCACGGTGAAGCTCGGTGAGCTGTGCAAGCTGGGAGTGGGCGACGACTGCGCGCCGGGGTTGATCTGTCGCAAAGAGGCGTGCGGGAACGGCCTCGCGCGCTGCTACCAGCACTGCACGAAGTCCGAGCAGTGCGGCGGCTCGTTCTGTCAGCTTTCGATCGACGACGACGCGGGCAAGCCCACCGGATTCACCGTGTGCGACGTCGCGCCGCGGACGTGCGATCCGATCACGAGCGACGGATGTCCCGCCAACGCATTCAAGTGCTACCTCACCGGCTCGAACGACACGCTCTGCGACTGTCCTTCGAACCCGACGAAGCCCGGCGCAGCCGGCGACGCCTGCAACTTCTACAACGACTGCGACGGGGGGCTCTATTGTGTCGGGGGCGTCGGCGTGACGCCGCGTTGTCACTTCGTGTGCGACGTCGCGAACCCGACCTGCCCGGCAACCACGACCTGCCATCCCGTCGGCACGAGCGCGAAGTTCGGTTACTGCGACAGTTGATCGGCAGGAGCGCGAGGTCCGACGCCCGCGACGGCTGAGTCACGGTTCGCAGTGAACCGTGAGGCTCCAGCCTTCGTGGAGGTAGGCCTTGCGCACGGTGCCCGGCGCGCCGCACGCGCGGGCGTCGGAGGCGGGCAGCGCGCAGATCTCACGCGGGCCCGCGTGCGTGCGAACGGCGGTGCGCTTGCGCGCGCCCACCTCGCCGAGCGGTTGACCGTCGACGGAGACGCGCGTCGGCTGAGCGCACAGTGTGTTGTCGACATCGATCCAGATCGACGGCGCCGCGAGCGGGCCCGGCGACGTCGCCGCTCCGGGCTCCGACGCGGAGCCGAGGGCGGGCCGCTTGCCCGCGGGGGTGGGCATCACCGCGCGGGGCTCGTCGGCCGCCGGGACCTCGTCGACAGCGAGGCTCCAAGCGCTCGCCTCGGTGGGATTGGGCACGTCGCCCCCGTTGACGCTCGCGTCGGCGCCGCTGGCACTCGCCTTCGCCATCGCGGCGGTCTTGCAGCTCGCGTGGCGTAGCTCGGCGCCGAGCTGATCGTAGAACGCGACGCGCATCTCGCGATAGTCGGCGAGCAGGTTGCCGAACAGCTCGCGGACCTTCTTGATCTTCGCGCGGTAGTCGGGCGTCAGCGCGGCGGCGTCGCCCAGGTCGTCCGCGCGGCGGATGTCGCGAAAGCGGCCCTGGAGCTGTTGTCCGAGCAGCAGGTACTTGGCGCCGGCGGCGAGCGCGCGGCCGTAGGGCGCGGTCGTCGTCGCGGGACAGGACTTCGACTCGGATTTGGCCTCGGGCCTCGCGGCGGGCTTGGCGGACGGGGGCGCGGTGGCCGCGAGGGCCGCGAGCGTCTCGTGTACGGCCGTCGAGAACTCGTCGCGCACGCGTTCCATCTCGCTCTGCAGCGCGAAGAAGCGATCCACGGACGCGCGCAGCGAGGCGGCGTCCCCAAAAACGGGATCGACGCGCGGCCGTAGCTCGGTGCGGAAGGGGACGACCTGCGTCGTCGACGCGGCGTCGGGCGCGCCGGGGCTGACGGCGAGCAGCGCGCCCAGCGTTCCACACATCACGAGCATCATTTCTTCTAGCGCGAGTATGGGATCGGCTCGCGGCGGTCCGCCAAAAATTTGACCGGACGGGGTATCGTGCCGGCATGGTCCCCCCCCCCGCCTCGATGCCGCGGTTCGCCTACCTGACGCCGCGTACGCTGCCGCCCGCCGAGCGCCTGTCCGGCCGCGTCGCCGTGCTCGACGTCGCGTTCGCGAGCGCCGGGGGTGGGTCGTCGTTCGACAAGACGACGCTCCCGTTCATCAACGGCCTCGGGGCGCGGCTCGCGGCGTGGGTCGACCACCACGACCACGAGCGCCACGTCGACTACAAAGACGACGCGCGCTTCGTCCTCGCGACGAAGGCGCAGCACGGCGCCTGCCCCGAGATGGTGACCCCCGAGGTCGTCCACGCCGCGGGGCCGGTCGACACGGTCGCCGTGCACCTCGACCTCGACGGGATCTACTCGGGCGCAAAGTGGGTGCTGG
>JBBQJG010000332.1:0-6028 GCA_038325725.1 Polyangia bacterium | reverse complement strand
GGATCGCCTCGCCGAAGTTTGGGAAGCCGCCCCTGTCCTCAAGGTCGATGGCGACCTGTTCCTCGAGGAGGTCGTCCGCAGCGACGTCCCCATCGTCATCGAGGATGCGCGCACGGACCCGCGCACCAACAAGCAGATGGTCGAGACGTTGCAGAACCGCACCCTCATCAAGATCCCGCTGCGGCTCCTCGACAAGCCGCTCGGTGTCTTCGGCCTTGGCACGTTCGGCGACGAGGGCTGTCGCGCGCCCACGGCGGCGCAGCTCGACTATCTCGTCGCCATGGCCAGCCAGCTCTCGGTGGCGGCCGGCCGCATCCGCTTCGTCGAGGCGCGCCTGCTCGCCGAGAAGGAGCGGCAGAGCCTCGAGCGCCGCCTCGCCCAGGCGCAGAAGCTCGAGAGTCTGGGCATGCTGGCGGGCGGCATCGCGCACGACTTCAACAATTTGCTCACGGTGATCCTCTCGGGCGCCAGATTCCTCCTGGACGCCGCAACCGAGCCATCGATGCGCGAGGACGCCAGCGCCGTCCTCGACGCCGGGGAGCGGGCGCGCCTGCTCACGCGGCAGCTCTTGGCCATGAGCCGCGCCCAGGACCTCCGGCTCGAGCCCACCGACGTCAACGCGCGCCTGGCCAGCTTGCTCGAGCTCATGCGCCGCCTGTTCCCCGAAACGATCGAGATCGATCTCATCGGCGCCGTCGACCTGCCGCTCGTCGAGGCAGATCAATCGCAGCTCGACCAGGTCTTCATGAACCTGTGCCTCAACGCGCGCGACGCCATGCCGACGGGCGGGCGGCTCACGCTCGAGACGGAGCAGGTCGTCGTCAACGGCTCGTTCGCGCAGACCCACCCGTGGGCCAAGCCGGGCCGCTACGTCCTCATCACGCTCACGGACACGGGCGTCGGGATGTCGCGCGACGTCGTCGATCACGTCTTCGAGCCGTTCTTCACGACGAAGAGCCCGGCCGCGGGCACGGGCCTCGGGCTGGCCGTGTCCTACGGCATCGTCGCCAAACACGGCGGCATGGTCCATTGCTACAGCGAGCCGGGCGTTGGTACGACCTTCAAGGTCTACCTGGCGGTGACGCAGCGCCTTGCCAGCGTCGTCGGGACGAAGCTGGCGGCGCGTGTGCCCAACGCGCGCGCCCACGAGCGCATCCTCGTCGCCGAGGACGACCCGGCCGTACGGGCCATCGCGACCCGCATCCTCCGCCGCGGCGACTACGTCGTCACCACGGTCGACAGTGGCGCCGCCGCCTGCGACGTGGCGCGCGAGCAGGAGTTCGACCTCGTGCTCCTCGACGTCGTCACGCCGGGCCTGTCGTGCCGCGCCGTCGTCGACCGGCTGCGCGCGCTGCGGCCCGACCTGCCCATCGTGCTGGCGAGCGGCTACGCCGCGGGCGAGAACATCGCCGAGCTCACGCGCGACCCGAGCATCGATTTCCTGCGCAAACCCTATGATCCCGACGGCCTGCTGCGCACGGTTCGCCGCGCCCTCGATGGCACGTCCGAGTGACCACCAGGGCCTCGGAGATTCGCCGGCCGAACAGGGAGGACGGGGGCGGCCTGCCCGGCGCGAACGCGAACGATCTAGACGACGGCACGCGCGAGCGCGCCCGCACGTTGTCGACCCTTTTGCGCGCGGGGATGGTCGTGCTCGCGCTGGGCGCGCTCTCGGCGCTCTTCCGGGGCGCGGCGGTTCGCATCGCGCTGTTCACGTACGTGGGGATGTTGATCGAGCACGTCATCGCGTACGGCCTGGCGCGCTCGGGGCGCCTGCGGCTGGCCGTCGCCGTGCACGTGACGCTCTACCTCGCGATGGTGGGCCTGGTCATGTACCAGTACGGCGGCATCCGCTCGCCCGCGGGGTTCGTGCTCCCGCCGATCATCTTGTTGGCGGGCCTGACCTGGAATGGCCGCGCCGGCCTCGTCACGGCGCTCGCCGCCGCCGGGCTCACCTTCGGCTTCCTGGCATTGGAGCGGCGCGGGTTGTTGCCGCCCGCGACGAGCCCGCCGCCGGATCGCCTCGCCGTGGCCATCGCGGCGACGCTCGTCATCACGGCGTCGATCCTCGCGTTGGCTCTGCGCACGATCGAAAAGGCCCGGGCGCGCGCGCTCGAGCATCAGCGTGCCCGGCTGCGCGCCGAAGAGTCCTTGGCGCAAACGCGTACGCTCGACACGGTGGCCAGCCTCGCGGCCGGGGTCGCTCACGACTTCAACAACATCCTCACCGTCATCATGGGGATGGCCGGCGTCATCCAGAAGAACGCCGACGCGCGCACCGTCGAGCTCGCGCGCGCGATCGAAGAGGCGACGATCCGCGCCGGCTCACTGACGCGCCTGTTGCTGGCCTTCGGGCGCGGGCAGGCCGTCGTGCCGCGCCTCATCGAGGTGAACGCCGTCGTGCGCGAGGCCGAGCCGCTGCTGCACCGCTTCGCCGGCGACAGCCAGCTCGTGCTCGAGCTCGCCGAGAGCCTCGGCCGGGTGCGCGCCGATCCCACCCAGCTCCAGCAGGTCCTCTTGAACCTCGTGGGCAACGCGCGCGACGCCATGCCCGGCGCCGGGGCTGTCACGGTGCGCACGGGGCCCGCGACTCCGGGACAGCTGACCCGCGCCGAGTGGCCCCTCGCGCCGGGTCACCCGAGCGTCGCGCTGCAGGTGATCGACACGGGAGAGGGCATGACCGCCGAGGTCGCGGCGCGCGCCTTCGAGCCGTTCTTCACGACAAAGGCCCCCGGCAAAGGCACCGGAATCGGCCTCGCCTCGGTGCGCGAGATCGTCGAACAGTGCGGCGGCGTCATCTGGGTCGAGAGCCGACCCGGCGCGGGCAGCGCCTTTACGATCCTGCTCCGCGCCGGCGCGTAAACACCAGTCGTTCGTTCCCCTGAGACCCACTCCCAGTATGACGGGTGGGACCGTGTAGGTCCTCCCTCGGGATGTGAACGCTCTAGGCGTTTACCCGCCTGACTTCTAGGGGTTTATCCCAGTCTGCGAGCGCTCCAGCTGGCCTCAGAGCCATCCGAAGAGTTAAGAGTACAGACGATGTAATACGAGAAATTCCGGCTCTCGCCGGGCTGCATGTCGACTCAATTGGGGGAGCGGGGGGGCTCCGTCCAAATGCACTACCACTTCGCTCGGTTTCGAACGTTGCTCATGCTCTCGGCGCTTCTGACGGCCGGGCTCGGCGGTCGCGCGCAGGCCGCCATCAGCGTCGGCGCCGCGGGCACGGCGACCGGGACTGTCTCCGGTCTCGTCACGACCGCCACCGCGACCTGGTCGGGGGCGGGGACGACGAGCAACAGCCTCCTCGTGGCGATCCTGACTTACAACGGCACCCCCACGATTGGGACGCCGGCCAGCTGGCAGCAGGCGACATCGATCGCGAACGGCACGCTCGTCTCCACCGCGATCTACTACCTGGAGGGCGCGGGGGCGCAGACGACGGTCGCGTTCACGGCGACGGGCGCATCGGCGGCACCCGCGCTCACGCTTCAGGTTCTCGAGCTCAAGGGCATGTTGACTTCGGGCTCGCTCGACGTCACGGCGACCAACAAGACTTCGTCGGCCGCGAGCTCGGTCACGATCACGCCCAGCAGCACGACGTCGGGCTCGAACGAGGTCGCGATCGTCGCCTGGGCGTCCGACAACGCCTCGATGAGCCACCAACTGGGCAACGCGCCTTCCGGTTTCACCGCCCTCACCGAGCTCTCGAACACGACCCGCTCCTTGTCGGCTTATGACACGACGGTCACGGCCGGAACGCAGCTGACCGAGACGGTCGGTCTCAGCAAGACCGCCAACCTCGTCGGCGCCGTCGTGAGCTTCAAGGCGTCGGTCTCGACGATGTACTGGCGTGGCGGCGCGTCCAACTGCGCGACCAACTCGAACTGGACGACGAACACGTGCTGGGCCACGACCTCGGGCGGCGCCTCCTCCGGCGCGACGCCGGCGGCGGCGGACGCCGTCGTCTTCGAGAGCGCGAAAACCGGCGGCTGCACGATCAACTCGGCCATCTCGGCCGGCTCGATCACAGTGCAAAGGGGTTACTCGGGCACGATCACGCACTCGGCCGGCAACATCTCGCTGGCCGGGTCCTTCGTGATGTCGTCGGGAAACACGGCGACGTTCAACTCGACGGCCACCTCGGCCGCGACGATCCGTACGAACCAGAGCACCACCTACGACGGCGATATCATCCTGGCGGGCGGCACCTTCACGGTGAGCGCTTCGCCTGTAGGCCTGCGCTCCCTCTCCGTGTCGGGGGGCACGTTCACCTCCGGCTCGAGCGCGGTCACGTTGAACAACAGCGGGACGGTGACCCTCTCGGGGGGCTCGGTGACGTTCGGCTCGGGCGGCTTCGCGCCGGTGAGCACGGTCAACGTGAGCGGCGCCACCGTCGCGATGGGCAACGCCGCCTTCACGGCCCCGGGGCTCGTGACGGTCTCGAGCGGCACGCTCGGCTTCGGCAGCGGCAACGTGGCGTTCAACGCCGGTCTCACGGTCTCCTCCACGGGCGCCGTTACGCTTGGAACCGGCACGACCCAGACGGCGACGACGATCTCCGTGACGAGCACGAGCGCGAGCGCGCTCACCTTCGGCGCGGGCTCGACGTTCACGTGCACCGGAAACTTCTCGCAGTCGGCCGGCACCGTCACTCAAGGGACCGCGATCGTCAACCTGGGCACCGGCGTCGCCAACCCGAGCGATGGCCTCACGCTCACGGGCGGAACGTTCAATGCCGGGACCGGCACGCTCAACGTCAGGGGCAGCTCGTCGAACAGCGGCGCCGAAACGACGCTCAACGGGACGGGCGCCACGTTCACGGGCGGCTCCGGCACTCAGAACTTCTCCGGCACGCTGAACGTCACGAACGGGACGATGACCCTCGGCGCCGCGACGATGAGCAGCACGCGCGGCGGCAACCAGAGCAACCAGAACGCCGACAAGGAGGTCGTCGTCGGCGCGAGCGGAACGCTCACGCTGGCTTCCAACTTTACGTTCCCGAGCCCCAACACGATGACGATGGCCGGGACGCTGAACGCCGGCGCGGGCACCGTCAGTTTCACGTCGCCGCTGACCCTGAGCGGCACGTTGAACGCGAACACCTCGACGACGACCTTCAACGCCGCCGCGACGGTGGGATCGACCGGCATCTACAACGCGGGCGCCTCGGCGACGAGGTTCGCGAGCACCTGCGCCATGGGCGGGACTTACAACGCGACCACGTCGTCGACGACCTTCACGGGCGCCGCGACGATCAGCGGGACGTACAACGCGGGCACGTCCGGAACGACGACGTTCAACGGCACGGGGACGGTGAGCGGGACGTACAACGCGAGCACGTCGACGACGGCGTTCAACGCCGCCGCGACCCTGAGCGGGACGTACAACGCCAACACGGCGACGTCGACCTTCGCGACCACGACCGCTCTTTCGGGCACCTTCAACGCCAACGGCTCGACGGGGACGACGTTCACGGGCGCCATGACGATGACGACCCCGGGCATCTTCAACGGCAACACGGGCAGGACGACGTTCTCGTCGGCGGCCAACGTCTTTACCTCCGGCACGTTCAACGTGGGAGACGCCGCTTCGACGGGCAGCGTGATCTTCTCGCTGGGCGCGACCTTCGGCACGAGCACGACGCTCGCCTTCCCGACGAGCGGCAGCGCGCTCACGACGGTGGGCGGTCAGACCTTCACGTTCAACGGCACGGTGACGTCGAGCGCGGGCACGGCGGCGACGAAGCCCAAGATCTCGCGCAGCAGCGGCTCGGGAGGCATCAACATCGTCTTCGCGGCCGGTACGGTGAACATTGACGGGCTGGAATTCGACAACGCCGTCGCGACGGGCGTCTCGATCGCGAGCGGCCTCACCTTCACGAGGCTCGCCCACCTGACGTTCCTCAACAACACGGGCGGCGCCGGCTCGCGGCACCTCCTCTTGACGCTGGCGTCGACGGTGCTCAACGTGCCCGGCTGCTTCTTCGACGCGACGGCGGTCGGGAACGTCAAGCTCGCCGGGGCGACCT
>JBBQJG010000331.1:0-6055 GCA_038325725.1 Polyangia bacterium | reverse complement strand
GCTGGTGCCGGGGCTGCGCGCCGACTACTTCAGCGAGATCTCGGCGTCGTCAGTCACGCCGCGTCTGACGGCGCGCTGGAAGGTGGCGCCGCATACCGTCGTGAAGGGCGGCGCTGGTCTGTTCTCGCAGCCGCCCCAATTTGGCGAGACGATCGCGGGCTTCGGCAACCCCAATTTGGGCCTCAGCCACGCGCAGCAATACAGCGTGGGCGTCGAGCAGGGCCTCACGGCGCGCGCCAGCGTGGGCGTCGACACGTTCTACAAGCGCCTGAGCGATCTCGAGGTGAACGGCACTGACGCCAACGGCCGGGTGACTCAGGTCAACGGCGGGCGTGGGCGCATCTACGGTCTTGAGGTGCTGGCCCGGCTCGAGCCCGTGGGCCGCACGTTCGGGTTCGTCTCGTACACGCTGTCGCGCAGCGAGCGCAAGGGCGACCGGCAGGGCTGGCGCCTGTTCGACTACGACCAGACGCACATCCTGACGGTCACGGGCGGCGCGCGGTTGCCGCGCGCGTGGGAGGTCAGCGGCACGTTCCGCCTCACCAGCGGCAACCCCAGCACGCCCATCGTGGGCAGCCTGTACGACGCCAACAGCGACTACTACGTGCCGACGTACGGCGCCGTGAACAGCGCGCGCGATCCGTTGTTCCACCAACTGAGCGTGCGCGTCGAGAAGACCTGGTCCTTCAAGGCCTGGCGCCTCGCCGCCTACCTGGACGTTCAGAACGTCTACAACCACCGCAGCCAGGAAGGGCTGCAATACAGCTACGACTACACACGCAGCGCGCCGATCTCGGGCCTTCCGATCCTGCCCAGCCTCGGTCTGCGGGGGGAGATCTAGACATGGGCCGCGTGCGAGATGGGTTACGCTTCGGTCTCCCCTTCGTGGCGGCGGTGCTGACGGCCGCCGGGGTGGTCCCAGGGTGCAGCAGCGACTTGCCGGTGGCCTCGCACCTCGAGCGCGCGCGCGTTTTGGGCGCGCGCGTTCAGCTCGCGGGCGACGACACGCGCCGGGCGTCGGTGCTGCCGGGAGAGTCAGCGCTTGTCGAGTGGTTGGTGGCTGGTCCCACTGATCCGGGCGCGTTCCCTTGGATGTTCGCGACCTGCATCGCCATCGACGGTGCTTGCGTCGACGCTCCCGGCGCGCCAACGGCGGGTGCGGGCGTGCCCGTGCTGGCGCCGTTCACGACGCCCGACGCGTCGGCGCTCTCTGAGCCGCGCGTGCCATTGATGGCGGGAACGCTCGCGGGAATCGACGCTGCGCGCTTCGTCATCCCCGTACAGGCGCCCGGCGACGCGCCCAATCACCGCCCGAACCTGGCGAACGACGCCGTGCTCCTGAACGGCACGCCGTGGGGCGCCACCGACACCGCGCCGGCGCCGGGCGCGTCGTGCGACGCCACGAGCGGCCTCCTCACGATCACGGCGCGCGCCTCGAGCGGCGCGGACCCGAGCGACGCCGAGAAGCTGCCCATTCGCCTGATCACCGACGCCGACGATAGAGAGAGCTTCGTCGCGCCCGGCGCTGCGGCGCTCGCGCTCGAGGAGTTGCAGGTCTCGAGCTTGTCGACGGCCGGCGCGTTCGACAGCACATACGCGGAAATTTCTGCCACCGATCTGCGTCCCGACGCCGACGCCGTCATGACGTGGGGGCCACCTTCGTTCACGGCCGTGCCGCCCGGCGGCCTGGTCGTGCAGTTCCACATCGTCGTGCGCGACGGGCGCGGCGGCCTCGACTGGATCCACCGATCGCTCTGCGCGCTCGCGCGCTGACTCGTGCTTCACCAACTCGAAAGGACCGACAAATGAACCTTCAAGACAAGCTCACCGGCTTCGCGATGATGGGGGCCGGCTGGGTGATGTGGCTGCTCGTCGGCCTCTCGGTCGGCGGCCTGGCCGTGGCGCTCGATCGCGCCATCTACCTGCTGCGTACGAGCGACGACGTCCGCAAGCTCAAGCGCGACCTGCTGACCTTCCTGCAGCGGGGCGATCTTCCGGGGGCGCGGGCGCGATTGGCGACATCGCGCTCGTTCGAGGCGCAAGTGGCAGACGCGGGGCTCGAAGCGGCGGCGGACGGCGCGGCCTCCGCCGAGGAACGTATCGCCGGCGCGACGCAAGAGGCGCGGCTGCGCATGGAGCGGCACCTCGTGTTTCTGGGAACGCTGGGCAACAACGCGCCGTTCGTCGGTTTGCTCGGCACGGTGATTGGCATCATCCGCGCCTTCCACGAGTTGAACGACGCTGCCGGCAAGGTCACGGCCGGGCTGATGTCGCAGGTGGGCGAGGCGCTCGTCGCCACGGCGATCGGTATTTTGGTGGCGCTGCCTGCCATCGCGACGTTCAACGGCTTCCAACGAGTCATCAAGACTCGCCTGGCGCGCGGCGAGGCGCTGAGTCGCGACGTGATGGCGTACCTCAAGGCCGAGCGCAGCGCGCCGGTGGCGTGACCCGCAGACGACGACAAGGAGAACCGCCATGGCCGCCTCGCAACAAATCGACGACGAGATGATCACAGGCATCAACGTGACACCACTCGTGGACATCACGCTGGTGCTGCTCGTGATCTTGATGGTCACGGCCAGCTACGTGGCCTCGAAGGCCATCCCGCTGGAGCTGCCGAAGGGTGCCACCGCCGAGAGCACGTCCACGACGCTGTCGATCTCGATCGACAAGGATGGGCGCACGTTTCTGGACGCTGTCGTGGTGGACGACACGGCGCTACGCCGGCGTGTCCGCGCGGTGCGTGTCACCGACGCCGAGACGCGCGCCGTGATAGCCGCCGACGGCCGCACGACGCACGCTCACGTCGTGCACGTCATCGACCTGTTGCGCCGTGAGGACGTGACCCGTTTCGCCATCAACGTCGACCCCGAGGATCTGCGGTGACGGACGCCTTGGCGAATGACACGGACGAGGTCCCGGCTCGCCCGTCGGCGGTTCGCGTCGTCGCGCCGCGATCGGAGGGTGGCGGCGGCGACGGCTGGCTCTCGTTGGCCGCGCTCGTGATGGTCAGCGTCGGGGTCCACGTCGCGATCTTCGGCGGCCTCGTCGGCGCGAGGCGCGGCGCGCCGAGGAGTCGACGCGCGCGAGTGCCGAGCGTCGTGGCGATGGAGATCGCGCCGCCTCGTTCGGTCTCGCCGCCCGCGCCGATCTCGGCCCCGGCGCAGGCGCCTGCGGCACCGGTTGCACGTCACGCGGCGACACGAACGATGGTCGCTGCGCCTCGGCCCAAGATGGACGCGCCCGTTGCCGAACCGCCGGCCGATTTCTCAGGCGTGACGCTGACCAACGACGGCCCCAGCGTAGGTTGGGCGTCCGCGCAGGGCAACGGCAAATCCATGAACGGCCCCATCGGCCGCCCCGGCGCTACGGGGTTGGGTGAGACGACGCGCGTCAGCGACGCCTCGGAGGTTGTCCCGCTCGGCTCGCTCTCACGCCCGCCGTCGCCGCCCGACTTGAATGCCACGCTCGAGGCGCACTACCCACCCGAGGCCCGCCGCCAAGGTCTCGCCGGACGCGCCCTCATGCGTGCGCGCATCACCGCCGACGGACGCGCGAGCAATCTCGTGCTCTTGACTCAGAGCGCGCAGGGATTCGGCGAGGCTTGCCGCTCCGCCCTCCGCGACGCGGTTTGGACAGCGCCTCTCGACCGCAACGGGCGCCCGGTCGCCACGCTGGTCACCTACACGTGCAATTTCGAGGTGCGCTGACGTCAACGCGCGGTCTGAGGAGGGGCATCGCGCTCGTGCCGGAGGGCAGTGAGTACAAGGCCAGCCGTAGTGACGGGCATCTTGGGGCGGCTGACGGGCGCTGGAAGTCGACGGAACGGCCCTTATCACTGCTCCGGGCAGGGTGTTTGTGCGCCTCGAAAGGCCGGCTTGAACTCACTGCCCCCTGCCTCCACGAGCCTTCCCAGGCACTCGTCGAGCGCCTCCCCGCTGAGCCCGTGCGAACGCCGAGAGTTGAATACGGGACCCTTCCCGCGGCCTTCGCGTGATACGTCATTGACATACATAAGTCATTGACGTAGACTGCATTTGTGATCGCAGTAGCCGAGACGACGTACTACTCGAAGCGAGCCGCCGCGATCATGAACGAGGATGAACGCGACGCTGTGATCGAGACAATTGCCCGTGACCCGCAGGCGGGCGATCTCATTCCAGGCAGTGGAGGCGTCCGGAAGCTGCGGATTGCGCTCGAGGGCCGCGGCAAGAGCGGAGGTGCGAGGCTCATCTACTAGCACCACAATGATGCGTGGCCTGTGCTTTTGCTCGAGGTGTTCGCGAAGAACGAGAAGGCAAATATTTCGGCGGCGCAGCGGAACGCGCTCGCGAAGCTGATCGTGGAACTTAAGGCGGCCCGGAGGGGTTGATGAAGGAGAAGGACATGCGTAAGGAGAACTTCGAGGGCATTGTGTCCGGCCTGCGAGAGGCAATCGCGCACGCTAAGGGCGAAGCGCACAGTCTAGCGATCCATGAGTTCCCGGACCTCGACGTCTCGGCCGTGCGCGCCAAGACCAAGCTCTCACAGGGAGACTTCGCGCGTGCCTTCGGCGTCGCGGTCGGCACTCTGCAGGGCTGGGAACAGAAGCGACGCCGTCCGGAGGGACCCGCTCGCGCTCTTCTAACGCTTATCGACCACGACCCGATCTCTGTGGTCAACACTCTGGCCGCCGCGCGCCAGGGCGTGAAACTCGCAGGTATCGAAGCTGCGCGCCGACGCAAGCCGCGCGGTGGACGAGTCCGCCGCGGCGGCTAGAGAAGTCCTTCCCGGGCCTCTACCCTGCTGCGGGGTCCCGGCGCTCTTGGTCCCGTGACTTGGCCCGTCCGCGGGTGACCAGAACCGCTCTCATCACCGCCCCATCCATACAAGAAATCAGCCTCTCCCACGAATGTCTCAGGCCACTTTCTTCACACCACTTTTCACACCACTCGACCGTAACGGGAGGGACGTCCAGGTCGCATTCCCAAGCTGAATGTCGTCGGTTCGACCCCGATAGCCCGCTCCGTCGCAAGGCTCGAAACCTCAGCTGGAATTGCCTTCACCGCTCTGCCCCCTTTGCCCCCCCTCGCCGGGTCCAGCAGCAAAATAGCAGCAAATGGAGCGGCGCCCGCAGCGGACACAAGCTCATCGGTTGCGACCATGGAAGCCGGGGACTGGCACTGGGCGCCGGCGTACCTATGTTGTCCGCATAGGTTCCTGAGCACGATATTGCGGCGTCGAGCGGTAGGCGGGTCTGATACTTATGAAACAAGTAGCTTGGATGGCGGTTGTCGCGCTCAGCGTCATCGGATGCAGCCGTCATTCGTCACTATCTCCTGACGGGGGCGAGGCTGGGAAAAAGCCCGTTCCCCAGACCGATGGCGGGGATGCGCGCGGTGGCCATGACGGCAGTGATGCCGTGAGCCCGTGCGAGCCCGAGGGCGGCGCGCATAAGGAGCTCGGCGATCCGTGCGCGTGCGCAGGCGAGTGCGCGAGCAACTTCTGCGTCGACGGAGTGTGCTGCAACAGCGTTTGTCAGGAGACGTGCAAGACCTGCTCGTCGCCGACAGCGATGGGCACGTGCACGTTCGTATCCTCGGGCACGAAGCCGCGCGATCCGGGCACGTGCGCTGCCGCGGCCGTGAGCACGTGCGGTCTCGATGGCACGTGCGACGGCGCGGGCGCCTGCCGCCTCCATCAGGTCGGCACCGAGTGTGCCAAGGGAACGTGCGACAGGGGCTCGGTCACGGGGGCGCAAGCGTGCGACGGACTCGGCCACTGTCGGCCCGCGCCCGCGATCATCTGCGCGCCGTATCAGTGCAACGACGCGACGGCGGCCTGCTTCGACGCTTGCGAACAGAACGGCCAGTGCGTTGCTGGGCACCAGTGCGACAGCCGCAGCTGCGGCAAGAAGATGAAGGGCGCGAAGTGCGCCAACGGAACCGAGTGCTCGTCGGGCTTCTGCGCCGACAACGTCTGTTGCAACGTCTCGTGCGAGGGCGGCTGCGTCTCGTGCAAGCTGCCGGGGCGCACGGGGACGTGCTGGCCCGTCGATCAGGGCACGCCTGATCCC
>JBBQJG010000330.1:0-6066 GCA_038325725.1 Polyangia bacterium | reverse complement strand
CAGAAGATGCTCTGCGGGTACTTCCTCGTGATGAGGCTCTGCATGCCGTCGTCGGGCGTGTCCGACGGCGTGCAGAGCCTCATCACGAGCAAGTACCCGCAGAGCATCTTCTGCGCGATCGAGACCTCGGGCGACGGCAAGGTCAACGTGCAGTCGCGCGTGCAGATGTTCCTCTTCAAGGCGCGCCTCGCCGCCCAGAAGGAGTACGCCGAGCTGTGCGCCAAGCTCGGCGTCACCTCCGAAGATGTCCGCGCTTTCCTCGCGGCTCACCCGGATCTCGCGAGCGGCCTGCGCCGTTCGCCCCACGCCGCCGCGGGCACGGCGGCCGATCGCCTCGCCGAGATCGCGCCTTACCTTGGCAAGACGCCCCGCGAGATCCAGGTGCTGCGCGCCAAGGCGTTCGTGGCCCGCGCCGCCGCCCAGGCGGCCACCCTGCCCTCGGTCCTCGCGTCGCTGCGCAAGCGACTCAAGGAGCGCGCGCCCACGCTCATCAGCGAAGCGCGCGCGGAGTGGGTCGACGCCAAGCCAATCGTCATCGAGCGCCTCCGCGAGACGACGTCGCGCTTCACGGGCAAGCCGCGCCGCGCCGCCGCGACCACCGCCGCGGCCACCGCGGCCCTCTAGGGATCCGCCGGGCGGCCTCATGCACGCCCGCTCCGTCGCGACCACGGTCGCGTTCATCGCCGCGTCCGTGGCGTTGTCGGCGTGCGCCCCGAGCCTCGCGCAACGGGCCTTCGACCGTGGCGAGTTCGGGAGCGCCGCCAAGCTCGCCGACGACGACGTCAAGGCGCGCCCCGGCGACGAGGGCGCCGTCGCGTTCCGTGCGCGCGCCCGTGAGCGCGAGGTCGAGCTCGTCTGCACGAACGTCGAGAAGAGCCTGCGCAACGGGCTAGGAAGACCAGCCCTCGAGGGGCTCGGGCAATTGTTGACCGAGGTCGACGACTGGGGCGGCGAGGAGCGCATCTCCCCGGCCCTCCGCGCGCGCATCGCCATGGTCACGGCGAAGGCCAAGGCGTTCGTGATTCGCCTCGTGGACGCCGAGCCACAGCCGCTCGCGGCCGAGGCTGCCCTCGCGCACGGCACGCCCGTCGTGCTGCACCGCGAGCTCGCGCTCGTCCGCGAGGAGGCCCGCGGGCGCGTCAAGCTCGCGGGCCAGAAGAACTGCGCGCGGCTCCGCGGCCTCACGCCCCCCGAGACGCCCGCCTGGAACCTCGTCGTCACGCGCTATTGCGCCCACTTCGGCCAAGGCGACGCGCCGCCGCTGAAGGACCCGCCCGCGCCGACGTCCTGCGCGCGCGCCCACTACACTGTCGAGGAGGCGGCGAGCTGCGTGAGCTCCGGCATCGCGCCCGCGGGCGCGCTGGAGGTCGTCGCGACGACGCTGGGCGAAAAGGCCGAGCTCGTGCGCGCGGTCGTGGGACCGCTGGCGACCGACGACAAACGCTAGGCGGCGACGGCCGCTTCTTGTCCGTCAGGGGAGCCGCTGCCGAGGCGCTTGAGCAACCGCACGTGCGAGGCCAGCGCATCGCGCATGCGCGCGTGGGCGAAGTACCGCACACCGTGGGCGCGGCACACCTCCTCGACGATGGGCGCCAGGGCCGGGTAGTTCAGGTGACAAACCTTCGGAAACAGATGGTGCTCGATCTGGAAGTTGAGCCCGCCCAGGTACCAGGTGATCAGGGCATTGTCGCGCGCGAAGTCGACCGTCGTCTCGACCTGGTGCGCCGACCACTCGCGCTCGATGCGCCTCGTGCCGGGGCTCGGCGCCGGGAACGACGCCTCCTGGACGACGTGCGCGAGCGAGAACACCGTCGCGAGCGTCAGCCCGAGGACGACGCCGCCGTAGAGATAGAGCCCGATGACCGCGCCCACGCCGTGGTGGCGCAGCGGGATCACGAACACGAGCGTGTAGAAGACCGCCTTGCCGACCCAGAAGTAGACCTGCTCCCAGCCGCGCGGCCGCGCGACGGGCGTGTCGGCGACGCCGGGCTTCATCATCGAGCGAAAATCACCGGTCGTCTGCCACTCGATCGCGAGCATGGCGTACAGGCCCCAGATGTAGAAGTGCTGGAAGCGATGGAACGGGTGGTGCGGATCCTGCGGCGACAGGCGCCCCGCCGGGCCCACGTTGAAGTCGTCGTCGGAGCCCGTGACGTTCGGGTAGCTGTGGTGCGCGATGTTGTGCTTGAAGTGCCAGAAGTACGCGCACCCACCGAGCAGGTTCAGCGACAGCTCGGCCGCCTTGTTGATCCAGCGGTGGCTCGAGTACGCGCCGTGGTTGCCGTCGTGCATGACGCAGAACCCGACGCCCGCCATCGAGAGCGCGAGCGACGTCGTAAAGGCGAGGCCTTGCCACCACGTGTGCGCGAGGTAGACGAGCGCGAGGTACGACGCCGTCATCCAGATGAAGATGGTCAACGTCTTGAGCGCCATCCGCGCGCCCGCGCGACGGGGCAGCCCCGTGGACTCGAAGTAGGCGGCCACGCGCGCTTCCAGCTCGTGCCGGAACGCGGTGCTCGCCGTGTAGGTAAGCGCCACGGCCGGACCCTATCATTTCCGGCCCACGCCGTCATCGAAGCCTCGTGATAGCGTGCGCCGTGGCGTTCACGGGGAAGGTTGCCTTTGTCACGGGCGCGTCACGGGGCGTGGGTCGCGCGCTCGCGCTGCGCCTCGCCGAGGAAGGTTGCGACGTCGTCGTCGCCGCCAAGACGACGACCGAGGGCGGCGCGCTGCCCGGCACGATCCATGAGACCGCGCGCGAGATCGAGGCGCGCGGCCGCAAGGCCCTGGCCCTGCAGCTCGACATCCGCGACGACGTCGCCGTCGAGCGCGCCGTGAAGGACGCGCTCGATCGCTTCGGCCGCGTCGACTTCCTCGTGAACAACGCCGGCGCGCTCTACTGGCGCTCGCTCGCGGAGACGCCGCTCAAGCGCTTCGATCTCGTGATGGGCGTCAACGTCCGCGGCACGTTCGCGTGCACGCACCACGTGCTGCCCGCGATGCGCGCGCAGAAGTTCGGCCACATCCTCATGCTGTCGCCGCCCGTCGACCCCGCGGCCGCGACGGGGAAGGTCGCCTATGCCATCAGCAAGTTCGGCATGACGCTGATCGCGCAGGGCCTCGCCGAGGAGGTGCGCGACGAGAACGTCGCCGCCAACAGCTTGTGGCCCGCGACGATGCTCGAGAGTCAGGCGACGATCCGCTGGAACCTCGGCGACAAGTCGATGTGGCGCACGCCCGAGATCGTCGCCGACGCGATGACACGCATCTTCGCCAAGGAGCCACGCACGTTCAGCGGCCACACGCTCATCGACGAGGACTTCCTGCGCGCCGAGGGCGTGACCGACTTCGCGCGCTACCGCTGCGATCCGAACGTCGAACCGCCGCGCGTGGGCTTCGACTTCAAGCTCCACGCGGGCTGACAATTCACACTCGCCCTGACGGCCAGCCCGTCAGGACGAGCACCATGTCTACGGGATGACGCCGCAGACGATGCGGTCGCCGCCACCGCCGAGCGGCTTCGGCGTGTCGGAGTAGGTGTCACCGCCCGCGTGGATCATGAGCGCGTGCCCCGCGAAGTCGGCGAGCTTCAGCCCCTTGACGACAAGCTTCTCCTTCGCGACGCCCTTGTCCGTCACGACGAGCTTGGGCAGGTCGCCCTTGTGGCCGCCGCCCTCGGGACCCTTGTGCGCCTTCGTCGCGTCGGGATCGAAGTGGCCGCCCGCGCCCTGCCCCGCCGTCTTCTTGCCCTCCTTGTCGGCCGGCTCGCAGCTCGCCTTTTCGTGCAGGTGAAAGCCGTGCTCGCCCGGCGGCAGATCCTTGAGGTTGGTCTCGAGCGTGACGCCGTCCTTGGTCTCCTTGATCGTGATCGTGCCGGCGGGCTTGCCGACGCCGTCGGCGGTGATGAAGCTGAGCGTCACCTTGAGGGGCTTGGGCGTCGCGGCCGCCGCGGGCACCGTCGTGCCGAGCAGCGTCGCAGCCGCCAATAAAACGAAAGCTTTCATGGGATCTCCTTGGGCAGGGGCTTGCGGGCTTTGGGTGAATCGTGAGTTCAGGACGCAAATTCGCAGGTTCGCAAATTCGCAATTTCGGTCGAATTCTAAGCGCGGACGCCGACTGTGCAATAATGCCGGCCCGGAGCGACCATGACGGTGGACGACGAGGACAAGTCCGGATCGGCGGAGCGACGGCGCTACGAGCGCGTCACGTCGCGGTCCCTCGTCGAGGTCAAGCTGCCCACCTGGAGCGCGCTGCAGACCGTGTACACCGTGAACCTCTCGATGGGCGGCATGCGCTTGTCGCTCGGCGCGGGCGCGCCGCTCGGCACGGCGATCGACATCATCCTGTCGTTGCCCAACGGCCAGCGGCTGCACTTGCCGGGCAAGGTCGCGAACCTCGGCCCCGGCAAGGACGGCGACATCGGCGTGCGCTTCGATCAGCTGCCCGTGAGCACACGCGACGAGATCAAGCGCTACCTCGTCGAGATCTCCGCGGGGCGCACGCCTGGCCCCGTGCCGCCCAGCAAGACGATCCCGCCCGGCCAGCTCATCAAGAAAAAGAGCTGACGCCGTGCTGCGGGCTCGTCTCGCGCGCCTCGCCGCGCTGACGGCTTCGCTCGGGTGCGGCGCCGCGCGCGCCGCCGCCGCGGCCCCCGCCGCTTCCCTAGAGGGCGACCTGTCCCGCGCGCTCGACGCCGCGGGCGGCGCCGACGTCGTCGCGTTCGAGCTGCCGGCCCGATCGGGCGCGCCGCACGTCCGGCTCGCGACCATCGCGAACGCCGCACCCGGCGCCGTCACGGCCGCCCTCGTCGACGCCGCTCACTACGGCACGCTCGTGCCGGCGATCGTCCGCTCGCAGGAGATCGCACGGCGTGGAGAGGCCCGCGTCGTTGCCTGGGAGGTCGAGGTGCCGCTGTCGAACCTCGAGGGCACGCTCGAGCTGCGCACCACGGCCTCGGGGGTCGAGCTTTCGTTCGTCGATGGAGATCTGAGCCCGGGTCGCCTCGCCTTCACGGTCGCCGCGCGACCCGACGGACGCACGACGGTGGCGCTCGACGCCCGCCTCGACGTGCGCAAGACGAGCTGGATCCTCCGCAGCGCGCTCGAACGCAGCGCCTACGGCGAGCCGGCGGCCCTCGCCGCGGCGGCCTGGGTCGCGCTGCGGGCCGTCGCCCTCCGCGCCGAGCACACGCGCGACCGAGCCGCCTGGCGTCCGAAGGCGCCCCCGTCGGCGCCTCCTCCCGATTCGCTCGACGGGCGCGCGCTGCTCTCACCGCCGCTCCAAGCCCTCGCGGCGCGCGGCGCGGCGGCGCTCGTGCGCGTCGCGCCGACGGGCCGCCTCGCGGCGGTGTCGGTCGGCGTCGCGACGCGCGGCCCCGGCCCGGCTCTCGCCGCGCGCCTCGCCGACCCGCGCGGCTGGCGGGCTTTTCCCGGCTGGAAAAAAATCGTGCCCATGCCGCCCGTCGGGGGCGGACCCGCGACGATCGTCGTCGAGGACAGCATCCCCTTCGTCGATCTGGACGCCACGTGGCGCCCATTGCCCGGCACGCCGACGCGCGCGTGGACGGCGATCGAGGGCGCCGCCCGCGGCGCGTGGTTCGCGTGGGACGTCGGGCCCGCCGGCGGCGCCGCGCTCACGATGGCGCCGCGCCTCGAGCAAACCGGCTCGATCCCGCGCCGCTTCATCGAAGCCGAGCCGCTGCTCGAGCATGGGCTCGCGCTCGCCCTCGTATTCGTCGACACCGTGAGCGCGACGCGGTGACGCCGCGACGCGACGCGCGTTGGACCCGCGCGCGCACGCGGACTACGATGAGCGACATGAAAGCTCTCGCGGCGCTCTCATTCGCCTCTCTGCTGTTCGCCGCGTGTTCGAGCGCGCCCATCTCCCCGAGCGCCGACGGGAGCGCGGGGACGACCGGCGCCGCAGGCACCACCAGCGCCGCCGGCATGACCGGCGCCGCGGGCTCGACCGGCGCCGCGGGCTCGACCAGCGCCGCGGGCGCGACCGGCGCCGCGGGCTCGACCGGCGCCGCGGGTCACACCGGCACCGCGGGCTCGACCGGCGCCG
>JBBQJG010000329.1:0-6175 GCA_038325725.1 Polyangia bacterium | reverse complement strand
TCGGCCGTGAGCGTCGCGCGCCGCCGCCCGACGTGGAGCGCGATGAGCGCGAGCGCCGCGAGCTGCGCCGTGAAGCACTTCGTCGACGCGACGCCGATCTCCGGCCCCGCGTGGGTGTACAGCGTCGCGTGCGACGCGCGCGGAATCGCCGCGTCGACGACGTTCGAGATCGCGAGCACCGTCGCGCCGCGCCCCCGCGCCTCCTTGACCGCCGCGAGCGTGTCGGCCGTCTCGCCGCTCTGCGAAATCGCGATGACGAGATCGCCCGGACCCACGACGGGATCGCGGTAGCGAAACTCGCTCGCCAGATCGACCTCGCACGGAATCCGCCCCGCCGACTCGATGAGGAACTTGCCGACCAAGGCCGCGTAGAACGACGTGCCGCACGCCAGCAACACGACGCGCTTGAACGTCGAGATGGGCAGATCGATCCCGTCGAGCACGGCGTCGCCCGTCTCGGGCGAGAGGCGGCCGCGCAGCGTGTCCGTCACCGCCTGCGGCTGCTCGAAGATCTCCTTGAGCATGAAGTGCGGGTATCCCGCCTTCTCGGCCTGCGCGGCGTTCCACTCGATCGTGCGCTGCGGGCGGCTGACCGGCGTGCCCGCGCGATCGGTCATGACGACCTTGCCGCGCCTGATCTCGGCGACGTCTCCGTCCTCGAGGTAGATGACGTTGCGCGTGTAATCGAGCAGGGCCGGCACGTCCGACGCGAGGAACATCTCGTTGTCGCCGAGACCGACGACGAGCGGCGATGCGTTCTTCGCGGCGACGATCTGCTCCGGATCGCGCTCCGAGATCACGACGAGGGCGTACGTCCCCTCGACGCGCCCCAGGGCGTCGCGCACGGCGTCCGCGAGCGTCATCACTTTGCCGTCGACGGCCTTGCTCTCGAGGCTGCGGTCGATGAGGTGCGCGAAGATCTCCGTGTCGGTCTCCGACGAGAACTGCCGCCCGGCCTTCTCGAGCTCGGCGCGCAGCGCGAGGTGGTTCTCGATGATGCCGTTGTGAACGACGGTCACCGCGCCCGACGTGTGCGGGTGCGCGTTCGCTTCAGAGGGTCTTCCGTGCGTCGCCCAGCGTGTGTGCCCGATGCCAAGAGTGCCCTGGGGCGGCTCGGCGGTGACGACCGCCTCGAGCGCCGAGAGCTTTCCCTGCCGCCGGACGATCTGCAGGCCTCGCGCCCCCGCGACCGCGACGCCCGCCGAGTCGTAGCCCCGGTATTCCAGGCGCTTGAGCCCGCTCATGAGGAACGGAAGAGCTTGGCGCCCGCCTACGTAGCCGACAATCCCGCACATGACCGCGTTTTACCACGCGGCGTTCGCTGCCCTCCCGACTTGCCTGCCGCGCAAGGATCTGCCTGGCCAAAGGCACATCCGATGCCGCGACACACCGAGCGCGCGGGCGCGGCTCCGAGACCCTCAGGGGCGCCAAAAACAAATGATTTCAACGTTGTTTCGGAGGCAACGCTTTGTATGTCGGCAAGCAACGCTTCGGGGCGCGACGCATCGGGCCAACCCTGATTTGTCAACCATTTGAATGTCAATATTAGTAGGCACGGTTACTGCTTTACCATGTGACGTTGGCAATTAGGCCACTCTGGACAAAAGCAAACCCCGGGCGACCGGGCGACGCAAAGCCGACGGAGCTCTCTGAGCTGGCTGGGCTACCGACGAGAGGGATGGGGAATGGAAAAGATGACGCTTCGTAGAATCGGTTGGGTTACGGCTTCGCTGGGGCTCACGACGGCTCTCGTGGGGTGCAACGACGTGCAATCCGGGTCCGATGTCTCGGGCGACAGCACGTCATCCTCGGCCTCGCAGAACCTCGACTCCGAGAACGGCTTCAACGGCGCCAACGGCTTCAACGGCGCCAACGGCCTCGGCTCGGTCAACGGCCTCAACCTCGCCAACGGCCTCGGCTCGGTCAACGGCCTCGGCTCGGCCAACGGCTTCATGACGACGGACGACGGACGCAAGACCGTCTCGTACCTCGTCAAGTGCGCCCTGCCCGCCGGTCGCTCGCTCGTCAAGCAGGACCAGAACGGCCACAACTACACCTACCCCGGCAGCATCGGCCTCGCGCCCCAGTACGAAACGGGCGGCTGCAACCAGGCCTGCTCCGAGATGCTCTCGTCGTGCCTCATGGCGCACATCAACACCTCGGGCGTTCACATCCCGCTGTGGATGGACGCCCCGATGGCTTCGATCGGCTGGGGTCAATCGCCCTGGTTCCCCACCCGCGAGGGCACGTTCTTCGGCCAGATCATGGTGACGAACGCCCAGAACAACCTCGACGGCTACTACTGCGACGGCCCCGGCGCCGACCAGAACGTCGTCCCCGGCCGCCTCGGCTTCAGCCAGGGCAACGTGCCCTACGCCAACTCGTACCCCAGGGGCGCGGGCATGGACGGCCGCTGCGACACGGGCCATGGCAGCCACGGTGGCTGCAGCATCCACGGTGGCGGCGACGGCGCCGATTCGTGCTCCGTCAACGGCACGACCTGGAAATACCCCATCACCGTGTGGCGCGGCATCACCGTTCAGGCCGAGGCCGCTGAAGGCGGCGCCTGGATCAATAACGGCGCCGCCTGCACGCCGGGCTCGTCGGGCTGCACCTGGACGCCGGGCGGCATGGGCTTCAACGCCAGCAACTGCAACACGCCCGGCACCAACGGCTGCTCGATCATCGTCGACGCCAAGAACGGCATGGGCAAGCGCGTCGGGTACTTCAACGGGCCCTCCAAGGGAATCAAGTTCAAGAACGTGAACGTCGCCCTCGCCGGCACCGCCGACCTCGTCGTCTTCACGACGAACGGCGACCCCGTCGGAACGTCCAATCGTCACTTCCTGTTCAGCGTGAACGGCAAGACCCCCCAGGACGTGGCCTTCCCCGGCCAGAACGACTGGTCCAACCCGTTCGGCACGACGATCAGCCTCTCGGGCTTCAACGCCGGCACGAACAACACCATCTCCGTCACCGCGAACAGCTCCGCCGGCGCGCCCGACCTCGACTGGATCGAGATCGTGAACACGTCGACGGGCACGGCCGCGACGACGAACGGCACCTGCGACGAGTCCAAGTGGGTCGAGACGTCGAACGTCAACAGCGGTTCGGCCGACTTCGGCAACAACGGCATCCTCACGGACCGCTTCACGACGGGCCGCGCGATGGCCGCCAACGACTACTACCAGGTCGACTTCACGGGCAGCGTGAAGCTCAGCCAGGTCGTTCTCGACAATACGCAGACGTCAGGCAACGACTTCCCGAGCACGCTCAAGGTCCTCGGCTCGACGGACGGCACGAACTTCAACATCGCCCTCACGGGCAACGTGAGCGGCGCGCAGAACAAGACGACGATTACCTTCCCGGTCACGGTCGTCCGCGCCATCCGCGTCCAAGTCGTCACCGCCAACGGCACCAACTACTGGTCCATCGGCGAGCTCAACACGGCCTGCACGCTGTAACCGCCACCTCCCTGTAACTCCCAAAACGGGGCGCCCTTCGGGGTGCCCCGTTTTCTTTTGTGGGCTCAGCGAGCGCGGCGCTTGGTGACGGCGCGGCGGTAGAGATCCTCGTAGGCGCTCGCGGCGCGGTCCCACGAGAAGTCCTGCTTCATGGCGCGGTCGCGCATCGTCTGGATGTGGTGCGGGCGATCGAACCAGGTCGACACGGCCCAGCCGATCGTGTTGGCGAGAGATTCGGGGTGCAGATCTTGAAAGACGAAGCCCATGCCAGTTGCCGTCGCCTCGTCGTACGGCGCGACGGTGTCGACGAGGCCGCCCGTGGCGCGCACGATCGGCAGCGTGCCGTAGCGCAGGCTGTACATCTGGTTGAGGCCACACGGCTCGAAGCGCGAGGGCATGAGGAAGAAGTCGGCGCCCGCTTCGATGCGGTGCGCGCGCCCATTGTCGAAGCGCAGCCACGCGCGAAATTTGTCGCCGCGGTGCGCGTCGACGTAAGAAAAGAAACGCTGCGCGTCCTCGTCGCCCGTGCCGAGCAAGACGACCTGCACGTCCCACCCGAGCACGCGGTCGAGCGCGTGCGCGAGGACGTCGAAGCCCTTCTGCGGCGTCAATCGCCCCACGACGCCGAACAGCGGCACGTCGGGGCGCACGGCGAAGCCGGCCTCCTTCTGCAGCGCCGCCTTGCACGCGGCCTTGCCGGCGAGCGCGCCCGCGTGGAACGCCGCGGGGAGGTGCCGATCGGCCGCCGGGTTCCACTCGTCGACGTCGATGCCGTTCAAGATGCCGACGAGATCGTCGCTGCGCGCGGACAAGACACCGTCGAGCCCGTTGCCGAACTCCGCGGTCTGAATCTCGCGCGCGTAGGTCGGGCTCACCGTCGACAGCAGCGTGCTGTGCGTGAGCGCGGCCTTCGTGAGGTTGAGCGCGCCGAAGTGCTCGAACTCGTCGGGGGTGTAGTGCTCGCGGCCGAGGCCCGTGATGAACATGCCCCCGCCGTCGAAGACGCCCTGGTAAGCGAGGTTGTGGATCGAATAGACGGTCGCGGCGGCGTGCAGGGGCTGCAGCCACTCGACGGTGTCGACGTAGGCAGGGATGAGCGCCGTCTGCCAGTCGTTGCAGTGGATGACGTCGGGATAAAAGCCGAGCGCCTTGCACGCCTCGAGCGCGCCGCGCGACAAGAAGGAGAAGCGCTCGAGGTTGTCGCCGTAGCCCTCCGACGGCGGGCCGTACAGATAGGGGCGATCGAAATAGCGGTTGTACTCGAGGCAGTAGATGGGAACGTCGCTGCCGGGGAGCTTGCCGGCGCGGACGCGTCCGTGGGCCGTGCCCCACCACATGGGCACGGAGAGCGTGCCGTCGAGCACCTCGAGCTCGTTCCACGGCATGCCGGCGTACAGCGGCATCACGACGCGCACGTCGATGCCGCGCGCGCGCAGCGCCTTGGGCAGCGCGCCCGCGACGTCGGCGAGGCCTCCCGTCTTCGAGAACGGCGCGCACTCCGAAGCGACGAAGAGCACCTTGAGCGGCTCCCCTCCCCCCGTGACGCCGGAAGCCGCCGGCGACGCCGCTGCTGCCGCGTTCTTCTCTGCCTCTCCACGCCTGCGAGAAGACGGTTGGTTCTTCTCTCCCTCTCCTCGCTCGCGAGAAGAAGGTTGGTTCTTCTCTCCCTCTCCTCGCTCGCGAGGAGAAGGTTGGTTCTTCCCGCCCTCTCCTCGCTCGCGAGGAGCGGGTTGAAGAGAGGAGTCTGCCTTCTTCGCGGGCGCTTTCGCGGGCACCGACGCCACCTTCTTCGCGGCCGCTTTCGCGGTGGCGGGCGCTTTCGCGTTGGCGGGCGCTTTCGCGTTGGCGGGCGCTTTCGCGGCCGCCTTCGCGGCCTTGGGCCCGCTCGCTTTCGGTGGGGGTTTCGCCACGCGGGCTAGCTCGCGTAGATCCGGTAGTCGATGTTCGGGAAGATGTTGTTCCGCGACTCGACGCCGGCGAGCCATCCGTCGTCGATCTTCGCGGCCTTCACGTCGTCGTAGAGCTTGTTGAACTGCAGGACGTGCTCGTTGATGCGCCTCGTAGCGTACGGCA
Organism: Polyangia bacterium; assembly: GCA_038325725.1. Lineage (GTDB taxonomy): Bacteria > Myxococcota_A > Polyangia > Fen-1088 > Fen-1088 > DASZFV01. Next base: position 638 of record JBBQJG010000329.1, on the reverse strand, counting down.
CGGTCGTCCCCGTCTTCATGATGAAGGTCCAGTCGCTCGACTGCGCGAGCATGAGCTCGCGCGCCGCCTGATTGAGCGCGCGGCGCGTGAGCGGATCAGCGGCCGGGTGCCGACGCGCGAGCTCGATCATGCGCTCGCCCGCGACGTGCAGATGGCGGTACGTCCACGCGTTCGTCTCGTTGAGCCAGTATTCCCCGTAGCCCTTGAGCCCCCACGACGAAGCGCTCGGCGTCGCCACCTGATTCGTCGGGTGGCGATCGAGATAGTCGCCCGGCGTCAGCGTTTCAATCGTCGATTGATCGAAGTGAATCTGGCGGAACAGGTTGTCGAGGAACATCGGCCCCTCGTACCACCAGTGGCCGTACAGCTCGGCGTCGTACGGGCTCACGATGAGCGGCGGGCGATCCATCTCGGCGCGCAGGCGTCGCGCCTGCTTCTCCCGGTTGCCGCGAAAGTGCGACGCGTGCAGGCCGGCCTTGCCGCGCGCGATCTCGGGATCGTAGACCCACTTGTCGTGGAGCTGGTCGTGCGTGATCGCGTGGTACTTGATGCCCGTGTACATCCGGTGCCCCTCGGGATGGATGTACGGCTTGATGTAGTCCATCGGCAGGTCGAAGCCGATGTCTCGATAGAAGTCG
>JBBQJG010000328.1:0-6387 GCA_038325725.1 Polyangia bacterium | reverse complement strand
AGGCCTTCATCACTCACGCGGCGTGGCTGGGTCAGGCTTGCGCCCATTGCCCAATATTCCCCACTGCTGCCTCCCGTAGGAGTCTGGGCCGTGTCGCAGTCCCAGTGTGGCTGATCATCCTCTCAGACCAGCTACCCGTCTAAGCCTTGGTGAGCCATTACCTCACCAACTAGCTGATGGGCCGCGGGCTCATCTTCCGGAGACAGCTTCCAAGGAGAGGCCATCTTTCCCAACAAAGCCCGTAGGCCTCGCTGACGTATGCGGTATTAGCAATCCTTTCGGACTGTTGTCCCCCGCCGGAAGGTAGATTACCCACGTGTTACGCACCCGTCCGCCACTTTACTAGTAGACCGAAGTCTACATTCTCGTTCGACTTGCATGTGTTAGGCCCGCCGCTAACGTTCGCTCTGAGCCAGGATCAAACTCTCCAGTTAAATCTTGAACGGACATCAACCCCCGTTGCCGAAGATTGAATCCGTTTTTGACAACTTGAGAATGAGAATGAACCCGAAGGTTCAAGCTCAAGTACTGCTTGCTCGGATACTCACAAAATTGTCGGGGTACTTTGGAGTCCGGCGCCTGTTTCCAGACGACAGATACTCTTCGTACCTTTCGAACTTGGTTTGCTATTCAGCTTTCAGAGACCGACGCTACAAAACCCTAAGTCGGTGTAGGCGAACCGGATACTTCTAACTACTTCCGGTTACCTTGCCGTCCCAGGGAGCGCAGAGTTTATTCAAATCTGCTTCTGGGTCAATTCTTTTTTTCGAGTTTCTTTCGAACTTGTGTCCGACGGAGACGCGAAAAAACGAACCAGCTCCTTCGGCAGAAGCGGGCTCGTCCTGGAGACTCCGAAGAATCGCCCTGAGACAAGTACCGCGCCGTTGCGAGCGGTGGGTGATTATCTCAGGAGGGTCCCTCTGCGCAAGTCGAAAAGTTACATGGACTGGCGATGGTGAAAAACGCGGGATACCCTGACGCCACTGTGCCGCCGGTCTGTTCCCAGTGCCAGGCGGAAACGCCAGTCGGCGCGCAGTTTTGCGGTTCTTGCGGGGCCCGCCAACTCGGGGCGAGCGAGGGCGAGGCCGATCGCTGGCTCGGCCGCGTCGTCGACGGTCGCTATCGCGTTTTGGACCGATTGGGGTCGGGCGGGATGGGCGTCGTCTACCGGGTCGAGCATCTGCGGCTCGGCAAGGTCGCGGCCATGAAGGTGCTCAATCCCGACACGGCGGCCAAACCCGACATGGTCCAGCGCTTTCGCCGCGAGGCGCAGGCGGTGAGCGCTCTCAATCACCCGAACATCGTCCAGACCTTCGACTTCGGTCAGGTCGACGATGCGCTGTATCTCATCATGGAGCACGTCCGCGGTGAGGATCTCGCGACGACTTTGAAACGAGAAGGTGCGCTGTCGTTCGAGCGCTGCGCGAAGCTCTTCGCGCAGGTCTGCTCGGCGCTGACGGAGGCGCACGATCACGGGATCATTCACCGAGATCTGAAGCCGGAAAATCTCATGATCCACCGGCGGCGCGACGGCAGCGAGCACGTCAAGGTGCTCGACTTCGGCCTCGCGAAGCTGCGCCAAGGCCAAGGTGGCGAAGGCGGCGAGGCCGAGTCGTCCACGACGGGCAAGCAAATCGTCGGCACGCCCTACTACATGGCGCCCGAGCAGGTGCGGGGCGAACGGCTCGATCCGCGCGCCGACGTGTACAGCTTGGGCGCGACGCTCTACCGCGCGCTCACGGGATCGCCGCCGTTCGAAGCGCCGTCGCCGATCGGCGTCCTGTCGATGCATATCACCGACGCCGTGGTGCCACCGCGGATGCGCGCGCCCGCGCGTGCGTTGCCCCCGGAAGCCGACCAGATCGTGTTGCGCGCCATGGCGAAGTCCGTCGCCGATCGCTATTCGTCGGCGGCCGAAGTGCAGCGCGATCTCGAGCGCGCGATCGCGGGAGGAACGCCGATGCCGACCGTCGAGCCTCCGCGGACCGGCGTCGCCGTTGGGGAGGCGCCCACGCTGACGCTCAACGAAGGCGATCTCGGCGACGGGAGCGATCCCGAAGGGCTGCGGCGGCGGGACCTCGATGCGTTCGAGCGAGCGCTGGGCCGCCGACGACGGCTGCGCTGGGCGTTGCTGCCGCTCGGCATCGCGGCGATTGCGGGCGGCGCGCTCGCCGTCGCGCGCCTGCGCGCCGAAAAGCCGGTCCACGTCGAGCAAGAGCCGAACAACACGGCCGGCTTCGCGAACCTCCTCGCGTCGGGCCGCTCCGTGCGCGGGAAGCTCGGCGCGCGCGATGAAGCCGGACGCGGCGACGTCGACTACTTCCGCGTGCCCGGAGGCCGCGGCGCGCGCGCCGTCGAGGTGCGCCTCGACGGTGTGCCGAGGCTCGACCTCGTGCTCGAGCTCTACGACGGGCAGGGGCGGCCGATCGCGAAGAGCGACGCGCACGGCCGCGGCGGCGGAGAGTGGCTGCAGCCGAGCGCGATCGGTCCCACCGAGGCGTTCATCGCGGTGCGCGAGCTGTGGGTCGAAGGCCAAAAGCCGTCCGAAGACCCCGAGGACTCCTACGAGCTCACGGCGACGTGGGGCCCGCCCGCCGTCGGCTGGGAGAGCGAGCCCAACGACTGGGAGGCGGCCGCGACGCCGCTACCGCCGGGGACGTCGATGCGCGGCTATCTCGGGCGGGCCGACGACACGGACTGGTTCACGATCGTGCCCGCGACGCCGGGGACGCTGGTGGCGCACGTCACCGTGCCTGCGGCTGTCGACGTCGAGCTCTTGTACGGCGCCGGGGGGAAGCGCGTCGTCAACAAGGCGGGAGCAGGCGACGATGAAGAGGCGTCGGGCGACGTCGAGGCGGGACGCCCCGTCCTCATCGGCGTCGCGCGCAAGTTGCCGCGCGCCGGGAGCAAGGAAGCCGCGAAGGATCCCAAGGAGGCCGAGCTCGCCGGCCTCGACGCGCCCTACGAGCTGCGCGTCGACATCCGGGCCAAGTAGTCGCGGTCGTCAGCCGCCTTGCCGGCGGAGAGGTCGCGGGGTTCAGCCGCCGCGCAGGAGCCGAGAGGCTTCCTTGGCGTGGTACGTGAGAATCATGTCGGCGCCGGCGCGGCGGATCGACACGAGCGTCTCGAGCATCGTGCGATCGTGATCGATCCAGCCTTTTTCGGCGGCGGCCTTTAGCATCGCGTACTCGCCCGAGACGTTGTAGGCGGCGACGGGCAGGTCGAACTCGTTGCGCACCTCGCTGATGACGTCGAGGTAAGCGAGCGCGGGTTTGACCATGACGATGTCGGCGCCCTCCTCGACGTCGAGGGCGACCTCGCGCATCGCCTCGCGAACGTTGGCGGGATCCATCTGGTAGCCGTGACGATCGCCGAACGCGGGCGTCGAGTCGGCGGCGGCGCGAAACGGTCCGTAGAACGCCGACGCGTACTTCGCCGCATACGAGAGGATCGCGACGTTGTCGAAGTTCTCTTCGTCGAGGCCCTCACGCAGAAACCCCACGAAGCCGTCGAGCATGCCGGAGGGTGCGACGATGTCGGCGCCGGCGCGCGCATAAGAAAGCGCCGCGCGCGAGAGGTTCTCGAGCGAGGCGTCGTTGTCGAGCTCGCCCTTCGTCATGACGCCGCAGTGGCCGTGCGTCGTGTACTCGCAGAAGCAGGCGTCGACGGCGACCAGGAGATCGGGGACGGCCTTCTTGAGGGCGCGGATCGCGCGCTGGACGACGCCCTCGTTGTGCCACGCCTCGCTGCCGACCTCGTCCTTCTTCTCGGGCAGGCCGAAAAGAATAACGCCGGGGATGCCGAGCTTGGCGATCTCCTCGGCCTCGCGCGCGAGCATGTCGACTGAGAAGTGAAACTGGCCCGGCAGCGACGAGATCTCCTCGTGGACGCCTTTGCCGGGACGCACGAAGAGCGGAAAGATGAAGTTGTCGGGCGAGAGCGTCGTCTCGCGCACGAGGCGACGGAGGGCGGGCGTGCGACGGAGACGGCGGGGACGCGTGTCGGGGAAGGACATGATGTCGGGCAGCCTATCCGCCACGGCGGTGAGCCGCCAGGGCGCGCGCCAGGGCCGTCATGCTGGGAACGTCGGGCTGCACGTCGACGCGCACGCCGAGCGCGCGCGCCGCGGCCGCCGTCGTCGGGCCGATGACGGCGACGACGGCGGCCGCGAGCGGCGCGACGGTCCAGCGCTCGACGAACGCGCGCAGCGCCGACGGGCTCGCGAACGTCGCGGCGTCGAAGGAAGGCGGCGGGGACGACGTTGCGACGGCCAAGGTCTGCGAGACGGCCACGACGTCGACGACGCACCCACGCGCGACGAGCACGTCGCGCAGGAGCTCGCGGCCGCCGAGCGCTTGCGGGAAGAGCACGCGCGTCCCCGCGGAGAGACCCGCGCCCGCGAACGCGGCGACGAGGCCCTCTTGATGCTGCGCGCTCGCGTCCGGCACGAGGGTCACAGGCAGGCCGAGGGTCTCGAGCGCGCGCGCCGTCTCGGCGCCGACGGCGGCGACGCGCAGCTGCGCGAGGCGGTCTCGGGCGCCGATCTCGAGGGCGCGCGCGTGCGCGAACCGCGCCGCCGACGGGCTCGTGAAGACGACCCACGCGTAGTCGTCCGCGCGCCCCAGCGCGGCGTCGAGCGCGTCCCAGCTCGGAGGTGGCGCGAGCTCGATCGTCGGGTAGACGACGGGCTCGGCGCCGAGCGCGCGCAGGGCGTCCGCGAGCGCGGGCGCCTGCTCGCGCGGCCGCGTCACGAGGACGCGCCACCCCGAGAGAGAGCGCGCGGGCTCGAGGTCTTGTGCCAGCATTTCACCGTTGATGATAACTTGGCGGCAGTGGTTCTTCGTCGCGTGATTCTTCGCCTCTCACTCGCCGCCGGCCTCGCGGTCGCGCTCGCCGCTCTGCCCGCCTGCAAGAACGCCGGCGAGCGAAAGCCCGTCCCCACCGCGGCGCCCGCGCCGACGCCCGCACGAACGGGAGCGGTGGTCGTCCACACGGGGCACGGTCAGTTCACGTTCCACGTCGAGCTCGCCCTCACGAACCCGGAGCACGAGCGCGGGCTCATGTTTCGCACCCACCTCGACGACGACGCCGGCATGTTGTTCCTCTTCGAGCGCCCCATGCGGCAAACATTCTGGATGAAGAACACGCTCATCCCGCTCGACATGATCTTCATCGGCGGCGACCACCGCATCGTGGGCGTCGTCGCGAAGGCCGAGCCGCAAACGGAGACGCCTCGCTTCGTCGAGGGCGTGTCGCAGTTCGTGCTCGAGCTCGCGGGTGGTGTCGCGGCCGAGCACAACCTGGGCGCGGGCGACCTCGTGGAATTCAAAGGCTTCGACGCCCCCTGAGCGCCGTGGCAGCCAAGGGCCTTCTCCCCGCCGCTTCCGTGCGCCCCATGCTGGCGACGCTCGCGGACGCGCCGCTCGACGATCCCAACCTCGTCTACGAACCGAAGTACGACGGGATCCGCGCGCTCGTGACGCTGACCCCCAGCGGGGAAGTCTCGATCGCCTCTCGCCTCGGCAACGACAAAACGGCGCAGTTCCCGGAGATCGTCGCGGCGTTCGCGGGGTGGGCGCGGAAGAGCGCGGGCGCGCTGTTGCTCGACGGCGAGATCGTCGCGCTCGGTCCCGACGGTGTGCCGCTGGGCTTCGGGCGGTTGCAGGAGCGGATTCACCTCGTCGCGGCGCGCGACGTCGCGCGCCGTGCGGCCACGCAACCGGTCGCGCTCGTCGTCTTCGATTTGCTGCGCGAAGGGAACACGGATCTCTGTGGTCTGCCGCTGCGCGAGCGGCGCGTGCGGCTCGAAGCCGCGTTGGAGAGCGCGCCCGCGGGCGTGATTCGTCTCTCGCGCCAGGTCGTCGGCGACGGCGCGGCGCTCATGGCCGAGGCGCAGGCGGAGGGCTGGGAGGGGCTCATCGCGAAGGACGCGCGCTCGGTCTACCGCCCGGGCAAGCGCACGCCGGAGTGGCGGAAGCTGAAGCTCGTCCAGCGACAAGAGTTCGTCGTCGGCGGCTGGACGGAGCCGCGCGGCTCGCGCAGCCGCTTCGGGTCGCTGATCCTCGGTCTCGCGGCCGACCGCGGACGCGGCGACGTTTCTCCCGATCTCTTGCGCTACGTCGGCCACGTCGGCAGCGGCTTCTCCGACGAGACGCTGAAGGCGCTCGGAGCGCGCCTCGACACGCTCGCGCGCGCCGAGTGCCCGTTCGACGTCGTGCCCCCCTCGAACGAGACGCCCCACTGGGTGACCCCACGCCTCGTCGTCGAGGTGCGCTTCGCCGAGTGGACCGCCGACGGCCACCTCCGCCACCCCATCTTCATCGGCCTGCGCGACGACATCGCCCCCACCTCCGTCGTCCGCGAAGCCCCGCCGCCCTCCTCCGCACC
>JBBQJG010000327.1:0-6443 GCA_038325725.1 Polyangia bacterium | reverse complement strand
CGACGACGGCGATCGTGAGGATGAGGACCGTCGCGAAGACGGGCCGCCGGACCGAGATGCGCGCGAGCCACTGCATGACGGCCTCACTGAACCTTGGCGCCGTCGCGCATTTCGGGGGTCGCTTCGGCTGCGATCTTCTCGCCGGCCTTGATGCCCGCGAGGATCGGGACCATCCCGTCGGTCGTGTCGGCCACCTGAACGAGACGATCCTCGAGGTGGTCGCCCACGACGACGAAGACGTGGCGGAGCGTTCCCTCGCTGCGAACGGCGGCGGCGGGAACGGCGGGCAGCGACTGCACGCCGAGCGAAAGGCGCGCCTGCACGAACATGCCGGGACGCAGGTCGTGGCCCTGGTTCTCGACGGCCGCCTCGACGACGGAGTCGCGCGTCTGCTTGCGCACCGACGGACCGACGTAGCGGACCTTGCCGTGGTAGGCGGGGCCGTCCTCGTTCGCGGCCGTGTGGAAGTCGATCACCATGCCCTGCCGCACCTGCGTGACGTCGGCCTCGGGCACGGTGAGCTCGACGCGGAGGTTGTCGACGTCGACGAGCTCGACGACGGGGGAATCGGGGCGCACGTACTCGCCGGGGCTCACGAAGCGTTCGACGATCATCCCCGAGAACGGCGCGCGGATCTCCGTGTCGCGGAGCTGGTCGGCCGTGAGGCTCTTCCGTGCCTCGGCCGCGGAGACCGACCACTTCGTCGTCTCGCACTGCGTGCGCGCCTTGTCGTGATCGGCCTTCGAGATGGCGCCTTTTTCGAACAGCTGGTCGGTGCGCGCGCAGTCGAGCTGCGCCTGCGCCGCCTGCGCCTTGAGCGACGAGACCTGCGCCGACGCCTCTTCGGCTTGCGCGCCCAGCGTGCGGGCGTCGAGCTTCACGAGCAATGCGCCCTTGCGCACGACGGCGCCGCGCTCGACGCTCGTCGACAGCACCTTGCCCGCCGCGCCCGCGGCGACCTTCGCCTCTTCCGAGCCGATGAGGGACCCTGAGAGCGTCAGCGTGCGCGGAACCTTGAGCTCGCGCACCTCCGTCGCCTTGACGGCGATGGGCGCGGCGGCCTCCGGCTTGCCCTCGGTGAGCGCCGCCTCGGCGGACGACTTGTTGCAGCCCGAGGCGACGACGGGGAGCGCCAGCAAAAGAGAGAGGGACGGCGCGAGCAGGCTCGACGGACGGAATCTCATGGAAGACCTCGGTGACAGTTTGAGAGAGCGACTATATTGGTAACCGATGAAGATTGAAGTAGTCAATTATTAAAAAATGTGAAAGTATTGGTTGAGGATGGAAGACAAGCTCAAAGGACTCCGGCGCCGGAAGCTCTCCGCTGAGGATTGCTGGCCCGTGATGATCGAGTTCTTGTTGAGTCAGAAGTCATGGTGGGTCGGAATTTGCGCGGAGTTTGACCTGACGCCCATGCAAGGGCACGCGATTCGTTCGATCGATCCCGACAAGCCCGTGCCGATGAGCTCGCTCGCCGACAACCTCGCCTGCGACGCCTCGAACATCACGGGGATCGTCGACAAGCTGGAAACGCGCGGCCTCGTCGCGCGCCAGGGCGCCGAGAGCGATCGCCGCATCAAGGTGCTCGTCATGACCGAGAAGGGCCGCCAGGTGCGCGACCAGCTGTGGGCGCGCTCGATGGAGCCGCCGCGCGCCGTGACGGCGTTGCCGGACGAGACGAAGCGCCGCCTCGCCGAGGCGCTGCGCGCCGTCGTCGACGAGCGGCTCGCCGACGAAGCGGCTGGCTGACACCTGCCGCTGACGCGGTCGGCGGATGGTCGCGATGCGCGACCGCGACTAGACTTGGGCCCGTGCGGCGCGTTCTTTATCTCGCGCGCCACGGCGAGACCGACTGGAATCGCGTGGGGCGCTGGCAGGGCCACACCGACGTCGCGCTCAACGACGAAGGGCGGGCCCAGGCGCGCGCGCTCGGCGAGCGGCTGCGCGGGCTCGACATCGGCCGCGTCTACGCGAGCGATCTGTCACGCGCGCGGCAGACTGCCGAGATCGCGGGGGCGCTGCTCGGCATCGAGACGCTCGTCGTCGATCCCGATCTGCGCGAGCGCTCGTTCGGCGTCTTCGAGGGCCTGACGCGCGATGAATGCGCGGGGCAATTTCCGGCGCTGTGGGCGGCCTATCGTGGCGATCCCAGCCACGTGCCGCCCGGCGCCGAAGCGCACGAGGCGCTCGCGGTTCGCATGCACGAGGCCGTGCGGCGCGCCGTCGCCGTTGACGACGCGGCGCCGATCCTCATCGTGAGCCACGGCGGCTCGATCCGGGCGTTGCTCGCGCGCGTGACCGGCGTGATGCCGCCGCCGCTGCCCAACGTCGCGGTGTTCCGCGTCGTCGCGACGCCTGAAGGGCTCACCGAGGTGACCTTGCTCTAGAACGTGCGTACACTGCGCCGCGAAAGGGGAATCGCATGAAGACGGCTCGCTGGATCGATCACGCGGACGCCACGAAGCTCTGTCGAGGTCTCATCGCGGCGGCCGTCGCCGACGGGGGCGCGCCCATCACGGCGGGCGTCGCGGGCGCCGACGGCGTGCTGCTCGCCCTCGAGCGCATGGACGGCGCGCCCGCGCTCGGCGTCAACATTCTCGTCGCCAAGCTGCACACGGCGATCGTCGGGCTCAAGGACACGATCGAGCGCCACGCCAAGGGCATCAACCCCGCCGACTACAACGATCCGCTCATCACGACGTTCGGCGGCGGCGTCGTCCTGCGCCACGACGGCCGCGTCATCGGCGCTTGCGCCGTGAGCGGGCGCGCCCCCGAAGACGATCACCGCCTCGCCGACGGCGCGCGCCGCGGATTTGAAGGTCAGTTGGGCTGAGACGCCGCGCGGGCGATCTGGGCCGCTTCGAACTTCACGCGCTCATCGAGGTACAGGAGATGGGGCGCGACGCGCGCGACGAAGCGCTCGGCGCGGCGGAAGAAGCGCATGCGGGCCAGCAGCGGGTTCAACATGCCGTGCGTGATGCAGTAGTACGTCTCGAACGGCGCCGTGTGGTGCGCCGTGTGATGGTTCGGCGAGAGGATGAGGCCGGCGCGCTGCAGGCCGCGCACGAAGGCGTTGAGCGTCGACGGCTCCGCGTGCGCCCACTTGTGGAACTGGTTCGTACCCAGCGTGAACAGCGCGATCGAGAACATGAGCGCGCCGTAGTAGTAGAAAAAGGACGGCGTCCTCGGCATGAGGATCACGACGTGCAACATGAGCATCACCGACAGGATGCAGTTGTTGCCGTTCGTCTCGATGAAGTCGTGCCGCGTGATGTCTTTTTGATCGACGTGATGAAATCGGAAGGGCTTCACGAAGGTCGGCCCGATGAGGGGCATCCTCTCGCTGCCGAGCGTGTCGCCGGCCCAGTGCACGAAGCCCGAGATGAAGTCGGTCAGGAAGTAGCCGACGACGACGAGGCCAAGGACGGCGCCCGCCTGGCCGAGCGTCGAGACACCCTGGACGAGGCGCAACGCGACGTACCCGAGCATCGCGAACAGCCCGACGATGCCACCGATCTCGAGGTACCGATGGCTCGTCGAGTACGAGTAGTTTTTTCCTGACGCCCCCAAAGCCGAATAATTTCTAAAGGCAATCGAGGGTCGGTGCAAGCGCGAGGCTATTTCTTGCGGCTTTTCTTGGCTTTTCCCGGCTTCTGGCCGGCCTTCTGAACGCGGCGCGCCTCGCGGTATTCCTTGATCTTGGCCTTCGGGACGTCCTTGTGGTCCGAGCAGACCATGCCGAAGATCGGGGCCGCCTTGTTCTTACAGCCGGGGACGGGGCAGTACTGCGGGGGGGCCTTCTTGCGCGGCTTCTTGCGCGTCGGGGCCACGGCCGCGACGGCGGCGAACGCCTTGGCGGCCTTCGGGGGCCGGCCGGGCCCGCGTTTCACGGGCGGGCCACCCAGGGCGGCGCTCATGGCCGCGCGCGCGCGCGACATGACCTGCTCTTCGATGAGCGCGGTCAGTTGATTGGCGAAATCCTCAACGATTGACTGAATGTTCGACATGAAATGCGTGTACCTCCGTTTGAGCGCCCCTTTATACACGAGGGGGCCCCGAGCGCACACCGGAAGTACGCCAATCAATCAATCAGTTCAAGGACTCGTGGACTTCTTGCCGAGGCCGAGAAAGAAAACGATGAAGGCCGCGATCATCATCGAAATGGACAGCACGACGATGCCCGTGACGTAAGAGCCCGTGTGCTGTTTGAGGTAACCCATGAGCGGCGTGCCGATGCCGCCGCCGCCGAGGTTTCCGAACGAGTTGATGAAGCCGATGCTGCCGGCCGCGGCCGTCGACGTCAGGAACATGCTGGGCAACGTCCAGAACGCCGGCTGATAGGCCTTCGTGCCGCCGGCCGCGATCGCGACGCACGCGATCGTGAGCGCCAGGTTGCCGCGGCTCAAGGCGAGGCCCAGGAGCGCGATCGAGCCGATCACGATCGGGATGACGGCGTGCATGCGGCGCTCGCGCGTGCGGTCCGAGTTCCACCCCACGAAGAGCTGGCCCGTGATCGCGACGAGGGGGCCGATCATCATGTACGTCGTGATGTCGCTCATTTTGAGCCCGTACCAAGACTTGAGGATGCTCGGGAAGAAGAACTCGAGGCCGTAGTTGCCGGCGACGACGAAGAAGTACGCGAGCACGAGCAGCAACACCTTCGGATTGCGGAGCGCCTCGCCGAACGTCATGCGGTGCTTCGCGGCCGTCATGGCCTTCTCTCGCGCGAGCTCGGCTTCGAGCGCTTCGCGCTCTTCGGGCGTGAGCCACTTCGCCTGCGCGGGACGATCGGTCAGGAAGAAGAAGACGATGATGCCGAGGATCGTCGCCGGTAGGCCCCAGGCGATGAAGACCCACTGCCAACCCTGGAGCGTGAAGCCCGCCACCGTCGTCACGCCGCTCGCGGCGATCGCGCCCGTGATCTTGGGGCCGAGCATCTGGGCGACGGGCGTCGCCACGAGGAAGATCGACAGGGCCTTGGCGCGTTCGCGGCTCGGGAACCAGTGCGTGAGGTAGATGATGACGCCGGGGAAGAAGCCGGCCTCGCCGAGGCCGAGCAGGAAGCGCACGAAGTAGAACTGATGCGGCGTCGTCACGAGCGACGTGCCCGCGGCGATGATGCCCCACGTGATCATGATGCGGCTGATCCACTTGCGGGCGCTCCACTTCTCGACGAGGAGCGAGCCCGGGATCTCGAGAAGGAAGTAACCCCAGAAGAAGACGCCGCTCGCGAAACCGAACACGGCGTCGTCGAGCCAGGGGAGGCTCTTCGCCATCGTGAGCTTCGCGAGCGAAACGTTCGTCCGATCGACGTAGGCGACGACGTAGCAAATGAAGCAAAGCGGCAGCAGCCGCCAGAAAGCCTTCTTCTTCGCGCGCTCGAGCGCGCTCCCCGTCCCCGTCATTCCGTCGGTGGCCGTCATGGGCGCGGTTGTACTACGGTTCAGCGACGAGGTGGTGTTGCGTCTCGGCGTGGGTTTACGCACCGGCGCTCGCAAACCAAGGCGCGCGCGCCGCTATTGGGGCGTCGCTGCCCGAATCGGATCGCCGCGTCGTTTTTCTTCAGGACGCGTCAGTCAACGCGTGCTTCGTGAGCGTTCCTGTCGCCATCTTTTCGCCGGCGGTGACGTAAAGGACGCCGTCGGTGCGCAACAACGTCCAGCGCGCGTTCCGATCGGTGAGCGCCCCGACCTCGTCGAGGAACGCGGCGGGCAAGGCGTAGACCTCGATGGCGTCGGCCTTGTGGATCGCGCGCGTGGCCGCCTCGCGCGCGAGCAGCTTGGGATCGTGCTGCGTGAAGACGACGACGCGCGGGCTCGCCTTGCTCGCCTTGTGCAGGCGATCGGCCGAGGGGGTGCCCACCTCGATCCACACGCGCAGGTTGCCTTGCAGGTCGCGCACGGTGAGCGGTGGCTCGTCGGACGACGACAGGCCGCCCTTCGAGAACGCGATGCCCTCCTCGTAGAGCAACGCGTAAGCAAAGACGCGCGTCAGGAGATACGGCATCGATTCGGACGGGTGGCGCCCGAGGCGCAGATCGAGCGCCTCGTAGACGCCGCGGTCGACGTCGGAAAGCTCGATTTGTAGGTGATAGACCGTCGCCGAGAGCGCCATGGGGAGCACTGTACGGCATTGCTGTAAACTCTCGGGTCGCCATGAAAAGCCAGACGCCAAATGAAACGTCGAATCGAGCGCGGCTCACCTTCGTTTGTTTGATGACGCTCGGCTTGCCGGCGTGCGCGGCCGGCGAGAACAAGACGGGCGCGGCGGGCGCGACGGGCGCGGCGGGCGCCATGGGCGCGGCGGGGACCACTGGCGCGGCCGGCAGCACGAGCGGCGCCGCGGGCAAGACAGGCGCCGCGGGTGCGACCGGGAGCGCGGGCGCCACGGGCGCCGCGGGCCACTCGGGCACGGCCGGCGCGACGGGCGCGGCGGGCGTCACG
>JBBQJG010000326.1:0-6456 GCA_038325725.1 Polyangia bacterium | reverse complement strand
GGTAGCGCGGCCAGCCCTCGCACGCCGGGATCGACCACGACGCGGTAGCCGTCGCGTGTCTCGGCCGTGAGCTCGCCGCGGGCGAGGCGGGCCACGAGCGTCGTCACGTCCCCCGCCCCATGACCGCGGAAGCTCACGCCCTGTGCCGCCACCGCCTGCGACAGCGAAGCAAACGTCGCGCGCGACGCCTCGGGGCTCGACCGGCCCGTCGCCGGCGAGAGCCAGGCGATCAAGAGACCGATCCCGGCGGCGAGCGGCATCCCGATGAGCGCCGTCTGCGCCGTGGGCACCAGGACGAGCGGGAGGTTCGCGCGCGTGAGCACCCGCTCGGCGAGCAGGCTCGGCAAGAGATAGCCGAACCCGAAGAGGTCCGTCACGCGATACCCGGGCACCGTGCGGCCCGCGACGGCCGCGATCGCGAGCTTGAGACTGAACCCGACGAGCAAACACGCGACCACGCGGCGCGCGCCCTCGAGGTTCGCGTGCCGCAGGCGTGGCAGCCGCACGAGCACCGTCATCACGCCCACGATCGCCGCGGCTTCGGCGAGCGTCGCGACGACCTTGATCGGCGCCGTGACGACGAGCGCGAGGAGCGCGGGCACGAGGATGCCGTGGGAGTCCCAGCCGAAGCGACGGTTGAAGTCGCTCGCGATGGCGGCCGTGAGCAGGAGCGCCAGCTCCGTGAGAGGCGACGAGAAGAAGGCCAGCGCGAGGCGATCGAACCCGAGCTCGAAGCCCGACAACGAATAGTTCGTCACGACGACGAGCGCCGCGAGCAAGAGGCGCACGGCGCCGACCTCGACCGCGAGCTGAAACACGCCCGAGCCCACGCCCGCGCGCCAAAACCTGTTGGCCGCGAGCGGCACGAGGACGAGGCCGATGCCGAAGGTCTCGCCGCGAAAGTCGGCGAGCGGCGGCCAGAGATGCGCGCCCCAGCCGAGCAGCGCGGGCGCCGCGCTCTCGACGAGCAGACGCGCGAAGATGCTGACGACGAGGATGAAAAAGAACCGGTCGCGACCGAACACGGGATACCAGAGCCCCGCGCGCGTCGCGCCCGCGTCGACGAGCCGCGCAAGCGCACACGCGAGCGCCGCCTCGACGAGCACGACGACACCGACGACCGGCTGAACGAGCGTGACGGCCGCGAGGTAGCCGGGGACGACGACGCCGACGAAGTCCCATCCCCAGGCCTCCGTGAGCGCGAAGTTGACGAGCACGCCCAGCAGGACCGGCACGAGCAGGTTCGATTCGAGGCCGTGGGGAAAGATCGCGAGCATCAGAGCCGCGCCGCCAGGGCGCCCGCGAGGACGGAGGGGTTCGCGAGCCCGGCGGCGCCCTGCTCGACGTGCAGGAACCGCCCGCCCGCAGCCGCGGCATCACGCAAGCAAGCGTCGGGCGAGCCGTTCGAGGCCCGGCCCTGCACGTTGGATTCCCCGCACAGCCGCGGCGCCGGATCGGCCGTCGCGTTGCACGACGCGACCGAGAAGCCCGATACGCGCAACCCGTCGCGGAGCTTGTTGACGGGCGCCGTCGCGTCGAGCGCGTCGCGCGTCCCGGCCGAGACGATGATGTCTGGTTGCCCGGCGACGTCGGCGTGCGCGTGCAGCGAGACCGCGACGCTGTCGGGCCACAGACGAAAGAACGCGGCGTGGGCGTGATGGAAGAACGAATCGGTGTAGTGCGCGGCGTCCGAGCTCCGAAGACGCCCCGCGCACGCGTTCGTCGCCTCGGAGCCGATGCACGGCGTGGACGCGAGATCGGCGCAGCGATGTGTGCCGGCGATGAGCAGCGCGCCCGCGCGCAGGCCGTTGAACAACGGGGGGCCCTCCTCGAGCGTCCCGGCGTCGGCCAGTGGGTGTGGAACCTCGACGACCCGGGTCGACGTCGCCGCCGTGTCGACGAGAAAGGTGCCGCGCCCGCGCGCCTGCGCCGAACGCTCCACGAGCGCGACGAGCGCGGGCGCGCGCGGATCGGCGAGGTGCCACAAATCGTAGCCAAACGACGACGCGCGCGACGCGGCCGCGTCGAACGCGCGACGCTCGAGGAGGTCGAGGACTCCGTCGAACGAAGAGAGCTCGGTGGCCGTCGGCGCGACGAAGGCGCCCGTGTCAGCGCCCGGAATGTAGAGATCGCGCACGAGCGTCTCGACGTCGCCGTAGGGAGCGAGCGACAGGCGGTCGACGCTTTGGCCGTCCGTCGGTCCCGACGGGCCACAGCCAGTCACCGCGAGCGTCGTGAAGATCGCGAAAGACGCGCGCTTCGCGCGACGCGCGCCTCTCTTGGAACGTTCCATGGGTCAGGGCACGAGGTCCGCGTCGACGGTCGGCGACAACCTGAGGAAGGGCGGCATCGTCGTCGACGAGACGCGCGGCTCGACGACGCCCAGCACTCTCGAGAACGTTTTCGGCATCGAGATCGGGTTCGTGCACGGCGTGGCCGTGCAGGTGTCCGCGACGCAGTAGCTGACGGTTTCGTAGAGGTTGAGACCGACGGCGAGCACGGCCGGCCCGACGGTGGCCTCGAACCCCACGACGTGATCGGCGGAGCTCCCCGTCGCGGCGCCAGGACAGGTCGTGAGGAACTCCGCCGGCATGAGACCCGAGACGGCGACCGGTCCCGCGACGCTGACGTACGTTCCCTTCACCATCTCGGACGACAGCTGCGTCATCTGGATGTCCGCCGCAGAGACCGGCGTCGCGACGGGGTCCATCGTTCCCGCGCCCACCGTGATGGACGGACTCTCGATGCGCAGCTGCAGCGCCGACGCGGGCGCGCCCGTTGGCGTGTGCTTGTGAAACACGCCGATGACGTCGACGAGCTGGCCGCGACGAAACTGCTTCCACGACGTTCGATCGTAGGTCGTGCAGGGCGCGATCGTGCCGGCGTAGTCACAGTAGACGAGGATGCCCGTGCCGAGGCCTCCGCCCGGGTCCTGCACCCACAGCTCGCCCGCCGTCGAGAGCGCGACGCGCGTCACGACCACGACCCCCTTGAGATAGACGATGGGACTTCCGGCCGGCGGCGAGGCGCGCAGCGTCCGGATCGTCATCGGCGTGAAGGAGACGCCGCCGGCGCCCCCCGCGCCGCTCGGTGTTCCGCTGGAGCCGCCGCAGCCGGCCATCGCCAAGAACGTCAGGCCAAAAACGAGAGTCATTCTCTTCAAAGGGACACTCCTCGAGCAATCGGGTGGGCAAACCAAGTCGCTGTCGTGGTGCCCGCTCGACGGAATTCCTTCTCCGTCGCGCTCCGAACGGCAGCCCGCTGGCCGCCCGCGTCAGCAGCGATGGAAAACGTCCGCTCAACCGCGAAGGTTTTGTGACGACCGGGCACCCACTCGTTCGAATGGCCAAGGAACGCTTGAAGCCGGCCAGCAGACCGGCGACGATCCGTCATCGGCGCCGAGGCGCGTCTGCGTGGATGAAGGCGTTTCACTGATCTTGAGGGCGGCGATGGCGACGGCGGTGCTCATGGCTCCCCTCAACGCCGACGCGGCCCCTTGTGCGCCGCGCGCGGCGCTCGAGGGCAACCCCGCCCTCACCGCGCCCATCGCGCGCGAGCTGCGAGCGCACGGCGTCGCTCTCGTCGGTGACGCCGACTGCGCGGGCCGCACCGTGCGCGCCGTCGTGACGTCCGCGGCACCGGCGCGCGGCTTCAAGCTGCACATCGACGACGGCTTCGGGCGCGCGAGCGATCGGGTGATGGCGAAGCCCGAGACCGCCGTGAGCCTCATCGAGAGCTGGGTCGTCGACGAAGACGCCGATCTTCTGACCATCGCGCCCGGCAAGGTGAACACGCCCGCGACCGCCACGATCGCGGCGACGGCGACGCCGCCCGTCGCCGCGACGGCTCTTCGCGTCTATGTGGGCCCGGCCACGGCGCTCGGCAGCGATCGTTCCGTCTGGGGCGGCGCGACCTTGGGGGCGTGCGCACGGATTGGTCCGGTCTGCGCGGGCGCAAAGTCCAACGTCGCGCGAGATTTGGGGATCAGCGGCGAGGCCGCCGAGGCTGGCGGAACGCGCATGGGCGCCGAGGTCCTCGCGACGGTCGGGTTGCCCCTCACGCGCGGGCGCGCGCTCGTCATGCCCGCGCTCGGCCTCGGCGCCGGCTGGATGAGGACCAACGTCCCGGCCGAAGACAGCACGACCCTTCCCCAGTCGGGCAACACCTTCGGCGCGCGTGCCTCGGTCTCGGTGCTCTTCGGCATCGAAGTGTCGCGCCACGTCGCCTTCGCGCTCGACCTCGGCGGGACGTTCGCGCCGACGGCCCGGCCAACGCCCGCCGATGAATCGATGTCGACGACGCCCAACTTGCCCGGCGAGCCGCACGCCATCTTTCAGGCGGCCCTCACCTGCGTCGTGAGCCCATGAGTGATCCCATGACGAGCACGACGAGGAGCTCACGTTGTCGTTCATGACCGGCAAGCTCGTTCCCTTTCGCAAGGGCAAAGGGCCGACGTCCGAGCTGTCGTCGCTCTCGGACGAAGCGCTCGTCGCCGCCTGCGCCGTCGGCGAAAACGCCGCGCTCGCCGAGATCTTTCGCCGCCATGGCGATCGGGTCTATCGCGTGCTCGCGCGGCTGCCCAGCGTCGACCGACGCGATCTCGACGATCTCGTGCAAGCCACCTTCATCGAGGTCTATCGCTCGGCACGGAAGTTCGGCGGACGAGCCGCCGTCGGCACCTGGATCCTGAGCATCGCCGTCAACGTCATGCGCCACCACGTGCGCGGCGAGATCCGACGCCGCGCGCTCGTGACGGCCGCGGCCGAGGAAGCGATCTTCACCTCGGCGACGCGCCCCGACGAGGACGCCTCTCGGCGGCAGCTGCTCGGGCGGCTCGAGCGCGCGCTCGCCGACCTGCCTTCCGACATGCAGCTCGCGTTTTCGATGTGCGAGCTCGAAGGCATCAAGGGCGTCGAGGTCGCGCGCATCCTGGGAATGCGCGAGGGAACCTTGTGGAGGAAATTGCACGAGGCGCGCCTGCGGCTGCGCGACGCTCTCGAGCCCGGAGGCCCGCGATGAGCTGGCGGACGCAGCTCCCGGTTCGTTGGGGCGGTTGCCCTTCCGGTTGGCAGCTCACGCGCGGTATGTCGGAGGGCGCGAGCCCCGTGTTCGTCTCTCACGTGCGCTCGTGCGCGCGCTGCGCGGCGGAGCTCGAAGCCCTCACGCGCGCGAGCGATCAGGCCCACGCCCTGGCTGTGCCCGTCATGAGCAGCGAGTCGCGAGAGCGCATCGCCGCCGGAGTGCTCATCGAGACCTCGTACCTGCGCGTGCACGCCGCGCGCAGGCGCGGCCCCAGGGCGCGCCGCCTCGCGACGTTCGCAGTGCTCGCGAGCGCGGCGGCCGCGACCGTCCTATGGACACGTGCCCGCGCGCCCGTGCCGGCGACGACGTCCACGTCGCTGGCGTCGATCCGCGCGATGGGCGCGGCGGTGTTCTCTCGCTTGCAGCCGCCGCCCGACGAGCTCGTTCTCCTCGAGTCGGGAACCCTCGAGCTCGACGTCGCGCCCTCGGGCAAGGGACGCCGCTTCCGCATCATGACCACCGACGCTGCCATCGAAGCGCCCGCGGGGAGCTTCAGCATCGAGGCCAGCGCGCACACCCTCGTCGCCGTTCGCGTCTTCAGAGGCTTCGTCGACGTCCGCACGCCCGGCGGCGGCCACGCCGCCCTTCGCGCGGGCGACGAGTGGAGGAAGGCACCGGCGATGACGCCGGAACCGACGCCGAGCGCTCTGACGACGGCGCTGCCTTCCGGAGGTTCACCCGCGATGGCGACGAAGATCGGTGCGACGAAGATCGGTGCGCCCCTGGCGCCTGCGGAGCGACGGCCGTCTCGCAGACTGGCATCCCCATCCCCGCGCGCGCTCCCGTCGACGCCCGCCGAGACGCCGGCGATCCTAGACGGCGCGTCGGTTCCCGTGCGCGCCTCGTTCGAGCGCGGCTGGCTCTTGCTGAGAGCGGGACAACCCGCGGCAGCCGCCGTGGCCTTTCAAGACGTGGATCGGCAGACGCGGGGCGAGGGCATCGCCGAGGACGCGGTCTTCTGGCAGGCGGTCGCCCTGGCGCGCGCGAACCAGGCGGCCGATGCGCGCGGCGCCTTGTCGACTTTCATCACCCGTTTCCCGAGCTCGGCGCGCGTCGGCGAGGCGTCCGCGATGCTCGGGTGGATGCTCTTCGATTCGGGCGACCGTACCGGCGCGCGCGCCGCCTTTGCGCGCGCCGCCAACGATCGCGTCGACCGCGTCCGCTCGAGCGCGCAGAGCGGCCTCGCCCGTCTCGCCGAATCACCCGCCGTTCCGCCCGACCCGCGCTGAGATTGGTGTCCGCCGCGCCGACCCCCGACGTCGGCACATTCGCCGGGTACGTTGAAGGATTCGGTGTCGATCGGGCAATTCACTCGTCAGACCTGTGAACCGGTTTTCGTCGACCGATGCCGACGATTCGTGGCCGGGCGTTCAT
>JBBQJG010000325.1:0-6475 GCA_038325725.1 Polyangia bacterium | reverse complement strand
CTCGAAGCCGCGCTCGAGCGACGTGGCGACCAAGTGGTCGAGCACGTCGTCGGCGCCTTCCCCGAGCGCGCTGCCGCCGCCGAGCACGGCGCCGAGCACCACTGAGCGTTTCTCGTCGAGCAACGCGAGCAGCGGGCTCTGCCGCACGGCCATCGCGGCCGATCGGGCGTCTCGAACGATCGACGGGCTGCGCGACGCGTGCCGCTCGGCGATCTGCGAGGTCTTGCGCTCTCCGGGGGCGCCGGCCGCCACCGCCGCGCTCGCGGACGGCGCGCCGCCCGGCAGCGGCGGCGCCACGATCGCGTCGGGTATGACGCGCGCGACGTCGAAGCGCAGCGAGCGGCCATAGTCTTCGAACGACAGCGCGCGCGGATCGCTCGGCACGGCGGCCAGGATCGCGACGACGAGCAACAGCGCCGCGCCGACGCCCAAAGTGATCGCGTGCTCCGCGCGCCACCGCCGCGCGAGCCACGGCCGCGGCAACGCGGGCGCGGGCGCCGCCTCGCGAATGTCGAACACGACCTCGCCACAAGGGACGCGCAGTCCGTACGACGATCGGTCGAGCCCCGCGCGCATTGCCGAAGAGAGGTTCACGACGAAGCCTCGGCCCGACGGCGACACGAGCGCGTGGTTGTCGTTCGCCGGCCCATCGGCTGGCAGGAACGCCGGATCGACGGGAGCGTCGGCGCGGCGCGCGGCGCCGATCGTGAAGGGGCGCGAAGTCCTCGCGTTCAACAGGCGTGCCGCGACGACGCGGCCGCGAAAGCGTGCCTCGATGAACAATGTCGGCGTGGCAAGAAACTGGGACTCGGGGTGCGGCAGCATGCGGTGTCTCCTCTCGCTCGAGAGACAGCGCGCGCACGCCCGGAGTTCCGTGGAACTTCGCGGCGAATCAGGTGTCGGTCAGTCGATCTCGATGCCGGCGACGAGACAACTATCCGCTGACCGGACGAACGTCATGACGTATTGCCCGGTCGCATCGGCGGCGAGCACGAACTGTTCGGCGACGGCGATGTTCTTGCCGCCCGCCTTGACGAAGATGTCGTAGTTCGGGAGCACGGCGTTGCCGTTGATCGTGACGCTGCAGACGCGCGCGCCCGCGCCCGCCGTCGCCGTCGTCGGCGGGAAATACGTCTCGCAGAAGTGCAGACGAACCGTGTGCATCGAGCTCGCCTTGTAGCCAGGCACCGTGTACGTGAAGTTCGTGCCGCTGCGGCCGTTCTGATAGATCGCCGCCGGCGCGGGGTTGGTCACCTTGCTGACGTCGATCGTGTTGGCGTGGGTGATCGTGTTCCCCGGCGTCGGCGCGAAGTACATGTCCGCGCCCCAAACGCCCATCGCCGTGAGGCTTCCCGAATCGACCTTGATGCTCGGCCCGCCACCGACCGGGACACCACCCGTCCCGCCCGCGCCGCCCGCACCGGCTTTGCCACCCGTGCCGCCCGTCGGTGTGCCGCCGGTGCCGCCCGTCGGCGTGCCGCCCGCACCGCCCGCCGACGCTCCCCCGGTGCCGGCCGTCGGGGTTCCGCCCGTCCCGCCCGTCGGCATTCCCCCCGCGCCAGCCGTCGGTGTGCCGCCCGCGCCGGCCGTCGGGGTTCCGCCCGTGCCAGCCGTCGGGGTCCCGCCCGTGCCACCCGTCGCCGAAATGCCTCCGGTGCCCGGATCGCCGCCCGTTCCCGCTTGCGCGCTGGTATCACCCGCGACGCCCGGCGTGCCTGCGTCCCCCCCGAGGCCGGTGTTGCCAGCGAGGTTCGTTGCGCCCGCCATGCCGGTGGAGCCCGAGGCGCCGCCGAGACGAGAGCGAATGGACTCAGGGTTTCCGCAAGCGACGAACGCTCCGCACAGTGCCAAGGCAGTGAGGATCCTGGCCTTCATGAGATGACGTCCTTCTCGCCCTCGCCAAGCGGGGTCGCACGTTCACTTCGCGAGCAGGGGGGGCTTCTCGCTCGGTGGTGTTGCGGGGGTCGGTTCAGTATAAAGCGGCAATGAACGACGGCAGGTGGACTTTCTTCAGGGCAGGTGGGTTCGATCAGGTAAAGCTCATGTCCGGCGCTGATTTGATGCGCCTGGGCGAGCTCGATCAAAAGCTCTGGGTCGCCCTCGCCTGCCCCACGAGCGGCCTCGAGCTCGACGCGCGCACGCTCGCGCTCATCGACACGGACAAGGATGGCCGCGTGCGCGCGCCCGAGCTCATCGCCGCGACGACCTTCGCGGGCCGCAACCTCAAGAACCCGGACGATCTGCTCAAGGGCGCGGGCACGCTCGCGCTCGCCGCCATCAACGACGCCGAGCCCGAGGGCAAGACGCTGCTGTCCTCGGCGCGTCAGATCCTCGCGAACATCGGAAAGGCCGACGCGGCCTGGATCTCTATCGACGACGTCGCGGATCCGACGCGCGTCTTCCTCGACAGCGCCTTCAACGGCGACGGCGTCGTCACCGAGTTGTCGACGCCCGACCCGGAGCAGAAGGCCATCATCGGCGAGATCATTGCGTGCATCGGCAGCGATCCCGATCGCTCGGGCAAGGTCGGCGTGACGCTGGAGAAAATAGATGCGTTCTTCGCCGACGCGACGGCCTTCTCGGAGTGGTACGCGACAGGCGAGGCGAACGCAGCCGACGTCTTTCCGCTCGGCACCGACGCGAGCGTCGCCGCCGTGAACGCCATCATGGCGATCCGCGCCAAGGTGGACGACTACTTCGCGCGCTGCCGCGTCGTCGCGTACGACCCGCGCGCGGCCGCGGCCCTCAACCGCCGCGAAGAGGAATACCTGGACCTCGCCGCCGCGGATCTGACGATCACGGCGAGCGAGATCGCCGGGTTCCCGCTGGCGATCGTCACGGGCGAGCGGCCGTTGCCGCTCCAGGGCGCCGTCAATCCGGCGCACGCCGCCGCCCTCGCGGCGCTGCGCGACATCGCCGTCAAGCCCCTGCTGGGTCCGCGCGCGCAGCTCGTCGAGGCCGACTGGACGACGCTCGTCGCGAAGATCGCGCCCTATGAAGCGTGGCTCGCGACGAAGGCCGGCGCGCGCGTCGAGAGCCTCGGCCTGCCGCGGGTGCGTGCGATCCTCGCGTCGAGCGCAAAGGACGCGCTCACGACGCTCGTCGCGCAGGACCAGGCGCTCGAGGCCGAGGCGGCGAGCATCGAGAACGTCGAGCGGCTCGTGCGCTACCACCGCGACCTCGCGCTGCTGTGCACGAACTTCGTCAACTTCAAGGACTTCTACGACGGCGACCAGCAGCCGGCGATCTTCCAGGCGGGTACGCTGTACCTCGACCAGCGGTCGTGCACGTTGTGCCTCAAGGTCGAGGACGCCGCCAAGCACGCGACGATGGCGGGCCTCGCGGGCGTTTACCTGACGTACCTCGACTGCGCGCGCAAGGGCAGCGACCAGCAGATGACGATCGTGGCGGCGTTCACGGCGGGCGACAGCGACAACCTCATGGTCGGCCGTAACGGCATCTTCTACGACCGCAAGGGGCAGGACTGGGACGCGACGATCACGAAGCTCGTCGAGAACCCCATCAGCATCCGCCAGGCCTTCTGGTCGCCGTACAAGAAGTTCGTGCGCATGCTCGAGGAGCAGGTCGCGAAGCGCGCCGCCGCGGGCGACACCGCCTCGAACGACATGCTCTCGACGACGGCGACGCACAC
This sequence comes from Polyangia bacterium, assembly GCA_038325725.1. GTDB lineage: Bacteria > Myxococcota_A > Polyangia > Fen-1088 > Fen-1088 > DASZFV01. The sequence continues at coordinate 2,823 of JBBQJG010000325.1, read as the reverse complement.
GGCGCACGTGGGCGCCGCGAAGCCACCCGAAGCGAAGAAGATCGATGTCGGCACGGTCGCCGCGTTGGGCGTCGCGGTCGGCGCCATCGGCACGTTCATCACGGCGATGGTCGGATACGCGGCGGGCGTCTTCCAGTTGGGGCCGCTCGCCGTCGCGGGCGCGATCGTCGGCCTCATGCTCCTCATCTCGCTGCCGGCGGTCGTCATGGCGATCCTCAAGCTGCGCAAGCGCAACCTGGGTCCGATCCTCGACGCCAACGGGTGGGCCGTGAACGCCAAGGCGAGGATCAACATCCCGTTCGGACGAACGCTCACGGCCGTCGCGAAGCTGCCGCCGGGCTCGAAGCACGACGACAACGATCCCTACGCCGAGAGAGGCTTCCCGTGGAAGACCCTCGTCTTGGTCGTGCTGCTGATCGCCGTGGCGTACAAGTGGTACGAGGGCGCCCTCGACCGGCTGTTGCCACCCGTCGTCCGCTCGACGACCGTGCTCGGTGATTGGGCGCCGCGATCGACGCCGTCGGCGCCCGCGGGCCCCGTTGTGCCGGCCGTCCCGGCGCCGGCTGTGGCGCCCGCACCCGCCGCGCCAGCCAAGTAACGGAGCGTCAGCGCAGGTCGAGGCCGGCGGCGGCGCACGCGCGCAGCACGCCGGCGCGCTCACCAGCGCCGACGTTGCGGAGGTTGGCGCGCGCGTTCGTGAGATCGCCGTCGCGGCACGCGGCGCGCGTGAGGATCGCGAACGCGCGGCCCGAGCGCTTGCCGAGGAGGCTGTGCTGCGCGAGCCGCTTCGCCTCGCGGGCGTCGCCGCGCGCGAGCGCCGCCTCGGCGGCCTCGAGATCGGCGTGGACGTCGGCGGGGAGCGGCCCCTCGGCGTGGGCGTGATCTTTGGTCACAACTTTTTCCATGCGCACGGGCGCCTCGACCGTCTCGGGTGCGGGCCCCGACGGCAAAACGGGCGGCGCTGCCGGCGGGACGACGACGGGCGCTGCCGGCGGGACGACGACGGGCGCGACCGGCGGGACGACGACGGGCGCCACGACCACGGCCGCGGGCGCGGCGGGAGGTGAAGAGGGCCGCATGGCCACGCCGAGCCCCACGGCGCCGACGACGACCACCGCGCCGAGCCAGACGAGCGGCGAGCGGCGCTTGACCGTCGGCGCGGCGACCGCGCTGAGCGCGATCGGCGCGCCGCCCGTGGGCGCGCCGCCCGTGAGCACGGCGGGTCGAGGCACCGGCGCGATGGTCGCGCCCAGCAGCTCCTCTTGCGACAGCGGCGCGCGCGGCGCCGTCACGACGGGCCCACCGTCGGCGCCCGTGAGCGTTTGCAACGGCCGCCCCGTGAGCGCCTCGATGAACGCGCCGACGTCCGCGAAGCGCTCGTCGGGCTTCTTCGCGAGCGCGCGCTCGACGGCGGCGACGACGGCCGGTGGCGTGCCGGGCGCGAGCGACGCGAGCGGCGTCGGCGTCCCCGCGACGACGTTCATGATGACGGCGACGACGCTCTCGCCGGAGAAGGCCGGCCGCCCCGTGAGCATCTCGTACGCGATCGCGCCCAGCGCGAAGAGATCCGTGCGCGCGTCGATCGCGGCGTTGTTGCCCTCCGCCTGCTCGGGCGCCATGTACTGCGGCGTGCCGATGAGCACCTGATCCTGCGTCTTGACCGTCTGCGAGCCGCGGATCTTCGAGATGCCGAAGTCGAGCACCTTGACGCGCTCGCTGACGACGCCGCCCGCGTCGGTGGGACACAAAAAAATGTTCTCGGGCTTGAGGTCGCGGTGCACGACGCCCGCGCGGTGAGCCGCCGCGAGCGCCGAGCCGATCTGGCGCGCGAAATCCAGCGTCGTTGCGACCGGCAGCGCGCCGCGCCCCAACCGCGCGCCCAGGCTCTCGCCCGCGAGGTACTCGAGCACCTGATACGGCGTGCCGTCGGGCAGATGGTTGAAGTCGAGCACCTCGACGATGCCCGCGTGGCCGATGCGCGAGGCGACCTCGGCCTCGCGCTTGAAGCGCGCGAGCGCCTGCGCGTCGACGTCTCCGCCTGGGCCGCCGAGGAGCACCTTGATGGCGACGCGCTTGCCCGGCAGCCGCAGGTGACGCGCGCCCCAGACGGCGCCCATGCCGCCCTTGCCGAGCATGCCGGTGATCTCGTACGCCTCGGCGACGACGGAGCCGACGCCGAGGGTGATCGCCGACGCGCGGGTGCCGTCGCTGCCGTCGGATGACATCCGCGTGTACTATAACCGCGATGCGCGCGCGCCGGTTCGCCCTCGCCCTCGCCCTCGGCCCTTTGCTTTTGCTCCCCCTTGGCCTCGGGGGCGCGCGCCTCGCGCGCGGCAAGCCCGCCGCGAAGCCCGCCGAGCCGGCTGAGTCGTTCGTCGACATCGCCACCGTCAAGGACAAGCTCGAGATCCTCACCGATGGGAAGAGCCACTACGTCGCGCTCATCCCCTTCGACGACGGCGGCTGGGCCCACGTCTACTACGGCGACGGCAAGGCCTTCCACGCGCTGCGCGTGATCGGCAGCGGCTCCGTGGGTCGCGAGAGCTTCGACCTCACCTACTGGGAGCCGCGCGTAAAGGCCCGCTATCAAGCGGGCCTCGAGTTCAAGGGAGGCAAGTACGAGGTCCTGTGCGACACCCGCAAGACCGAGCTGCACGCCCTGCCCCGCGCCGAGGCCGACGCCCTCATTGCAAACGCGACCTTCCACAAGCCGCTGTGGCGCTTCCGGGCGTGCGCGCGCGCCCGCGACGATAACCGCACCAACTACAACGTCGACCCGCAGCGCGAGCCCGAGGGCTAGCTGAAAATACGGGTCTTAAAGGG
>JBBQJG010000324.1:0-6482 GCA_038325725.1 Polyangia bacterium | reverse complement strand
GATCGTCATCGGCGTGTTCTGTGGGCTCGTGTTTTGGCTGCCCGTGAGGTCGGGCGCCATGCCGCAGCCGGTGCTCGGCGACGGCGTCGTCAGATCGATGGCCTCGATGCCACCGGTCCCAGCGCCCGCGGCGCCCGTCGCGCCGGCGGCCGCGCCGCCCGCGCCCGCCGTGCCCGTCGTCCCTGCCGTCGCCGTCGTCCCTGCCGCGCCCGTCGTGCCCGACGCGCCCGTCGTGCCCGCGGTCCCGGTCGCACCGGCCGCGCCCGTCGTTCCCGCGGTCGCCGTCGTGCCGGCCGCGCCGATCGTGCCGGCCGCGCCCGTCGTGCCGGCCGTGCCCGTCGTCCCCGCGCTGCCGGTCGTGCCCGCAGCGCCTCCTCCACCGCCGCCGCTACACGCCACGAGCGCGCTCATCACGAAGGCACAACCAAGACCGGAAGCAACTCGCGAGGGGGTCCGCAGCGTCATGCGCGGGAGCATATCCGAATTCAGAAAATCACGATCAGCATTGGGCCTCGGCAATGTCGCGCCGTCGTATGCTGCCTCCTCATGCCATTCCCTTCACTCATGCGTTCGATGGTCATGCCTCGGGTGTTCGTGATGGCTTCGATCTTCCTGTTCACCGCCTGTCGGCGGTCGCCGTTGAAAGAGCCCGACCACCCCCTGAACGTCGATGATGGCGGCGTTGACGCGGCCGACACCGCCGACACCGCCGACGCCCCGTTCGATGTCGACGCCCCGTTCGATGCCGACGGTCCGCCTTCGGACCGGCCGACGCCATTGCCCGACGCGGAGCCGCTCACCGGATGCGGTTCGCAACCCTCTCAGGAGCTCGGGAAATACGTGACGTATTCGATTCACACCACGGGGGCCACCCTGGACCCGACGTTTCGCGCGGCTGCCTATGACCGCGACTACGCCGTCTGGTTGCCGCCCGGATATGACTCTTCGGTCGCCCACCGCGTCGTGTTCATCGCCTTGGGCTGCGGGTCAGGCGCGACGAACGAGGACCGTTACTTGGCGGGCGACAGGATGGGAGATCGCGGCAACATCTACGTGGGTCTCGCGTCGCCCCCGGAGAGCGTCAACCCGGGACGTTGTCCCGACAACACGGGCGCGAAGTCGACGGAGTGGGAGTTCTTCGCGCTCGTCTCTGCGGCCGTGGAGCGCAGCTTCTGCGTGGACACAAATCAAGAGGTCATAGCTGGCACAGCTTCGGGATCCACGTTGGCGAACATGCTCGGTTGCTATTTCAGCGGGGTTGATCACACGCGCGTATTCAGGCCCGATCTGACTCTTCGGGCTCAGTTTTCGGTCGCAGGCGCGGCGCCCATGGCATTGCCCCCGTGCGCCGGACCCATCGCGGCATTCTGGATGCACGACCTCAACGAATTCATTCCGCCGACCGACAGCTCGATGTCGCGAGATCGCGTGTTGGCGGCCAACGGCTGCACGGCAGACCCCGCCGAGGATTGGGGCGTCGCTCCGCTCGCCGGAATCGGTTGCAAGAAGTACTCGAGCTGCCCGCACGCGCATCCCGTCATCTTCTGCGAAACCGTCAACCGTGGGCGACAGGCCAACTACTACTATCTCGTCGCGCCCGCGATGGACCAGTTTCTCTTGGAGCTACCAGTGCAGGCGCCCTGAGGTTTCCTCAAGGCCGCTTCAGCTTCGACGTGCCCGAGATCGTGCAGGTCTCGCCGTTCAGGCCGATGCGGCCGCCGAGGTGCTCTTCGAGCGTGCCGTCGGACTTCAACGTCAGCGTCCAGATTGGGATCGTCGGGATCGCCCAGGCGCTGCACGATTGACCGCAGTCCGACGTCGCCGTGTCACCGACGAGCGTGAAGTGAAACGTGCACGCGTCCTCGCTGACGGTGAGCCCGGTGCCGCTCCCCGACACGGCGATCGTGAGCTTCCCCGTCGACGCCACGTCGGAGATCCCGTCGGGACAGCTCACGCCCGAGCCACCGCTGACGAAGGTCCACGTGCCCGCCCACGTCCCCGGGACGGCGACCGTCCCTGCCCCCGCGTCGGCATCCGTCGCAGCGTCATCGCTCGCGCCGGCGTCATCGCTCGCGCCGGCGTCATCACGCGCACCGGCGTCATCGCTCGCGTCGGTGTCAGCGCTCGCGCCGGCGGCGTCGGCGCTCGCGTCCGGCGGCCGCGCGCCCGCGTCTGGGCAGTCTCCCGCGCCGAAGACGCCTCCCGCGTCCGGGAGGTAGCCCGTCGACGGCGGCGGCGTCTTCTCGAGACACCCGGCCGCCGCGAGCGACGTCAGCAGTGCCACGACAGCCCTTGCGCGCACGACCATCCGCCGCGCGCTCAGTTCGGAACGGTCAGCGTCTTCGGCGCGACCCAGAACACGCGCCCGCTGTGATCATCCGCGAAGAACAGGCGGCCGTCCGGCGAGAACTTCACGTCCGACGGTCGCTCGAGCACGGAGCCGCCCGGGCCGAAGCCCTGGAGGAACGGCTGCCAACCCTGAACCGGCGCGCGCGTCGCGGCCGACGTCGGCGCGTAGACGATCATGGCGCCCCTCCACTGCGGCGACGAATAGGCGCTGCCGTGCTGCGCGACGAAGAGCGCGTCCTTGAAAGGCGCCGGCCACGTGCCGTGCTCCCAATCGAACCCGAACGGCGTATCCTCGAGATTGAAGGACGCCTCCTCCTTCGTGATGTCGTCACACGCCGCGCCCGACATCTCGGAAAAGCTCTTCGTGTAACAGCACGGGAAGCCGTAGTTCGTGTTCGGGCGAACGATGAGCATCTTCTCGCGCGCGCCCGTGTGCAGATCGTCGCCGAGCTCCATCGCCGCGCAGACCTCGTCCTTGTAGTGGCAGTTCAAGTACATCGGGTTGCGGAAACCGCTCGCGAGCGTCGTGAGCGCGCCCGCCGGTCCGACGGACGAGATCTCGCCGCCCTGCGACGCCTTGCACACGCCATATTCGCCGCGCGAAGCGATGAGCTGCCCCGCTTGGGATCGCGCGACGCCGTGGGTCCAGCGGCCGCCTGACGCGAACTTCGTCGGCAGGCCCAGGCTCACGGGATTGCCTGGCATGACGGGCTCGCCGCGCTTGCGCGTGGTCACGTACGGCGTGCGCCAGACTGACGTCGCCGTCGTGTAGTACAGGAAGCCGCCGCCAACGGCGAGGCCGTGAACGTCCTCGACGCCGGGGATGAACATGTGCTCTTCGCCGATGCCGTCACGATCGTCGTCGGTCAACACGACGATCGCGCCCTCGCCGCCGCTGGCGCCGCCGGCCGTGGGGCGCGACGGAGACGCCACGAAGAGGTCGCCGTTCTCGGAAAACGCGATCGCGCGCGGCTCGCCGACCTGGGCGTAGTGCTTCACGCAGAAGCCCGGGGGCGGCGTGACGGACAGGACGTCCGCGCCGCGACCGCAAAAGGTCTCGCTCAGCGGCATGGTCTCCGACGAATCCGCGTCCACCGTCGGGACCCCCGCTTCAATCGGCGGGGCCGGTTCCGGCGCGATGGTCGTCACGAGGCTGTTGCCCGAGCACGCGCCCAGCGTCGACACCGCGAGCGCGAGCGCGCTCACGCGGCCGACGCCAGCGGATCCGAAACGAGACATGACCTTCATGGTGAAGCGGCGCGAAGAACGACGCGGGCGCTCAGGCGCGGCGACGTCGAACGAGCCGCGTCAGCACGAGACCGAGGCCGAGGAGGGAAGCCAAGAGACCGCCCGACGTCGGCGCGACGGCGCAACCGCCGCCCCCGCTGCTCGTCGTCGCAGAGCCGGCCGTGCCGCTCGAACCAGCGGCCGCCGTCGAGCCGGCCGCGCCCGTCGAGCCCGCGGCACCCGTCGAACCCGCGCTGCCCGTCGAGCCCGCAGCGCCCGTGGCCTTGGTCTTGGTGCAAACGTTGCTGACGCAACGAGCGCCTTCCGCGAAGCATTTGCAGTCCGTGTGGTCGGTGCACCAACCATCAGTGTCGGTTCCCGTGGCCGAGCCGGCCGGTACGCAGACCATCGCGGGCCACTTACAAACGTCACCGCCACAAGCAGGCGTGGCGACGCAGTCGATGTCATTGGTGCAGCCGGTCGGGTTCGCCGCCGCGCTCGCGCGGCCAGCAAACCCGAGGACGACGGCGCCCGCGACGAGCGCACCGAGCAGAAGCGAACGAGAGATCTTGGCGATGGCGATCATGGGAAACCTCCGCAGTTGAAAAACGCCCGACCATACCGCAAGTCGGCCGCGCGCGCCGCTCTGCGCGCTCCCTATGCGGGCCAGCGCGCCCAGGTCGTGCCCTCGCGCCGCGGCGGGAATACCTCGGGGTGCAACATCTCGGCGAGGATCTCCGGCGTCTCGAAGAGACTCGGTCCCGAGCGGTTGAAGTAGGCGTTGCCGTCCGCGACGAACACGCGCCCCGCGCGGACGGCGCGCAGCTCGGACCACCCCGGTTGCGCCGCGAGCGTCGGCATCTCGGCTCGCGCGCGCGACAGAGCAAAGCCGCACGGCGCGACGACGATCACGTCGGCGTCGGCGTCGCGCACGCTCTGCCACGTCGTCGTCGTCGAGGGCGACGCCGCCTGCCCCAGCAGGCTGCGGCCGCCCGCGAGCGCGACAAGCTCGGGCCCCCAGTTCCCCATGGCGAACACGGGATCGATCCACTCGAGGCACGCGACCGTCGGCGTCGGCAACCCGCGCACACGCGCCGCGACGTCGTCCGCCCGCGCCCGCAGCCTGACCGCCAGCGCCCGCCCCTCGTCGCCGACGCCGAGCACGCCCGCGACGCGGATGAATCCCTCGAGGATCGTCTCGAGCGTGCCGCCGTCGAGCGCGACGACCCGCCGCCGGTCGAGACGCGCCGGGACGCCGCCGGCGAGATCACCCGGGCTCGCGGCGCACACCTCGCAGTGGGTCTGCGTGAGCACGACGTCGGGCGCGAGCGCCGCCAGTTGCTCTTCGTCGACGGCGTAGAGAGGGGTCCCCGCCCGCAGGCGCGCGCGGACGTGCCCGTCGATCTCGGCGCTGGGCCCATCGATCGGGAAGGTCGGCCGCGACAGCTGCGGCAACGTGCGCACCCACGCCGGCTCTTCACACTCGTGCGAGCGCCCCACGAGCCGCTCACCCAGCCCGAGCGCGCACACGAGCTCGGTCCCGCTCGCGAGCAGCGACGCGATCCTCACGCCGTCGCCCCGCGAGCCAACGCCGTGCTCATTCCTCTTTGCTCTTGAGCCAGGCGAGCGCGTCTGCGGGCTGACGGAACACGCGCATCTCGTTCGGCGTGCCCTCGCTGAAGACCTCGTACATCCGGAGCAGGCCGTAGACGAGGTTCGAAGAGGCGAGCACGGCGACGCGCCCCCGGACCTTCATCTCCGGCCGCTGACGCGCGTCGGCCGCCGTCTTCCGCAGGTCGGAGATCGAGAACAGGCTCTTGACCTTCCGACAGTCGATGATGGACGGGATGCCGGGGCGGAACTTCGGCTCGGTCACGACCGCGTCCATGAACGCCTTCACGTCGCCGTAGTTCGTGGCGCCTTCGATGGTCGTGAACAGAAAGTCGCCTTCAAAGTGATAAGTGATCGCCACCGCTCGCCCTGCCCCCCGTGATGAGAACCTCCACTGTAGCTCGATTCGAAGACCCTGACGCCGCCCCAGGGAAGGGCCGTTGGCCTCGCGGGACCCCGCCCCCACGTCGCACTTTCCCGCGTGACGACCGACAGTTAGCAACCACGTTGCATTGACGCCTCGGGTAATGCCCTACAAATCGAGCCATTTTCGACGTTTGGCTATCTTGCTGCTGTAGACTGAACGCGTTTTTCACGCACCCTCTGAGGAGGCTTCCACATGACGTCCAAGACTCTAGCGTCTCCCGCGATTCGCGGCCTGCTGGCCGGCAGCTTGGCCCTGGCGCTCGGCGCTTCGGCCTGCACGACCCAGGGCGACTCCAACACGGAGACGACGCCGACCAACCAGACCGCCCCCGTTGCGACGGCGAGCGATCCGGGCAGCGGAGCCGTCATGGCCCGCATCACGAACCAGCGCTACGACGAGGCGGTTCGTGACCTGCTCGGGGTCCCGACGCTCTCGACGCCGCTGCCGGCCGACCAGATCAACGTCTTCGCGCCGGACACGTTCGAGAAGTACTTCAATGCGGCCGACGCGCTGGGTGAGCAGGTCTTCGCGAACCCGATCCTCAAGTCGCGCTTGCTGACTTGCGAGCCGACGGCCGACGCGGCGTGCACGCGCTCGCTCGTGACGTCCATCGCCGGCCGCGCTTGGAACGGCCCCGTGGCGCCGACCGAGGTCGATCGCCTCACGAAGCTCGCCAACGACGCGGTCGCCATGGGCGAGACGCCGGTCGACTCGATCAAGCAGGTCGTCAAGACCGTGCTCGCGTCGCCGCAGTTCCTCTACCAGGTCGCGCCGACGCCCGCGCAGGAGCTCTAGTCGATCTGGGACCCTGAGAGGTCCCAGCCCCGGCCCGGTGTCGCTCGCGCGGCTCCGGGCTTTTTTGCGTCCG
>JBBQJG010000323.1:0-6531 GCA_038325725.1 Polyangia bacterium | reverse complement strand
CGTCGCTCGACGGCGCCGACACGCTCGACCGCTGGCGCCCGCTCGTCGAGCGCGTGCGCGGCCTGTTCGCGGGCAAGCTCGTCTACTCGGCGAACTGGGACCGCTACCGCGACGCGCGCGTGCTCGACCTCGTCGACGAGGCGGGCCTCACGGGCTACTTCAACCTGCGCGAGGCGCGCGACCCCGACGACGACGCGACGATCGAAGCGGGCTGGCGGCGTGTGCGCCGCGATCTCGAGGCGTGGAGCGCGGCGCGCGGGCACGGCTTCGTCTTCACCGAGCTCGGGTACCGCTCGTGCGCCGGCGCGACGGCGGCGCCGTGGGACGAGGGCGTTCACTGCGCGCCCGATCTCGAAGAGCAGCGCCGGGCCTTCGCCGCGTTCCGCCGCGTGTGGACGGGCACCTGGACCGGTCCGTCGGCGCTCGAAGGCGTCTACGTGTGGAACTGGTACGGCTACGGCGGCGCCGGCACGACGGGCTACACCCCGCGCGGCAAGCCCGCCGAGCTCGAGGTGCGCCAGCTCCTCGAGTCGCTGTAGAGGCAGCGTGCTCCATGGATCTTGACGAGACTGGCTGCGTAGCTGGGACGCCGGCGGGCGACGATTCGGCCACGCTTCCTCGAGATCGCCGGCGCCGACCGGATATATTCTCCGCATGAACGGAGCGCGTGAGCTGACGGCGAACGCCGTTCGGACAGATGTCGTCAAGTGGCGCGTGGGCCAAGCGCTCGTCCCGATCTCGACCGTGGTCTCAGTCTTCGCGCGGCGGACAATGGAGCCCCCAGTCCTCGCGGTGGCCGCGGTCCTGCTTGCCACGACTGGCATCCTGCTCTGGTCTGCGCGACGGCCTTTCCGAGGATGCGCGTTGCGCGTACTCGGCGATTGCGTGCGACTGGGAGATCACGATGCGGAGTTGAACCGTTCCGAGTTTCGCGCATGGACCCTAGAGGCCGGTGTGGCCCGGCTCTACTCACCCAGTACGGGCTGGCGGCTGAGCGTGTCTGCGAGCGAGACCGAGGCCCTCCACCAGCTTCTCAGGCCCATCTTCGGGGCGCCCCTGGTCCTCCGGCGCCGCGGGTCCCAACAGGGGAGACAGATCGCCGGCGCCGTCGCGATCGTCGGAGCCGTACTAGTCTCCACATCAATCGCCTTCGAGCTCGTCCCCCTCGTACTCGTGGGTGTCCCTGCATTGATTTTCGGATTGGCCGCCCTTGGTGCTCTCTCGCAAAAGGTGACGACTGGCGGCGCGTAGGCCACGACCGAAGCGCCTCAGTGAGGAGGTGCGCCCGAATCGATCAGATTGACGACGTAGTTCAGAGACCCGCTCGCGCTGCCTGTCAGCGACGCTGGCGTCGCGCTGGCAATCGCGCCCGCGACACTGGCCAAGACGTCTCGCAACGACGACGAAATCCGGTTTACCGTTTGCTCTGAAATGATCTTCTTGAGCAGCTCGGCGTGGCGGACCGAGATGCCCGCAGCTCTTTGCATGCTCGGAGCGCCGATGTTGGCCGCGCGCGCCGCCTGAACCATGGCCGTTCGCCCCTCGGCGGTCTTCGCCGCTTCTTCGAAGACCTCTGAGATCGCGCGCATGCGCCCCAAGCGATTCATCGCGCGCAGCGCCTCGAAGGTCAGGTTCCTTGACAGGAACGCGCGCTGGCGAGCAAGTGTCGCCCACAAATTTCGCGCAGCGAACGGGAGCGATGCTACGCCACCCCCGATTCCGATCGCGTCGACGATGAGGATCGACATCGAGTACGTCAGGTTCGAGTCCCACCGCTGCAACGTATTCGCCTTTGGTGCCGCGAAGATCGCCCCCACCCTCACAAGGCCGTTCAAACACTGGATCCCGCCCGTCGCGAGCCCCGTCCACGAAGCCACGACGAGGAACGTCGACGCGCCCCCCGTCGGGACCTCGGCCGCGGCGCCCGCGACGACCCCCACAGCCGAGACAATCGTGAGACCGCAGCTGACCCCGGCACCGATCAACTCTGGACCGATACGGCTCTCGTTCGTCAGGATGTCAGGCTGGCGGTGATTGCCACGCACTCCGGTCGGCGACAAGGCGAGATCTGCCAACTCCTCCGTCCCCGAAGGGCCGGTGCTCACTTCTTCGATGACCACGGCGACGCATGGGGATCGAGATCTTCGCGCGCGACTGCCATCATCGACCACGCGGCACTCACCGTCTCCCTCGTAGCCGATGACACACCCGTCCAGCTCCGTGAAGCGCCTGAGCGCCGCAACCATGGCCGTCACTTCAGGGTCTGAATACATTGACGATTCTCGAACTTCGCCTAGGGGCGATCGAAGAAGTAGCGCCCGTTGCGCTACTTCTTTTTGCCGGACTTCTTGTGCGGCGGCGCGGCCTCTTCGCTGGACCCGCCCCCGGCGCCCATGCCGAGCTTGACGACGGCGCCCGCCGCCTTGAACGACTCCGCGGGGAAGGTCAGGTCGAACGACCACGCGCGGCCCGCGCCGTCGCTGCCCGCGCTGCCGTAGATCGGGATGGGGCTCAGGTTCGCCTTCGCGATGGCCTCGGCCCTCTTGTCCTTGTTCGGCGCGAACGTCGTCGCGAGCGACAGGAGCTGCGCGAAATCGAAGTGATAGAACTGGTCGCGTCCCTTGGTCGCCGCGAGCGTCGCGGCCAGCGCACCCCCTGGGATGGCGACCGGCGACGTCGCGAGGCGGCCGAGGTTCGCCTTGGCGTCCCGTCCGAAGGTCGCGAGCAGCCGCGTCCCCGCGACGCCCATGTAAATGTCGATGCTGATCCCCTTGCCGAAGATCTTCTTCACGATGGCCGGATCCAGACCGAGATCCTTCTTGAGCTTGAGGGTGTAATGGAGCGTCTTGAGCTTGCCCGCCGCCTCGCGCTTGACCGTCCAGTCGAAGAACGGCAGCGCGCCGAGCTGCGCCTCGATGAGCGCGAGCGCCGCGTCCTTGTCGAGCCGGTCGAGCGCGCCCCCCACGGCCGCCGACGACGTCGCGTCCTTCAACGAGTACTCGACGGCGCCCGAGAAGAGCGGCGCGTCCTTGTTGACGCCGAACGCGTACGACGCATCGCCACCGAGGCCGGAGAGCATCGCGTCCACAAAGGCGAGCGCCGCCGTCGCGCCCTTGAGCTTGCTCGTCTGCAAATGATCACGCTGGTGCATCATCTGCATCCGCATGAACGAGCCCAGCGTCCACGCGCCCGCGGCGGTGGGAACTTTGACGGCGCTCAAGAGCGCCGTGTCGAACGTGTAGGGACGCGCCTCGCGTACGACCTTCTCGAGGCCCGAGGCCGTGCGCGGAAAGAGCCGCGTGCGCAGCGAGAGCCCTTTCTTCGAATCGACGACCATCCCCAGCTCGACCGTCTGGGCGTCCCCGACGAGCGACATCATCTCGGCGACGTTCTCGTAGGCGTGGTCATTGATGGGCCTGGCCCCGGGCTGCGACGTCTGCGCCTGCTTGAGCTGCGCAACGCCCATGGCGATCGCCGTCTTGACGTCGGTGCCGTTCGCGCGCGCGATCGCGTCGGGGAACAGCACGGCTGTGACGTCCTCGGGGACCGCGTGGCGCGCCTCGATGGCCAGCCGCGCGCCGCGCGCGAGCGTCTCGAGCTCGTCGCTGAAGGCGATGACGGCACCGTCGCGCATCAGCCACGCGCGCTCGCCCGACCCATTGTCGACGAGCACGAAGTCGCCGCGCTTCTCGACGAGCTTGCCGAGCGCCGCGATCGCGCGCGCCGCCTCGGCGGGACCGCGCGCTGTCACGGCGATGACGATGCCCGGCTCTTTTCCGCCGCCGACGATGGCCGCGCCCGTCGGCGCGCCGAAGTCCAGGTTCGCCGAAACTTCGGCAGGCAGGCCCGCCTGCCCCAACATCATGTCGCGCACGCTCGCCGGATCGATCGGCAGCGGCACCGTCGACGTCCCAAGGGTCGCGCCGTTCACGAGCAGGTGATCGAGCGACGTGATCGATATCGTCGCGAGGGCCAGGCTCCGCGCCTCGGCCAGCTCGACGAGCTTGGGCGCCGCGGGCGCGGCCGCGAGCACCCCGCCAGGCGCGGCGGCCTTCGCGGCGGCGGTCTTCGCGGCGGGCGGCGTCTGACTGGCACACGCCGAAGCGCACAGGAGGGCGAGCGCCGGAACGTAAGTGAGCTTCATGGCCCGGGAGGATAACCGCTACCCGACGTCGAGCCCCAGGAATTTTCGGACGGCGAAGTGCTCCTCGCTCACCGAAAAAGCGAGCAGATCTTCGAGGCGCTGCTTCGTGCTCGCGGGGCTGGCCGCGGCCGGCTCCGTCGAGATCACGCGCATCGCGGCGCCGAGATCGCTCGTGAGCGCGAAGCCCACGCGCGCCGCCGTCAGGTCGGCCGCCGCCATCCAGCCCGTGACGTCCAGGGCGTCGCCGCGCGACGCGATGAGCTTGCGCGCGACGCCCGACACCTGCTCGAGCACGGGCCTCGGCACGACGCGCGAGAGATCCGCCGCGAAGCGCTCGACCTCGCCGCGCGGTGCATTCACATTGACGCCGAGGCCGCCAAGCGCGAGCGCCGCGCGCAGCGCGACCTCGAGCGCCGCGGGCGACGGGACCGCCGCGCGCAGGAAGCGCTCGGGCCGCAGGAACGCCAGGCTCTTGCCCATCTCGAACACGAGCTCGGCCTCGCTGCCGCGCTGCTCGATGCCCTTGCCGATGACGATCGCCGGCGTGAGCACGCCCTTCTCCTGAAGATTGACGAGCACGAGGCTCTGCGGCTCGGTCTCCTTGAAGAAGAGATCGGGCGTCGCGAGCTCGAGCGTCTCGGCGAGGTAGCGCAGGGCCCGCGCGGGCACGCGCGCGTCGGTCGCGACGTCGACGCGCTCCTTGCGCCGCAGCCCGGCCGCCTGATGCTGCGGCGCCACGCCCGCCGCGACGAAGGGACCGAGCAGCATGAAGAGCGCATCGATGAAGCGATCCTCGGCCGGGTGCACGACCTTGAGCCAGGTCGCGTCGTCGAAGGGCCGCCGCGCCGCGCGCAGCTCGCGCGGCCGCCGCGCCTCGTAGTACTGCTCGAGCTCCGCGTCGGCCTTGTGCAGGAACGACAGCGTCGCGGCGACGCACCAGAGCTTGTCGGCCGCGCCGACCGTCGCGTAGAGCTTCGCGAGGGCGCGGTACGAGGTCAGGCGATCGGGCGCGCGCGCCACGAGCCACTGGTGCTCGGCGATGGCCTTGTCGTGATGGCTCGGCCCGGCGGCGAGGTAGACGTCGGCCAGGCGCTCGTGTCGTTGGACGTTGTCTGGATCGAGCGACGCCGCGACCTCGAGCGCCGTCGCGGCCATCTCGGCGTCCTCGAGCTCCGTGAGCGACACCTCGCCCAGGCCGCTCCACAGGCGCAACCGCAGATCGGACAGCCCCTCGGCGGGCAGGCGCTTGATCATGCGGCGGTAGTTGCGCGCGAGCTCTTTCCACGCGCCGATGTCCGAGAGCACGCGCTCGACGGCGTCGAAGGCCTTCGTGAGATCGGGCGCCTCATCGAGCGCCTGGTTGAGCAGCGTGACGGCGCCCGGCAGATCGTCGAGCTCGTCGCGGCGAATCACGGCAGCGGCGTAGAGGTACTTCGCGCGCACGGCCGTCGACGCCTCGGCGTCGGCGAGGCGCTCGAGCGTCGCGGCGGCGTCCGTCCACTCTTTGCCCGCCGTGTGCAGCTCGAGCAGCTTGTGCAGCGTCTGGCGTCGCGTCGGCGCGAGCCCGAGCGCTGCGCGATAGGCCGAGACGGCCTCGGCGCGATCACCGAGCTTGTCGGCGTACAGATCGCCGATCTCGTCGAAGAGCGCTGCGCGCGAATGATCGTCGGCCGGCAAGGCCAGCAGCGCGCGCTTGTCGGCGACGAGCGCCGCGAAGTCACCCTCGTCGCCGTGGAGCGCGGCGATCGCCTCGGCCGCCGCCCGATTCGCGGGCTCGAGCGCGAGCGCCTCGCCGTAGGCCGCGAGCGCCGGGGCGCGCGCCCCCGCCGTGGCGTGCGCGTGGCCGAGCCGCGCGTAGAGCGCCGCGCGCGCCGCGGGGGCCAGCGCGGGCGCCGCCTTTTCGGCCGCGGCGTAAAGGACAGCCGCCTCTCGCCACTCGCGCCGCGCCTCGCGCAGCTCGCCGAACGCGCGCAAGACGTCGAAGGATGCCGGGGCGAGCTCGAGCGCCGTCTCGTACGCGCGCGCCGCCTTGTCCAGGTTGCCGAGCTTGCGCGCCGTCTCGCCGAGGCGCGCCTGGAGGAGGGCCGCCTGTGGCACCGCCGTCCGATCGGCCTTGCGCACGAGCAGGTCGAGCACGGGCTCGAGCGCGGCCCAGCGACCGGCCTTCTCGTGGAGCGCCGCGAGCCGCTCGGCCGCGGGCACGTGCTCGGGATCGACGTCGAGCACGTGCGCGAGCACCTCGGCGGCCTGGGCGTCGTCGTGCAGCTCGTCGTCGTACAACACGCCGAGCTCGTGGAGCAGCCGCGTCTTCTCGAGTCGGTTCTGCGTGTGCGCAGCCGCTTCCCGGATGAGCTTCGCGGCGCGCAGGGGCTCGCCCTGCTTTCGAT
>JBBQJG010000322.1:0-6572 GCA_038325725.1 Polyangia bacterium | reverse complement strand
GAGGCGCGATTCCCAGGGGCCGTTCTCCCCCCAGAGGTTCAACGTGACCACCCGCAGGTGGCGGGGCTTGACGACCTGGTACGCGCCTGTCCGCCTCATCTCCGCTCCCTCCCCTGCCTCAACCTCGGTACGTACACTTGCTGTCGTAGGTCTCCCAGATCGTGACTGCCGAGAGCTGTGGGACCGTCTTCTTGAGCGCGCGCCACGCCCAGACAGCGATGGTCTCGCACGTCGAGTTCTCGAGCCCTGGGACGTCGTTGAGCGTGCGGTGGTCGAGGCGCTCGTGCAGCACGGCCCACGCATCGTCGATCACCTGGAAGTCGATGAGCCAGCCGGTCGCCTCGTCGATGGGGCCGCTGACCTCGAGCTCGACCTTGTAACTGTGTCCGTGGATGCGCGAGCACTTGTGGCCCGCCGGGACGCGCGGAAGGCTGTGCGCCGCTTCGAAGCGGTATTCCTTGACGAGCTCGACGTTCACGCCGCCGACGATAGCATGGGCATCGGCGGCTTCGTCTTCAGCCGTCTTCGGAATCGTGGCTCGCGGCGCCGAAGGGCGTATCCGCCCACGGCAGCTGCGGCCGCGCGAACAGGTAACCTTGGCACAGGTCCCCGCCCAGGCTGATGAGCATCTCGCGCTCGGCCTCGGTCTCGATGCCCTCGGCGATCATCTGGATGCCGAGCTCACGGCACAACGAGACGATAGACGACAGGAGCTTTTGCTTCATCGGCGACCGATCGAGGCCGCGGATGAGCGACATATCGACCTTGACGACCTCGGGCTCGAGGTGGGCGAAGCTGGCGAGGCCCGCGTATCCGGCGCCCAGGTCGTCGACGGCGATGCGATAGCCGAGCGCGCGCAGCTTGGCGACGCGGGTCGTGACGTCGCGGATCTTCTCGATGGGCGCGCGCTCCGTAATTTCGAGCACGACGCGAGCGGCGTACTGCGACAGCAGCGCGTCCGGCGAGAAGAGCAGGTCGTCGTCGAGCTCCATGGCGTGGACGTTGACGAACAAGAGCTCGCCCACGGGCAGATCGGCGGCGGCCCCCGCGACGCGATCGCGGATGGCCCGCCCCAGCTCTTGGACCCGCCCCAGGCGATCGGCCGCCTCGAACAGATCGGGCGGCGACCGCAGCGTCATCTCCTTGTTGCGCACGAGCGCTTCGTACGCAAAGACGGTCTGCCCCGCCCACGACACGATGGGCTGATAGGCGACCCACATCGTCGCGAGCGCGTTCTCGAAGCGGGCTTCGAGGCCGGCGCGATCGCCGAGCGCCTTGTTGTCGAGCTGGAACAGCTCGAGGGCCTCGCGCTTGATGCGCGCCATCTGGTGCAGGCGCACGGCGCGCGTGACGACGTCCTCCAGCTGCTGCGCCTCGATCGGCTTGATGAGGTAGAGCAGCGCGCCGTACTCCATCGCCTCGACGGCGCTCTCGATCGCGGGACCGCCCGTCATGAGGATCACGGGGACGTCGAGATCGTGCTGGCGCACGGAGCGCAGCAGCGCGAGCCCGTTCATGCCGGGCATCGTGATGTCAGTGATGATGGCCTCGAAGGGCGTCGCGCGCGCGACAGCCGCCGCCTCGGCGCCGTCGTTCGCGAGCGTCACGGCGAACCCGGCGCTCGACAGAATGCGGCCGTAGCCGCGCGCCGTCGTGACGTCATCGTCCACGACGAGCACGCGCCCGCGGCTCGCCGCTTCGGCGCCCGCGCGGATCCCTCCCGACGCATCAGGGGCGCCTGCACCCATGCCTTGCATTTGCGAGGTCGGCCATCGTCAGTTGAACAGAAACAATTGAGGCGGTCCGGCCTCGCGGCGGGGAGTGCGCTACACTGCCGCCCTCAATGTCTGAACGCGTCGTCGAGACCCGCTCGCGGAAGTTGCGCGTCTTCGAAACGACCGGCGCCGTCGAGGCGCCCGAGCCCGCGGCCCGCTTACAGCCGAAACCGGCTTGGATCCGCATGAAGATGCCGGCAGGCGAGGTCTTCTTCGACCTCAAGAAGCGAGTCGCCGAGCTGGGGCTGCACACGGTCTGCGAGAGCGCCTCGTGCCCCAACATCGGCGAGTGCTGGAACCGGCAAGCCCTCACGATCATGATCCTGGGCGGCACCTGCACCCGGTCCTGCCAGTTTTGTGACGTGCCGACGGGGCGCCCCCTGCCCCCGGACCCCGAGGAACCCGAGCACGTCGCGACGATGCTCGCCGAGCTGGGCCTGCGGCACACGGTCATCACGTGCGTCGACCGGGACGACCTGCCGGACTTCGGCGCCGCGCACTGGGCCCAGACGATCCGCGCGTGCAAGCGCCGCGCGCCCGAGATGGTGATCGAGGTGCTCGTCGGCGACTTCAAGGGCGACACGGGCAACGTCGACGTCGTGCTCGCCGCCGGGCCGGACGTCTTCGCGCACAACCTGGAGACGGTGCCGCGCCTTTCGCGGCAGGTGCGCGTGCAGGCCAGCTACGCGCGCTCGTACGCGATTTTGCGGCACGCGAAGGCGCGCGGCGCCATCACGAAGACGGGCCTCATGCTGGGACTCGGCGAAGAGCTCGACGAGGTTCGCCAGGTCCTGCGCGAGGTGCGCGAGATCGGCGTGGACATCCTCACGCTCGGCCAGTACCTGCGCCCGTCCCACAAGCACCTGCCAGTCGCGCGCTTCGTGCACCCTGACGAGTTCGCGGCGCTCAAGGCCGAGGCGCTCGCCCTAGGCTTCCCGCACGTCGAGTCGGGCCCCATGGTTCGCTCGAGCTACCACGCCGACGGCCAGCGGGACATCGTCAGGGAGCTGCGCGCGCGCCAGCCGTCGAAAAACGTTCCCGAGGGAGGACGAGCTTCGCTCGTCCGAACGAGCACCGGGGGCGCGGGACCCTCTCAGGGTCCCGAATAAAATGATTCCCTACTTCGACGGCCACCTGTTCGACATCTTCGGTCTGCCGATTCACATGTTCGGGCTGCTCGTCGCGATGGGCGTCATCTTGGGCGACCGCATCGTCGTCAAGCGGGGCGTGCAGCGCGGGCTCGAGGACAAGGACATCAAGTTCCTCAACGCCCGCATCGTCATCGTGGGCTTCATCGTCGCCCACCTCGTCTCGGTCATCTTCTACTTCCCGGAGCGCATCCGAGAGAACCCGCTCATCCTCGTAAACTTCTGGGCGGGCCTGTCGTCCTTCGGCGGGTTCCTGGGCGGCTTCCTCGCGTTCCTCTACTACACGCGCAGAGAGAAGATCCCCGCCCTGCCCTACGCCGATGCCGTCGCGCTCGGGCTCGCCGTCGGCTGGATCTTCGGCCGCACAGGCTGCTTTTCGGCCCACGACCACCCGGGCCTGCGCACGACGTTCTTCCTCGGCGTCCGCTATCCGGAGGGCACGCGCCACGATCTGGGCTTTTACGAGCTGCTCTTCACGATCGCGATGACGGCGATCCTGTTCACCTACGCCAAGAAGCCTCGCGTCCCCGGCCGCGTCATCGGCCTGTTCGCGACGATGTACGCGCCGGTTCGCTTCGGCCTCGATTTTCTACGCGCGCGGGACGTCGCCCGCCCCGACGAGCGCTACGCGAACCTCACGCCCGCGCAGTGGGCCTGCCTCGCCTTGATCGTCGTCGGGTTGTGGCTGCTCACGCGCAAAGGAGACGTCCTTCCTTTCTCGGAGCCGCCGGCGGCGACGCCCCCCGCGGACTCCGTAGCGCCCGCGAGCGCGTAGCGCGCGCGAGCGCGTAGCGCGCTCCGCGACCGCGGGCCTTGCCGGCTCGTTCTTACAGCTCGTCTTCGTCGGCGCGGCCGATCAAATCCTCGTAGCGACGTCGCTCCGCTGAGAGATCGCACTCGCCGAGGAACGCCGAGTAGCTCATGAACGCCGTGAGGTACGAAAGGTCGCGCGCCCACAGCGGCACGTACTTCGGCTCGGCGACGACGCCCTCGCGCAGGAGGCGCCCGAAGAGCGGCACGTCTTGAACGTCGATCTTCCCCGCGAAAAATAGCCGCACGTGTTGGAGGTGACCCTTGACGAGCGCGACGCGGAGGAAGTTCGTCACGCGCAGCAAGCCGTCGAGGTAGCAGACGTCCTTCGTGAACGGCGCCCCGCCCGTCACGAGGCCGCCACGGCACACGCGGCGCGCGCAGTCGTAGGCCGCCGCCTCATCGTGGCCGCGCCCGAGGAAGAACCGGTGCAGCTCGCAGAAGTCAGCGCCGTCCTCGGCCATCTTGATGGCGAGCGTGCGGTCGGAGAGCCGCTTGAGGCGCTCGAGGCTGGTCGATTGCGTGAGGAACTCCGTGAGGACGGCGAGCCCCTCCTGCGTCGCCGTCGTGCGCGGCGACGGGTGGCCCGTGAACGCGACGATCGGCTGCGCGCGCCCATTGAGCGCCGTCGCGACGTGGACCTGGCCCTCGTGATACTCGAGTTGCAGCAGGTCGCGCTGCGAGAAGCGCGCCCCGCGCTGCAGGCGCACGCCGTCGACGCCCGCCGACGCCTTCGCCGCGAGGCCGTCGACGACCTCGACGCCGATGCCGACGCCCGGAAAGAAGCGCGCGAAGCGCCGCGCGAGGATCGGCACGACCTCCTCGGGCGACAACGAGGGCTCGTCCGCGGGGCTCGGGATGTTCGCGTGGCCGACGACGCCATCGACGACCTGCGCGAAGTGCTGGGCGAGATCCAGATTCGTCGTCTTCCGGTCGCCCGTGAGGCTCGCGGGCCGGCCGTACAGCTCGACCGAGTGGTAGTAGAAGTCCTTCGTCCCGACGGCGAGCAGCAACCGCGACGCCGTCGAGAAGGCGTCGCAGGTCTCGCGCAGGAACGCTTCGATCGCGCCGCCCCCCGCGAGCGCCGTCCGGAGGACGCGGAAGCGCTCGCCCGCCGCCTCGACGCCGGCCGGAATCTGATACGTCGGCCGAGGCAGCTCGCGTCCGCCCGAGGCGACGAAGGCCTGCGCGACGTCTTCGCCCCACGACAGGGCGCGTAGCACACGCAGCGGGCGTTGGGCGTCGAGAATCTCGGCGGAGACGCTGCGGAGGAGCTCGAGCTTGTTCGGGGAGAGCGCCAAAAGTCGACGACCGCCCGCCGCGGGCTTAGGTCCCGACCCCGACGCGCGTGCGCGGCGGAACGGAGTAAGTGATCCAGGCGTTCCCGCCCACGACGGCGCCCTGCCCGATGACCGTCTTGCCGCCCAGGATCGTCGCGTTCGCGTACACCGTCGCGTCGTCCTCGATCGTCGGGTGCCGCTTGCGAAGCTGCGCCTTGGATTCGTCGCTCACGCCACGGTCGCGGATAGACAGCGCGCCCAGCGTGACGCCCTGGTAGATGCGCACGCGGTTGCCGATGAGCGACGTCTCGCCGATGACGATGCCCGTGCCGTGGTCGATGAAGAACGATTCGCCGATCGTCGCGCCCGGGTGGATGTCGATGCCCGTGCGCGAGTGCGCGTGCTCGGTGAGCATGCGCGGCAAGACCTGGCCGCCGAGGTGCAGCAGCTTGTTGGCGACGCGGTAGACGGCGATCGCGTAGAGGCCTGGGTAACAGGCGACGATCTCGTCGATGCCCGACGCGGCCGGGTCCGACTCGTAAGCGACGAGCACGTCTTTGCCCAACTGAGCGCGAAGGCCCGGCAGCGCCTCGAGCAGACGCGCCGTGAGCGCGCGAGCGCGTCGCACGCACTTCGGATCGGGCCGCTCGGTCTTGGGGCACATGCGGTGCAGGCACAGATAGATCGCGCGCTCGAGGTGGACCTCGAGCGACTCGAGCGTCGCCGCGACGTGGCTCTGGAGGAGCCCCCCGTTCGTGCCCCTGCGGTGCGACTCGGGGAACAAGACCTCGAGCAGCTCCTCGACGAGCACGAGGACGTCACGGCGGGACGGCAACGGCCCCTCGGCCGCGAGGCCCGCCGTCATGCCGCTCGCCGCCGAGAGGACGCGCGCCGCGAGGGCGTCGTGTCGGCCTTGCGGGGGCGGGGACGGGCGTCGCGCGCGGCTCATCGGCGCCGACCTTACAACGAGCCGGCGGCCGCCGCACGCTTGGCGGTCTCGGCCGACAGCTTCATGAGGACCTCTTTCATGCGCGCCTCCGGCACCGTCACGCGCGTCGGCATTCCTCCGCCGAGGTTGAACATGTGCACGAAGTCGAAGCCCGACTCGAAGTCCGCCGCGATCGTGAGCGAGCCCGAGTCGTGCACCACCGACACGGGCGCGCGCTCCTGCCCGAGCAGCAGCAGCTCGGTCTTGTCGTAGGGCTTGCCCTGCGCCTCGACGAGCGCGATGCCGGCCTCGATCCGAAAGCGCTCGGCGAGGCGCCGGCTCTCGTCGAGCAGCGGGTCGATCTCACGCGCGGCGGCCTCGATCTCCTCCCACAGCACGGGCGCCTTGGCGTGCGCGACGAGGAACTGCACGACGCGGTGCTTGAGCGTCTCGTCGCGGAAGCGGGCCCGCAGCGCGCGATCGATGCGCGTCGCGATCGGCCCCGGCGTTCCGCGGCGCGTGTCGACGCAGCGGGCGTCGGGGGGGGGGGGCCCCCACGGGGGGGCACCCCCCCCCCCCCCCCAAGGCGCCGCGGATATAACCGACGGGGGGGGGGTGGCAGGCGCCCGGG
>JBBQJG010000321.1:0-6576 GCA_038325725.1 Polyangia bacterium | reverse complement strand
GGTTCGAACGTTATCTCTATGAGCTAAATCGTGACCTCGCGGGCACAAATAGATAGATGGCGGAGATGAGATGACCGAGCCGCGAATCGATCGGCGCCGTCACGCCAGGTTCCTTCTCGGCCTCCCCGTGGACCTGCGCCTCGAGCGGCGCGTGACGCCCCTGATGGTCGAGCTGCTGGACGTCTCCAAATCGGGCGCGCGCTTCCAGACGATGGGCGACGAGGTGCGCGTCGCCGATCGCGCGAAGTTCGGCTTCGTCATCCCCGAGCGGCCGACCTGCCACGCCGAGGGGCGCGTCGTGCGCGTTGATCGCTCGGGTCAGTTTGTGCTCGCGTTCGACGATACGAACGACGACTTCCTCGGCTTCATCCGCTTGCTCGAAGCCGAGAGCTGAAGGGCTCCCCAATGCCAGCGCGCAAGCTGCGCCGCGGCGGGTGAGACCCGGATCACGCCGCGAGGTCTCGGCTTCACACTACTTCACCCGCAGGCAACGGCGCGGCAACGCGCGGATCCTATGCTCGTGTCGTGGGCGATGGACGCCCGCGGAAAAACGGAGAGGCAACGTCATGGAAAACTCGAACACGAACCTGGAAACGCAATCGCTCGTCGACGAACGCACGGACCGCGCGCCGCGCCGGCGCTTCTCGCGCCGCATGGCGCGCGGGCTCGCCGTCCTGCTCGCGGGCACGGCGCTGTCGTTGTCCGTCGCGCAGGCGCACGACTTCGGCGGCGGTGGCTTCGGCGGCGGCGGCTTCATGGCCTTCCGCATGCACAAGTTGCTCGACAAGGTGGGCGCGACGGAAGGGCAGCGCGGGCAGATCAAGGCGATCTGGGAGGGTCTGCGCCCGCAGCTCAAGGCGTCGCACGAGCAGCACGCCGCGCTCCGCAAGCAGCTCACGGCGGCCATGACGGCGCCGACGATCGATCCGGCGGCCGTCGAGAAGCTGCGCCAGCAGTCGGTGCAGCTCATGGACAAGGCGTCGGCCATCATGACGCGCGGGTTCGTCGAGACGGCGCGCGTGCTCACGCCCGAGCAGCGCAAGCAGATCGCGGTCGAGCTCGAGAAGAACGCCGAGCACCGCCGCGCCCACTTCGAGGAGGGCGGTCCCGACGCCTTCTGAGACGGGCGTTTTTGACCGCGCCGACCGCCCGGATGTCCAAGTCGTCGTTGATCAGGGCGTGTCGGCTAAGCAGTAGATCGCGCCGTACCCGCCGCCCGAGCAGACGATCGGGTTGTTGGGGTTCGAGCCGCCCGTCTCGGCGAGGTTGACGCCCGCGCCGCAGCCGCCCTCGTCTTGCCCCGAGATCCAGTTGGTCCGCGTGCTCGCGATCCACGAGAAGCCGATGCGCGGCCGCCCCGAGGTCGCGGCCGTGCTCGTCCACGACAGGCATGTCGACGTCGCGCCGTAGAGCTTGCCCTGCGCGTCGGAGCCTGTGAGCACGTGGTGGTTGTCGACCTCGGGCATCCCGGGGTCCGGCGCGTGGTTGGGCACGCCGTCTTCGTTCGGCAGGTCGTTGAGGATCGCCGCGTTCGCCCCCGTGGGGCGATCGGCGAGCAGTGCGGCTTTGTTCTGCGCGAGCAGGCGGCCGATGCGGTCGTACCAGGGGCCGGCGCCGATGCGATCGATCGCGTCGACGGCCGCGGCGCCGCCGCTCGCGGGCACGCTGAGAAAGGCATGCCAGCCCTTCGCGCTCGCGCCCGGCATCGACGTGTCCGCGAGATCGGCGCAGATCTTGTCGGCGCCGGCGAGGCCCGTCGTCTGGCCGTAGCGGAGATCGCCGCCGAAGCCGTTGGCGTTCTTCGAGAGGCGCTTCATGCCGACGAGGCTCGTCACGAAGAAGCTGAACTTCGGGAGCGGACCGTCGCTGGCGCCCGCCTCGCTCTTGCCGGCGTCGTTCGCAGAGGCGTCGGGAGTGCCGGTGTTGCCGGCGGTTCCGTTCGCGCCGGCGGTTCCCGTGGCGCCGGCGGTTCCCGTGGCGCCGGCGGTTCCCGTGCTGCCGGCGGCGCCATTGCTTCCGGCTGCACCGTTCGCGCCGGCGGTGCCGGTGTTGCCGGCTGTACCGTTCGCGCCCGCGGTGCCCGTGGTGCCGGCCGCGCCCGTGGTGCCCGCGCTTCCCGTGGTGCCCGCGCTTCCCGTGGTGCCCGCGGCGCCAGAGTTGGGCGTCGTGCCGGAGTTCGAGCAGGCGCCGCCGAGCAGCGCGAACGAGAGCGAGCCGAGCGCGACGGGACGAAGCAAGGACGAGAGCCTCATGAACACCTCGAGGTTGCGAGTGGTGGCGGCGGCCCTGACGTCGTCGGCGACGTCGGATGCGGCCTCCCCCAGATTGAGTTAGTGTCGCTCGAATGCGCCGGACGTCAGGCGTTTTAATCGCCGTTTCGATTCTTTTGGCGTGCGCCCCGGAGGCGCGCGCCGGAGACGCACCGCCGGCGGGCCTCTCTCACGGCGCGTCGGAAGCGACGGGCGCGTCGGTGCCGCCCGTCGCCAGCGTGCCCGGCGCGGTGACGCCGCTGCCCGGCGCGGTGCCGCCGGCGCCCGCTGGCGTCCCGGTGTTCGTGGCGCCTCCCGCCGCCGCCACGAACCTGACGGCGAAGAGCGCCGCGAACGTTCGCACGCCCATCGCGAAGCGCTGGTGGTTTTGGGCGGGTCTCGGCGTGGCGGCCGTCGCCGTCGTCGTCACGGCGATCGCGATCTCGCCACGCGAGGCGTACACGGGCAACGCGCAGCCCGGCGTCGTGCAGGTCTTTTGATGAAGCGCGCGCGCGAGCGACGGGGCCTCGTCGGGGCGGCGCTCGTCGCGCTCGCGTCGGCGACCCTCGCCGGCTGCTTCCCCGACGCGACGGAGGTCGTCGTCGTCGTCGACACCGACTTGAAGCCGCGCGAGTTTGGCGCGCTCACCTTCTCGGTGGCCTCCGGCAATTTCAACGGCGCCGGAGGCGGGTCGTTCGACCCGACGGCGACGGCGTTGCCGGCGACGGTGGGGGTGGTGCCGGGCGACGATGTGCCGACCTTCGACATCACCGTGACGATGTGGCCACCGGGCGTGATGTCGGCGGGGCCCAACTTCTCGCCGACCGGGCCAGCGCCCCCCGGCGCGACCCTGCCTGGATCGACGGCGACGTCCCTGACGTCGCGTAAGGCCTCGCACGTGCGCTTCGTGGCGGGCGCGCAGCAGACGTTGTTTCTGCCGATCACGCGCCAGTGTCTGTGCAACGGGACCAGCTGTCCGCACGCCCTCGATCCCGAATGCAAAGAGCTCATCGCGCCCGCGCTCACGGGCTTCGATTCGTCTCACCTGCCACGCATCGTCGTGCCCACGGCGGCGACGACCGCCGCGCCCTGAGCGGCACCGACGGTCGTGACACCGTCGCGATGCCCACGGTGGACGCTACGTCGCGGCGGCGACGTGGGACGCTACGTCGCGGCGGCGACGTCGGCGATGATCTGGTGCAGGCGACCTTCCATCGTGGCGCGGATCTCGGCGAGGCGCGCGGGCGAGTCGGCTTCGAAGCGCATGACGAGCACAGGGCCCGTGTTCGACGCGCGCACGAGTCCCCAGCCGACCGTCTTGCCGGCGTCCTCGAAGATGACGCGCGCGCCGTCGATGTCGACGACGCGGTGGCGCGCGCTGAACCACGCGACGGCCTGGCGCACGACCTCGAACTTCGCGTCGTCGGCGCACGGCATGCGCAGCTCGGGCGTGTTGTGTAGCGCCGGAAGCGCCGCGCCCAGCTCGGCGAGCGATTGCGGCGAATGCGTGAGCAGCTCGATGAGCCGCAGACCCGCGTAGACGGCGTCGTCGAAGCCATACCAGCGATCGGCGAAGAACATGTGGCCCGACATCTCGCCCGCGAGCTCGGCCTTCTCCTCCTTCATCTTCACTTTGATGAGCGAGTGGCCGACCTTCCACATGATGGCGCGTCCGCCGCGGCTCGTGATGTCGTCGAAGAGCGCTTGGCTGCACTTCACTTCGCTCACGAACGTCGCGCCCGGCTTGCGCGTGAGGATCTCGCGCGAGAACAGCATGACGAGCTGATCGCCCCACAGGATGCGGCCGTCGCCCGCGACGGCGCCCACGCGATCGGCGTCACCGTCGAGCGCGACGCCGACCTCGGCGCCCGTCGCCTTCACGCGCGCGATGAGATCCTGAAGATTCTCCGGGACGGTGGGATCCGGATGGTGGTTCGGGAAGGTGCCGTCGGGCTCGCAGTACAGCGCCTCGAAATCGAGGCCGAGCTTTTTCAAGATCGGGAGGATCGCGATGCCGCCCGTGCCGTTGCCGCCGTCGACGACGACCTTGAAGCGGCGCGGGCCGAGCTTGATGTTCGACACGATCGTGTCGACGTAGTCGCGCAGGATGTCGTGCTCGGTCGCCTGGCCGGCGGGAACCTTGGCGGACCGAAACGCGCGCTTCTCGATGTTCGTGCGCAGCTTCTGGATCTCGGCGCCGTGGATCGTGCTGCGGCCGAGCACGATCTTGAAGCCGTTGTCCTCGCCCGGGTTGTGGCTCGCCGTGATCATGACGCCGCCGTCGGCCGACAGATGGAAGACCGAGAAGTAGAGGCCGGGCGTGTGCAGGATGCCCACGTCGATGACGTCGAGCCCCGCCGCGAGCAGCTCGCGCTTGAGCGTCGCGTGGATGCGCGGCGACGTGAGGCGGCAGTCGCGGCCGAGCGTGATGCGCCGCGCGCCGTTGTCGGCGAAGTAGGCGCCGAGCGAGCGGCCAAGATCAGCGACGAAATCGTCGGGGAAGTCGCGCTCGGCGTGACCGCGGATGTCGTATTCGCGAAAGACTCTCGGGTTCATGAGGCTCCGGGGAGATCGGGGGAGGCGCGAGTCTAGAGCAGATCGCCGCGCCCGGCGGCCTTGGCCGCCTCGACGATTTTCTTGACGTCCTGCGCGAGGTGTCTGGGGATCACGAGCACGGCGTCCTTGGTCGCGACGACGACGAGATCCGTCACGCCCACGACGCCGACGAAGGGCGCGCCCTCCTCGGCGACGATGAGGTTGCCGGTGCCGTCGATGAGCGTCGCGCCGCCGAGCACGACGTTGCCGTCGGCGTCGGCCTGCCGGATCGTCGCGACGGCGGCCCAGCTGCCGACGTCGTTCCACCCGAACGAGCCGGGCAGCACGCGCAGGCCCTTGGCGGCCTCCATGATGCCGTTGTCGATCGAGATGCTCTTCGCTTGCGCGTAGCGTTCGCTGACGACGGCGGCGGCGGCGGCGTCATCGGGCGCGGCGACGGCGGCGCGCAGGACGCTCGCGAGCTCGGGCAGCTGCGCGCTCGCCTCGTCGAACATGCGGCGCGCCGTCAGGAAGAACATGCCCGAGTTCCACAGGTGGTCGCCCGACGCGACGTACGCCTTGGCCTTGTCGAGCGTCGGCTTCTCGACGAACGCGTCGACCAGGCGGACCTCGGTCCCGGCCGTGCGCGAGGTCGAAGGAGCGCCGACGCGGATGTAGCCGAAGCCGGTCTCGGGGGCCGTCGGGGTGATGCCGATCGTGACGATCGCGGCTTGCTCCGGGGCGCCAGCGGGCGCGGCGGCCTCGGCGAACGCGGCGCGCACGAGGCGCTCGAACTCGCGCTCGTCGCCGATGAACGGATCGGCGGGCAGCACGCCGATGACGGCGTCGGGCCCCGCGCGGCGCGCGGCGGCGACGGCGCCCAGGCCGACGGCGGGCGCCGTATTGCGCGCCATGGGCTCGGCGATGACGTTCGCCGCGGGCAGCATCGGCACGGCGGCGCGGATCTGCGCCTCTTGATCTGCGGCGGTTACGACGAGCGTGCGTTCGAGCCCGACGACGGCCTGCGCGCGGCGTACGGCGGCCGCGAGCAGCGACTCGGGCCCGCCGAGCGTGAGGAGCTGCTTCGGCCGCGCGCGGCGGCTCGACGGCCACAGGCGCGTGCCGCCGCCGCCGGCGAGGATGACGGCGAAGAGGGCGGGGGCGTTCTCGTTCGTGGAAACAGTCGGCATGAGCCGCGAAACCTTATGGGGTGTCTGCGATGCGATCAAGCGGGTCCGGGTCCGAAGAGGTCGCGACGAGATCTGGGCGACAAGCCTGCGGGCCGCCGTGATATTTTCGGCGCGTGTCGGCGGCACCGGGCGCACAAGGGTCAAAGGGGGGAGGCGATGGTAGGTCGGTCTCGGCGCGCGCCGAGCAGCTGCGCCGCGCCGTCGCCGCCGCGAAGGACGCGGGTCAGCGCGCGCGGCTGCACGTCCAGCTGGCCGAGCTGCTGAGGGCCCGCGACGTCCCAGCGGCGCGTGAGGCGCTGCGGCTCGCGACGGGCGAGGCGCCCGGGCTGCCGGCCGTGACGATGGCGGTGCTCGCGCTCGTGCGAACGCTGCCCGCCAAGGAGCGCATCGAGCTGCTCGACGAGCTCGGCGCCGCGTCGGCCGCGCCCGTGCCCGCGTGGGCGGCGGCCGTCGCCGAGGCGCACGCGGAGCTCGGCGCGGTGGCGCTCGCCGCCGAGGCGTGGCTGACGCTCGGGCGCGACGAGCGCGTGCCGCTGTATCGCCGCCGCGTCGCCGCGCGCAAGGCGGAGGAGCGCGCCGGAGAGCTCGCGCCCGAAACGCGT
>JBBQJG010000320.1:0-6641 GCA_038325725.1 Polyangia bacterium | reverse complement strand
CGGTCTGCCCAGCGAAGGTGTCGGCCGCGTCGCCCGTCGCGCGCATCGCGAGCAGCGCCGCGCCCGCGGCCACCTGCGCCGAGAGGCGCGCGGCGCTCGGGCGCGTCGACGCATAGACGCCGACGCCCAGCAGGCCCATCGAGAGCAGCGCCGCGCCGCCGGGCCGCACGAGCCGCAGCGGCACGACGGGGAGCAGCACGACGAGCTCGAGACCTCCGTGTGCCACGGCTTGCCAGCGCGCGCCGAGCATGAGGTGCCACGACGGACCAAGGCCGCCCGGGCTGAAGGCGACCGCGGGCGCGACGGCGAGCGCGATGCCCGCGGGCGCGGCAACGGTGGGCGGCGCGCTGACGACGACCGGCCGGGGCGCGAAGGCGCTGGCGCGCAACAGCTCGACGGTCCACAGCGCGACGATGGCGCGATCGAGCCCCTCGCGCTGCTCGGGCACGACCTGCCGAAAGATGTGCTTCCCCGTGGCGGCGTTCGCGATCCAGACGCGCACGGCCTCGGGCGACGACTCGACGCGGAGCGCGGCCTCGGCCCCGGTCGCGCGCAACGCCGCGTCGACGTCGGGCGCCGCGCCGCCGCCCTCGTCGGGGAGCTCGACGACAACGAACCGCTGCGCCCGCAGCTCGGCGGCCAGCCGCACGAACAACCGCTCGTCGCCGGCGATGGGCAAGAGCGCGACGCGGCCGGAGGGCTCGGGCGACGCGGCCTCGGGCGCCACGCCCCCGAGCAACAGCAGTCCGACCAAGAGGAACATTCAGCGCAGCGTCAGCCGGCGCGCCAGATCCGCGTACGCGCCGCGGGGATAGCGCGTCAGGTACCCCTGCGCCGCCTCGCGCGCGCGCACCGGCTCGCCGGCGCGTTGCCACGCGTCCATGACGCGGCCCTCGGCCTGCTCGGAGAGGGGACCGCGCGGCTGCTCGCGCAGATAGGTCGCGAACCACGTCGCGGCGCCGCGGTAGTCGCGGCGCTGATCGAACGCGACGAGCCCGAGGCCGAAGGCGCTGCGATCGGCCGCGCCTCGCTTGGCGCGCGCCGCCGCGTACGCCTGCTCCGCGCGCGCGGGGCTGCCCGCGAGCCTCGCGACGTCGCCGAGGATCAACAGCTCCGAGGCGTCGCGCCGGCGGCACTCGCCGGCGAAGCCGCCCCGCTCGGCGGCCGCGAGCGCCTCGTCGTAGCGCTCCGCGGATGCGAGCTTTCGCCAGGCGGGCGCCGCCGCGTGCGGGCGCGCGCCCGGCCTTTCGTCTGCCACAGGCGCTTCGCCGGGAGCTTCGCCGGGAGCTTGGTGGGACGCTTCGCGGGGCGCCTCTGCGACCGGCGCGGGCTGCCGATCGGCGGGCTGCCAACGACAAGACGCGTGCAACGACTCGCCCGC
The DNA here is from genome assembly GCA_038325725.1 of Polyangia bacterium. GTDB lineage: Bacteria > Myxococcota_A > Polyangia > Fen-1088 > Fen-1088 > DASZFV01. The sequence continues at coordinate 5,260 of JBBQJG010000320.1, read as the reverse complement.
CTCCAGCGCGCGCGCGTGGTCGAGGCACGGCGCCGAGATGACGACCTTGCCCTTTTCCAGATCGAAATCGAAGCGTTCAGTGTCGGGATCCCACCGCAGCGAAAAGCGCGTGCCTTTGACGGCGACGTGAAAGGGACCGATCTCGACGTTCCAGTCGTTGCCCTTGCGGGGCACGACGGAGATCTTGGCCCGCCCGCGCTCGACGACGATGCGCGCGCCGTGCGCGCCCAGCCCCGCGACGCGCGCGCGCGACGCGACGTCGAGCTCCATCGTCGAGCCGTCGGAGAAGGCGAGCGCGACCGGCCGTTCGCGCGCGGCGATGTCGGCGCCCACGGAGATCGCCCCGTGGTCGTCGCCGCGCTCGACGGTGAGCGGGCGCGCGCGCACGAACACGGCGACGGCGGCCGCCGCCAAGCCCGCCGAAAGCAGCAGCGGCGCCACGAACGGCGACCGCGCACGGCGCGGCTCGCCCTCGAGCAGGCGCCTCGCCGCGCGGTCGACCGAGGAGACCTCGGCGAGCCATCGGTCCTGCTCAGCGCCGATTTGTCGAAAGAAGGGCTCGGTCTGGTTCATGTCACGCTCCATCGTGCGCCGCTCTCCATCCACTCGCGCAGGACCGGATCCTTTCGGCCCGCCGCGGTGAATCGGGTCTGCGCCTTGTCGAGGCGCCGTTTGATCGTCGCCAACGAGACCTGACAGGCCGCGGCGACCTCGGTGAGCTCCATCTCCGCGACGAAGCGGAGCGCGAAGACGATGCGCTCGTCGGGCGGCAGCTTCGACAGCGCCCGGTATGTGCGCGTGAGCGCCTCGGTGGCGTCGGATGGCAGCACGTCGATGGGGACGTCGGGTAGATCCTCCGAGCGCCGGAACACGAGCCACTGACGGCGGCGGCGCCGCCGCAGGCAGCCGCGCGCGACGAACACTGTCACGCCGCGCAGCCACTCCTTGAGCATCGACGGCGTCTTGAGCGAGTGGATACTGTCGAGCGCGTTGAGAAACACGTCGTGGAGCAGATCCGGGAGCTCGCCGTCGACGCCGAGGATGCGCGCGAGCACGCGCTCGACGTACGGGCCGTAGCGGCGCACGAGCTCGGACGCGGCGGCGCGATCGCCCGTCCGCAGGGCCAGGACGAGCGCTTCGTCGGACCCCTCGAAGCGGGACACGAAGTGCCGGGCCGCCGAGGACGGGACGTCGGGGACGTCGGCTGGCGCGCGCTCGGCGACGGTCATCCTGGCGGCCATTATGAACCAAGTGACCACAGGCGGCTCCCACGGCTCACGGCGCGCTGCGCCCAAAAGAAATCTGAGCCGTGACGGCCCCCTGCCGACCACTGGGGGGCGTGCGCACGCCCGTGGCCGTTCCCTGTCTCGCTGTGGCCCTCGGCCTCTTGCCCGGGGGCGCCGCGCGTGGCGATCTGCGCGACGGGCTCGTCGGGTACTGGAAGCTCGACGAGCCGAGCGCCGCCACCGTCGCGAGCGACGCCTCTGGGCGGTCGATCCCCGGCGTCTACGTCAACGGGCCCGAAAGCTCGATGCTGATTCCGCCCGTCCGCTACGGCGACGCCCGCAGCGTCACGTTGACGCGCGCCACGCACCAGGCCGTGCGCATCGCCGCGATGCCCGCCGCCCTCGAGCCCGCGGCCGTCACGATCTCCGTGTGGTACCTCGCGACGTCGACGGACGCGGACCGCTCGGAGCTCGTGAGCGCGGGCGATTCTTACATGCTCTACCTCGCGCCCGGCGGCCTCGGCGCGGGGCGCCGGCAGGTCGGGGGGTGGTCGGACGTCGTCGCGCCCGAGCCGACGCTGTTCGACGGCCGGTGGCACCACGCCGCCGCGACGATCGACGGCAAGGGGCTCGCCGTGTTCTTCGACGGGACGCTCGCCGCCACGAACGCGACCGAGGGGCCGCTCACCTACGACCTCGGCCCGGACCTTTGGATCGGCCGTTATGGAAACGGCACGCGCGCCCGGGACTTCGAGGGCTTCGTCGACGAGGTCGCGATCTACGACCGCGCGCTCGACGCCACGGAGATCGCCGCGCTCGCGGGCGGCGCGCAGCCGGGCGTCCTCGCCGCGCCGCCCGACGCGGGCACCGACGCGACGCCTGGAGATGCCGAGGACGCGCGAGACGCCGCCGCCGAGGACGCGCGAGACGCCGCCGCCGAGGACGCTCCGCCTGACGCTCCGCCTGACGCTCCGCCCGCCGACGCCGCGCCCGTCGCCGACGCGACGCCCGGGGTCGATGCCGCGATGGGCGACGGCCCGCCGGCGACGCGCGACGTGGCCGCGCCGGACGCGGCGCCCGTGCTCGGGGCGCCGCCCGCGCCCCAGCTCCACGACCTTCGTTCGGACTGCGCGGCGGCGGATGCGCCCGCGTCGCGGGGTCCCGGACTCATCCTTCTGGCGACGCTCGTCGTCGTCACCGGAAGACGGCGTAGAGCGCGACCGTCGCGGCGATGAGCAGCGTCCCGATCTGGTCGCGCCGCGGGTGCGGCGTCGTGTCGACCTCGCCGCGATCGGGCAGCACACGCGCGAACGGAAGCGGCCGCAGCTTGCCGATCGTCAGCATCACCGACGCGACGACCAGGAAGGTGAGCGCCATGTGATACAGGTAGTGAAGCTGCGCGAAGCGGATGTAGCCGTTGAGCAGCGCGCCGTGCGCGTCGCCGGCCGCGAGCTTGAGCCAGTTGGGGAAGCGCAGCGCCGCGTACAGCGTCGGGCCGATCGCGAAGGCGGCCTTCGCGCCCAGCGGCGGCACGCGCGGAAAGCGCAGGCCGATGAGGAACACCGTGAAGGTGGGAACGCTCACGAAGCCCCAGATCTCCTGGATATAGTTGAACACGCCGCGGAACGAGCGGATGACCGGCGTCCACAGGCACGCGAGGATCACGATGGCCGCCGTCGCGAGGCGCCCGACGAGGACCAGTTGACGATCCGTCGACTGGGGTCGCCAGCGCTTGTACAGATCGAGCGTGAAGACCGTCGACGCCGAGTTGAGCCCGCCGCTGAGCGCGCTCATGACGGCGCCGCCGATGGCCGCGAGGATGAGGCCGCGGACGCCCACGGGCAGCAGGTGATTCAGCAAGTACGGATAGGCCTTGTCGCCCGAGGGGCCGATCTCCCGCCCGAAGAGCTGCGCCGCCGCGACGCCCGGCAGGACGATGATGAGCGGCAGGAAGAGCTTGAGCCCCGCGGCGAAAAAGATGCCGAGCTGACCCATGGCGAGCGAGCGCGCGGCGAGCGTGCGCTGCGTGATGAACTGGTTGAGGCCCCAATAGAAGATCACGGGCACCCAGATGCCCGTCAGGAGGGTCGGCCAGGGGAGGTCCGCGTCGGCGGCGGGCCGGAACATGTGCATCTTGCCGGCGTTCGCGGCGAGCAGGCTCGACCAGCCCGCGACGACGCTGCCGTCGCCTAGTTTGTAAAGACAAAGGCCCATGACGAAGGCCCCGCCCGCGAGCAGCGCGAGGCCCTGGATGAGATCGGAGTAGACGACCGCCTTGAGCCCGCCGTAGACCGTGTACACAGCGGTGACGAGGCCGATGAGGAACACCGTGAACGTGGGCACGCTCACGAAGCCCCAGATCTCCTGGATGTAGTTGAACACGCCGCGGAACGAGCGGATGACGGGCGTCCACAGGCACGCGAGGATGACGATGGCCGCCGTGGCGATGCGCCCGACGATCACGAGGTGGCGATCGTCTGTCTGCGGCCGCCAGCGCTTGTAGAGATCGAGCGTGAACACCGTCGACGCCGAGTTGAGCCCGCCGCTGAGCGCGCTCATGACGGCGCCCCCGATGGCCGCGAGGATGAGGCCGCGGGCGCCCGCGGGCAGCAGGTGGTTCAGCAGGTACGGATAGGCCTTGTCGCCCGTGGGGCCTATCTCGCGCCCGTAGAGCTGCGCGGCCGCGATGCCGGGCATGACGATGATCAAGGGCAGGACCAGCTTGAGCGCCGCCGCGAAGAAGATGCCGAGCTGGCCCATGGCGAGCGAGCGCGCGGCCAGCGTGCGCTGCGTGATGAACTGGTTGAGCCCCCAGTAGAAGATGACGGGCACCCAGATGCCCGTGAGCAGCGTGGGCCAGGGCAGGTCCCCGTCGGCCGCCGGCCGGAACATGTGCATCTTGTGGGCGTTCGCGGCCAGCATGCTCGACCAGCCCGCCGCGACGCTGCCGCCGCCCAGCTTGCTCAAGCACAGCAGCATGACGAACGCGCCGCCGGCCAGCAGCGCGAGCCCCTGGATGAGATCGGAGAAGACGACGGCCTTGAGCCCGCCGTAGACGGTGTAGATCGCCGTCACGAGGCCGATGAGCCACACGCTCATCGCGAACGCCGCGCGCTCGGCCTCGGGCAGCGGGATGCCCTGCTGGTGCGCGAGGAGCGCGGGCAGGCCCAGCGTCTCGGAGAAGAAGAGCGCGCCCGAGTACAGCACCGACGCGAGCGCCGTCACGACGTAGAGCACGACCATGAACCCGGCCATGATCGTGCGCGTGTTGGCGTCGTACCGGTGCTGCAGGAACTCCGGCATCGTGTAGATGCCGGACCTCAAGAAGCGCGGCAACAGGAACCACGCGACGAGCACCATGGCGATGACGGCCGTCCACTCCCACGACGCGACGGCCAGGCCCACGGGCCCGTAGGCCTGGCCCACCATGCCCACGAAGTGCTCGGTCGAGATGTTGGTGGCGATGAGGGACAGCCCGATGAGCGGCCAGCCGAGCCCGCGCCCCGCGAGGAAGTAGCCCTGCGCGGTCTTTTCCTTGCGGGACGCCCACATCGAGAACGCGACGACGAAGCCCAGGAACAGGACGCAGGCGAGCAAGTCGAGGGGACTCAGAGGCATCATTCACCTTTCGGGTCGTAGATGGCGGCGCGCCACTGGTCGAGGACACGCAGGTTTCCTTGGCTATCGCTCCACCCCATGGCGGGCCAGGCCGGCTCGAGCGCCCGCGCGGCGACCGCGTCGGCGACCAGCTCTGCCTGCAAAGCGTAGACGGGCAGCGCGGCGCGCACGGTCACGGTCTCGGGCGCGCCGTCGCCGTCGTTGTTGTAGATCGTAAACGAGGACTCGGTTCCCTGGCGCTGCCCGCCCGGCAGCCACGGATCGGGGAGCTCGACGCGCCCGCCCTCGCCGTAGATTGTCACGGCGGTCCCGAGCTCGTGGCGCACGGCGCAGGCGACGCTCGCCGTGAAGCCGGACGAGAAGCGAAGGTTGGCCGTCGCCAGCTCGTCGACGCCCGTGGGCCCCAGGTGCCCCAG